>NZ_JBHWJQ010000010.1:0-194036 GCF_042731435.1 Streptomyces sp. NPDC059861 | reverse complement strand
CCCACACCGTCCTAATTACGCTCGTCGATGTTCTACATTAGGGGGCCCGTGGTATGGCCTATCTAACCGTGGGGGGTGGTCGATCTGTACGCTTGTCCGGGCAGGGGCAGCGCGGCGTGCGCTGCCCGAGCCCTGCCCTCACATCAAGATGCCTGCGAAAAGCTGCTCAGAGCTGGTTGCCGACGAAGACCGTGAGGTCGACGAGGCGGTTCGAGTAGCCCCACTCGTTGTCGTACCAACCGAGGATCTTCACCGTGTTGCCCTCCTGGACCATGGTCAGGGAGGAGTCGAAGGTGCAGGAAGCCGGGTCGCTGACGATGTCCGAGGAGACGATCTCGTCCTCGGTGTACGCCAGGTAGCCCTTGAGGTCGCCGTCCTCGGAGGCCTTCTTGAACGCGGCGTTGACCTCGTCCTTGGTGACCTCGCGCTGCAGGGTCACGACCAGGTCGGTGGCCGAGCCGGTCGGGACCGGGACGCGCATCGCGATGCCGTCCAGCTTGCCCTTGAGCTGCGGCAGGACCAGGGCGGTGGCCTTGGCGGCACCCGTCGTGGTCGGGATGATGTTCTCGGCGGCGGCACGGGCGCGCCGCAGGTCCTTGTGCGGGAAGTCCAGGATGCGCTGGTCGTTCGTGTACGCGTGGACCGTCGTCATCAGGCCCTTGACGATGCCGAAGTTCTCGTCGAGCACCTTCGCCATCGGCGCCACACAGTTGGTGGTGCAGGAGGCGTTGGAGATGACGTGGTGGTTCGCCGGGTCGTACTTGTCCTGGTTGACGCCCATCACGATGGTGATGTCCTCGTCCTTGGCCGGGGCCGAGATGAGGACCTTCTTCGCACCACCCGCGAGGTGCTTGGCGGCGTCGTCCTTCTTGGTGAAGATGCCGGTCGACTCGATGACGATGTCGACGCCCAGCTCGCCCCACGGGATGTCCGCCGGGTTGCGCTCGGAGAGCACCTTGATGGTGTGGCCGTCCACGGTGATCGTGTCGGCGGTGTGCGTCACCTCGTGCTTGAGACGGCCCAGGATGGTGTCGTACTTGAGCAGGTGAGCGGTGGTCGCGGTGTCACCCAGGTCGTTGACAGCCACGATCTCGATGTCAGCACCCTGCTCCAGCAGCGCGCGGAAGTAGTTACGACCGATGCGGCCAAAGCCGTTGATGCCTACGCGGATCGTCACGAACCGATCTCCTCGTTGGTACGCCGGCCGTTGATGCCGGCGAGCTGTATGGGATGTCCCCGACCGCCTACGACCCTACCTCCCCGCAGGCCCTCTGGTGACATCGAGATGGCCCATACACGGCAGGGCGGCCCGTACCCGCCAGTAGGGGTACGGACCGCCCCGGCCGTGCGACCGGATCACCCGATTTGACTACGGGCGGTGGGCGGTCGTCGACCTGGTGTTCAGCGGTCGAGCGCGGTGAGTGCCTCGCCGATCAGATCGCGGCGGTCGGCCGCCTCGGTGACGTGTTCCAGACCGAAACCGAGCAGCACCGTGTCCTGCGCGGTGACCGCTCCATATGTCGTGAACAGTTCGCCCGACAGGCCCCAGTCCGTGACCACCGCCGGGCTGCCCGCCGGAGGCCCGGCGGTGGTCCAGGCGCCGAGCGAGGTCTCGAACCCGTCGGTCTGTCCCGCCGTACCGCCGATGACGACGGCGGCGTTGTCGGCGAGGACGCCGTGGCCGCCGGAGCCGGGGTCGGTGATGTAACTGAGGGAGACCTCGACCGTCTTCCCGGCGTAGGCGGAGAGGTCGAACTCGACCTGCTGCCAGCCGTCGGCGGCACCGGTGAAGCTGTTCCAGGCGCCGCTGGTCCCGGAGGGCGCGCAGCCGTCCGCGCCGAGGGTCAGGTACCGCTGGAGCGCCGGGTGCGCCTGGAGGAAGAAGCCGGCCTCGCACTCGGTCGGTACGGCGGTGCCGGTGGCGCCGTTCTTCTCCGGGAGCGTGGTCCAGTCGTCGGCCCCGGCCGTGTGCGCCTCCAGCACGGCGTGGTCGTAGCCGGCCTCGGTGTCCCACAGCAGCCGGGTGCGCAGGGTGGGAGCGTCGGCCGCCGTCACCGAGGTGAGGTCGACGGTGCGGGTCAGGCGGTTCCAGGCGTAGTCGGAGTGCGTGACGGCCGCCATGGACGCGCCCTCGTACGGGCCGTACGGGTTGACGGTCCCCGGGTACCGGCCCGCGCCCTCGCTCGCGAACTGCGGGAACGTCGAGACGGGCAGGGTGTCGGAGGTGACGCCGAAGGATCCGGCGGTGTTCAGCGGGTTGCCGGGCGCGTCGCCGAGCGGGGCGGTGACGCCGCCGAGGGCGCCGGCCCCCGTGAAGCCGGTGACGGCCGGGAGGGACGTACGGGTGTAGGCGCCCAGGTAGTACTGGCTGAAGTCGTTCGACAGGGTGCCCCCGCCGAGGTCGACGGAGCCGCCGGCCGTCTCGCCCGCCTCGATCAGCCTGCCGCCCTCGTTGAGGAAGGCGCGCAGCTGGAGCTGGGTGGCGACGCCCGGGCGGACGGCGCCGGTGTGGTGGACGACCGTGTCGAAGTGCGTCAGCACACCGAGCGCGTCCGGTGCGCCCTGGGTGGCGACGTCCCAGACGGCGGCCCGCTCCCCGTTGGCCCTCAGCGCGTCCACGTACTTCTGCGCGTGCGTCGCGGGCGCGCCCTCCTCGGCGACGACGAGGACGTCGGCGCGCGGCCGTTCGGCGATCGTGTAGGTGAAGTGCTCGCTCGTGGTGGGCTTCCCGGACCGCGTCTCGCCGGAGAACCACACCTCGACCTTGTCCCCGGGCACGCCGTCGGCGACCTTCGCCCGGTACTCGTCGAAGTAGAGGTTGTCCTCACCGCCGTACGTCTCGCCGCCCTTCCAGGGCCGCAGCCGCATGTCGTGCGTACGGCCGCCGTTGACGCGGTACTTGAGCTCCTTGTCGCGCACGGACTTCCGTGCGACGACGGAGACCTCCTGGTCGGCGCCGCGCGAGTACGACGTCGTGAACGCCGCCGGGGTGAAGTCGGGCGCGTCCACGCCGACCGAGGACCTGGGCCGGTCGGGCCGCGCGGCGGACTCGGCGACGGAGAGCGCGAACGGGACGTTCTTGATGAACTCCTGCTGGATCAGCTTCTCGTCGTCCGGGAAGGTGAAGATCGACTCGCAGTCGGCCGGGTTCCAGGCGTCGTCGGGGTCGACGTTCGACGCGGTCTGACAGGTGGACATCTCCGGGGTGAACATCGCGGTGCCGTGGACGTTGGCCGCGTGGCCGTCCGCCTCGCCGTTGGTGGTGTACAGCTCGGAGGAGAGCTGCGGATGGTAGCCGGGGATCGCGGAGTTGTCCGGCGTACCGGCGAGGGACTTGTAGAGGACGTCGTCGGGGGTCGGGGTGGCGACCTGCCAGCCGACGCCGTAGAGCAGAAGTTCGGCGGCGGAGTGGTAGTTGATGCCGTACTCGAAGCCGATCCGCCGTTCGAAGGCGTCCAGCGCCTTGGTCTCGGGCTCGGAGTTGGGGCCGGGGCCGCGGTAGGTCTGGCTCGTGGGCTGGGGGGACGAACCCTCGTCGTCGTAGCCCCACTTGTAGGCGAAGTTGCGGTTGAGGTCGACGCCGTCGCCGATGGTGTGGGCGCCGTCGCCGTTGTTGTCGCGCATGTTCTTGCGCCACTGGCGGTCGCCGTCGGCGTGGTGCGTCCAGTCGTAGCCGTCGGGGTTGGCCGAGAGGACGAACCACAGTTCGGTGGTGTCGACGATCTTCTTGACGCGCTTGTCGGTGGAGTAGTTGTCGAGGTAGTGGTGCATCAGCCGCCGGGTCATCTCCGGCGTGATCCACTCACGCGCGTGCTGGTTGGAGACGTAGAGGACGGAGGGCCTGGCGCCGTCCTTGGTCTTCTTGGCGTTCTTGGTGAGCTTGAGGGCGAGGATGTCCTGGCCCTGAAGGGTCTTGCCGATGGAGACGACCTTGGTCAGGGACGGGTGCTCCTGACCGGTCCTGAGGATCTCCTCCTTGAGGTTGCCCTTCCCGCTGTACGGCCGGAAGACCCCGTCGCCCGCGGCGGCCACGCGTGCGCGTGCCTTCGCCGAGAGCTTGTGCTCGGTGAGGCCGACGCCCTGTCGCTCCAGCTTGGCGGCCTGCTTGTCGGTCAGGTAGACCTCGACGGTGGCGGTGCCCCTGTCGGGAATCCGTTCACCGAGTTCGTGACTGTCCTGCCCGGTGGCGAGCAGCAGGGGTACCTGCTGCCTGGTGACGTCGGCGCGGAAGACCTTGACCTCTTCGGTGTCCTGGTCGGACGCCTTCTCGTCGGCCTGGGCCGAGGGTGCCAGGGTGAGGCCGCCCAGCAGGAGCACGCCGGCGGCGAGGATCGATCTCGCTCTTCGTCTCATGAGCCCCCCTTGCGGTGGTTCGCCACAGTGGCGAATGGATGCCAGGCTCATGACAGATCATGGTCAAGTCAAGAGCGCGTCAAGGGGGTTGAGGGCGCAAGCCCGCTGCTGTCAGGGAAGGGTGAGGAGGGCGTGACGCCGGTGCCGGGCCTGCTGGGGCAGGGATCGGCACCGGTGGGTCCGACGCGGCGTCACCCGGCGAGATTGTCCGCCAGTTCCTCGCTGAGGTTCGCCTCCGTGCCCGGGATCCCCAGGTCCGTCGCACGCTTGTCCGCCATCGCCAGCAGCCGGCGGATGCGGCCCGCGACGGCGTCCTTGGTCAGCGGCGGGTCGGCCAGCGCGCCCAACTCCTCCAGCGAGGCCTGCTTGTGCTCCATACGCAGCCGCCCGGCGGCCGCGAGGTGCTCGGGGACGTCATCGGCGAGGATCTCCAGCGCGCGCTGCACCCGGGCGCCGGCGGCGACCGCCGCGCGGGCGGAACGCCGCAGGTTGGCGTCGTCGAAGTTGGCGAGCCGGTTGGCGGTGGCACGCACCTCGCGGCGCATCCGCCGCTCCTCCCAGGCCAGCACCGACTCATGGGCACCGAGCCGGGTCAACAGCGCGCCGATCGCGTCACCGTCACGGACGACGACCCGGTCCACGCCCCGCACCTCGCGGGCCTTCGCGGCGATCGACAGCCGACGGGCGGCGCCGACCAGGGCGAGCGCGGCCTCGGGACCCGGGCAGGTCACCTCCAGGGAGGAGCTGCGGCCGGGCTCGGTGAGCGAACCGTGGGCCAGGAAGGCCCCGCGCCAGGCGGCCTCCGCGTCGCAGGTGGCCCCCGAGACCACCTGCGGGGGGAGCCCCCGGATCGGGCGGCCCCGGCCGTCGACCAGGCCCGTCTGCCGGGCCAGCTGATCGCCACCCGCGACGACCCTCACGACGTAGCGCGAACCGCGTCGCAGGCCGCCCGGAGCCATCACGATCAGCTCCGAGCTGTGCCCGAAGATCTCCAGGATGTCCCGCTTGAGTCGCCGCGCCGCCATCGCGGTGTCCAGCTCCGCCTCGATCACGATGCGCCCGCTGACCAGGTGAAGGCCGCCGGCGAACCGCAGAATGGCGGAGACCTCCGCCTTCCTGCAGCAGGTCCGGGTGACGGGGAGCCGGGAGATCTCGTCCTTCACCGCTGCCGTCATCGCCATGGGCCGATCCTTCCATGCATCCGAAAAATACGGTCGTACGCGGCGGCCAGCAGCTCCGGGTCGTGCCGCGGAGTTCCGTCCGTCCGGGCCACCGGCGCCAGCTCGACCGCGGCACCGAAACGCTTGGCGGCGTCGGTCAGTGAGTCGCGGTCGGGCACGGCGGCCTCGTCGGCCAGCACCACGTCCAGGGCGAGTTTAGGGGCGTGTCGTCCCAAAACCTCCAAATGACGCTGCGGGGAGAAGCCCTCGGTTTCTCCGGGCTGCGGCGCGAGGTTCAGCGAGAGCACCCGGCGGGCCTTGGTCTCCGAGAGGGCGTCGAGCAGCTCGGGGACGAGCAGGTGCGGGATCACCGAGGAGAACCAGGAGCCCGGCCCGAGCACCACCCAGTCCGCGTCCAGGACCGCCTCGACGGCCTCCGGGACGGCGGGCGGGTCGTTCGGCACCAGGTGCACGGACTGCACCTCGCCCGGGGTGAGGGCGACGGTCGCCTGCCCGCGCACGGTGTCGATGTCGTCGGGCCGCTCCCGGTCGTGCCCCTTGACCAGCGCCTGGAGCTCCAGCGGCACGGCCGACATCGGCAGCACGCGCCCGTGCGCGCCGAGCAGCTTGCCGACCAGGTCGAGGGCCAGGACATGGTCGCCGAGCTGCTCCCACAGGGCGACGATCAGCAGGTTGCCGACCGCGTGGCCGTGCATCTCGCCACCGGACTGGAAGCGGTGCTGGATGACCCGGGCCCAGGTCTGGCCCCAGTCGTCGTCACCGCACAGCGCGGCGAGGGCCTTGCGCAGATCGCCGGGCGGCAGCACGCCCAGCTCGTCGCGGAGCCGGCCGCTGGAACCGCCGTCGTCGGCCACGGTGACGACGGCGGTGAGGTCACCGGTGATGCGGCGCAGCGCGGCGAGCGAGGCGGACAGCCCCATGCCCCCGCCGAGGGCGACCACCTTGGGCTGGGTGCCCCGGCGGCGCGCACGGCTGCCCCGGGGCTCGGTGAGCCGGCCGCCACGCCCCTCGGGGGTGACCTTGCGCAGCCGGCTCAGCCGCAACGTACGTCCTGTCATTCCCGTCCCATGTCCCGGTGCACGACCACCGTCTCCACGCCCTCGGCCGCCAGGCGCGCGGCGAGCTTCTCCGACATCGCGACCGAGCGGTGCTTGCCGCCCGTACAGCCGACGGCGATGGTCACGTACCGCTTGCCCTCGCGCCGGTAGCCGGTCGCGATCAGCTGGAGCAGCTCGGCGTACCGGTCGAGGAACTCCTTCGCGCCGGGCTGGTTGAAGACGTAGCCCGACACCTCCTCGTTGAGGCCGGTGAAGGGGCGCAGCTCCGGGACCCAGTGCGGGTTGGGCAGGAAGCGGCAGTCGACGACGAGGTCGGCGTCGACCGGCAGGCCGTACTTGTAGCCGAAGGACATGACGGTCGCCCGCAGCTCCGGCTCCTCCTCGCCCGCGAACTGGGCGTCCATCTTGGCGCGCAGCTCGTGCACGTTCAGGCTGGAGGTGTCGATCACCAGGTCGGCGTCGCCGCGCAGCTCGCGCAGCAGCTCGCGCTCGGCGGCGATGCCGTCGACGATCCGGCCGTCGCCCTGGAGGGGGTGCGGGCGGCGCACCGACTCGAAGCGGCGCACCAGGGCCTCGTCGGAGGACTCCAGGAAGACGATCCGCCGCGTCACCCCGCGCGTGTCGAGGTCGGCGAGCGACTCGCGCAGATTGTCGAAGAAACGTCGGCCGCGTACGTCGACGACGACCGCGATCCGCGCCACGTTGCCCTGCGAGCGGGCACCGAGCTCCACCATGGTGGGGATCAGCGCGGGGGGAAGGTTGTCGACCACGAACCAGCCGAGGTCCTCCAGGCACTTCGCGGCCGTCGAGCGGCCGGCTCCGGACATGCCGGAGATGATCACCAGTTCGGGGATGGCCGCTTCGGCGGCCGCGCCTGCTTCGCCGGCCGTACCCGCCTGTCCTCCGTCGTCCTGAGCCGCGTCACGCCGCGTGGGATCCTCGTCGGTCACCTTCTGAGTTTCCTCGGGTTCCTGATCTCGCCGGTCTGTGGACTGCTTCTCGTGCTCGGTCATCTCTCCTGCCCCCGTCGCTCGTCCGGGGCGCCCGTGGGCACGGGCTCCCCTGGAGCACCCGCCGTCGTCTCGGGTGCACCGTCTTCCACGTCATCCATGATCTCTCCAGTCGCCGTGTTCACGGCGGGTGCGGCCGGGGCCGTGCGGGCGAGTGCCGCGGCGATCGTCTCGGCCGTCTTGCGACCTATGCCCGGAACCTCGCAGATCTGGTCGATTGTCGCGGATCGCAGCTTCTTCACGGAACCGAAGTGCTTGATCAACGCCTGTTTGCGTGTCTCGCCGAGCCCGGGGACGTCGTCCAACGGGCTGGAGCGGATGCGCTTGGCGCGTTTGCTGCGCTGGTAGGTGATCGCGAACCGGTGCGCCTCGTCACGGATGCGTTGCAGCAGGTAGAGGCCCTCGCTGCTGCGGGGCAGGACCACCGGGTCGTCGTCGCCGGGCAGCCAGACCTCCTCAAGGCGCTTGGCGAGGCCGCACACGGCGATGTCGTCGATGCCCAGCTCGTCCAGGGCCCTCTGGGCGGCGGCCACCTGCGGCTGACCGCCGTCGACGACGACCAGCTGCGGGGGGTAGGCGAAGCGCTTGGGGCGACCGTCGTCCTCGGTGAGGCTGCTGGCGAGAGGGGCGCCCGATCCGCCGTCGAGGAGACCGCTCGTGCCGCCGGCGACGGGGCCACCCGATCCGCCGTCGAGGAGACCGCTCGTGCCGCTGTCGGTGAGGACTGTCGTGCCGCCGTCGCGGGGGGCGCCGTCCGCGTCGTCGAGCGCGGTGCGGGCGGTGCGCTCCGGCTCGCCGTCGGCCCACTCCCCCGTTCGCTCCTTCTCGGCGAGGTAGCGCCTGAAGCGGCGGGTGATCACCTCGTGCATCGAGCGGACGTCGTCCTGCCCGGCGAAGCCCTTGATCTGGAACCGGCGGTACTCGCTCTTGCGCTGCAGGCCGTCCTCGAAGACGACCATGGACGCCACCACGTCGTCGCCCTGGAGGTGCGAGATGTCGTAGCACTCGATCCGCAGCGGGGCGCTGTCGAGGTCCAGGGCCTCAGCCACCTCCTCGAGCGCGCGCGAGCGCGTGGTCAGGTCGGAGGCACGCCTGGTCTTGTGCAGCGCGAGCGCCTGCAGGGCGTTGCGCTGCACGGTCTCCATCAGGGCCTTCTTGTCGCCGCGCTGCGGGATGCGCAGCGAGACGTTCGAGCCTCGGCGCACGGTCAGCCACTCCTGCACCGGCGCCACCGGGTCGGGCAGCGCCGGGACGAGGACCTCCTTGGGGACCGCGTCACCGGTCTCCTCCCCGTAGAGCTGCTGGAGGGCGTGTTCCACCAGAGCGCCGGTGGTGATCTCCTCGACCTTGTCGGTGACCCAGCCGCGCTGGCCACGGACGCGTCCGCCGCGGACGTGGAAGATCTGCACGGCCGCTTCCAGCTCGTCCTCGGCCACGGCGATCAGATCGGCGTCGGTCGCGTCGGCGAGCACGACCGCGTTCTTCTCCATGGCCTTCTTCAGGGCCTCGATGTCGTCGCGCAGCCGGGCCGCCCGCTCGTACTGCAGGTCCTCGGCCGCCTCCATCATCTGCTTCTCCAGACGGCGCAGGTACGTGCCCGTACGCCCCGTCATGAAGTCGCAGAACTCCTCCGCCAGCTCCCGGTGCTCCTCGTCGGAGATCCGGTCGACGCAGGGCGCGGAGCACTTGCCGATGTAGCCGAGCAGGCAGGGGCGGCCGGTGCGGCGGGCGTTCTTGAAGACGCCGGCCGAGCAGGTGCGCACCGGGAAGACGCGCAGCAGCAGGTCGACCGTGTCCCGGATGGCCCACGCGTGCCCGTACGGCCCGAAGTAGCGCACGCCCTTCTTCTTGTGGCCGCGCATCACCTGCACGCGCGGGTACTGCTCGTTCATCGTCACCGCGAGGTACGGGTAGCTCTTGTCGTCGCGGTACTTGACGTTGAACCGGGGGTCGTACTCCTTGATCCAGGAGTACTCCAGCTGCAGTGCCTCGACCTCCGTGGACACCACCGTCCACTCCACGGACGCGGCCGTGGTGACCATGCTCCGGGTGCGCGGGTGCAGGCCGGCCAGGTCCTGGAAGTAGTTGGCCAGGCGCTGGCGCAGGCTCTTCGCCTTTCCGACGTAGATCACCCTGCGGTGCTCGTCACGGAACCGGTACACCCCGGGGGTGTCCGGGACGTCTCCCGGCCTGGGGCGGTAGCTGGAGGGATCGGCCATGTCTCACACCCTACTGGCGAGCGGTGACACTCCGGCGAGCCTGTGGACAACGCCCTCCGCGGTGCCGGGCCGCCCGGTGCACCACCGCCCACGAGGCACCGGTCGAACCTCGGCCACGAGCGCGCCACGGTTGGGCTTCAGGTGTTGTCGAGGCATGGTCAACACGCTTCAATGCGGAGGAACTCGGGCCGGTGAACGGCGGCGTACCGATGTGAAGGCGGCCTGCCGCCGCCCGGGTGCCCCGGACGACCTGCGCGAACGGTCTGACCAGCCGTCGTGATCCAGCACAGAAAGGCCCCTGCATGCCGCACGCCACACCGCACGCGGACGTCGTCCCCGCGGACCTGGACACCGACCTGCACGCCGAACCGGGCACGGAACTCGACACGGCACTGCGCTGCGGCCCCTTCCACGTCGCGCTGCGCGCCGCGATAGCCGCCCGAGGACTGCCGTTGCAGCGGGTGCAGCACCATCTGACGCGGTACGGCGTGAAAGTCGGCGTCACGAGCCTGAGTTACTGGCAGCAGGGCGCCCGCCGCCCGCAGCGCCCCGAGTCGCTGCGCGCCGTACGGGCCCTGGAGGAGATCCTCCAGCTCCCGGAGGAGTCGCTTATCCGGCTGCTCGCCGAGCCGGCCGACGAGCACGGGTCCGCACGCCGCCCCGAGGGCCGCTCCTACCGGTCCCTCGTCGAGGCCTCGGGCGTCCTGGAACGCCTGCTCGCCGAGCTGGACGCCCCCCTCGACGGCGGCCTGCACATGCTCGGGCACCACGAACAGGTACGGATCGGGGCGCGCCGCGAGCTGCTGGGGCGCGAGTCGCATCACATCGTGCGCGCGCACCAGGACGGCGTCGACCGCTTCGTGGCCGTCCACCACGGCGACCCCGGGTGCGCGCCGGACCGGACGAGCGTGCACGCGCTGGAGAACTGCCGCACCGGACGCGTCCGTTGGGACCGCGAGACCGGAATCCTGGTCGCCGAGCTGCTCTTCGACACTCGGCTGCGGGCCGGTGACACCTTCCTCCTCCGCTACGCCGTGGCGGACGGCACGGCGGGCGTGTCCCGCGAGTACCTGCGTGCCTTCGGTCCGGCGGGCGGGCAGTACGCCCTCCAGGTGCGGTTCGACGCCCACGCCCTGCCGGTGCGCTGTCACCGGTTCGCCCAGCACTCGGCAGCGGCCCCGCGCAGCGGCCACCAGGACCTGGCGCTGACCGGCCGGCACCACTCGGTGCACCTCGTGGAGCCGCGGGTGCGTGCGGGGATCGTGGGGATCGGGTGGGAATGGGATGGCGGGTGAGCGGGGTGGGGTGTGAGTGGCGGGGTGTGAGGGTGGGATGTGTGTTTGGAGCGTGGGGGTGAGCCGGAGGCGTCCGGCGTGACGTAAACGTTTGCGCAAGCGTTTACGTGACGCGCCGGATGGGATACCGTCCCCGCCGGAACAAGTGCGCCCCGGAACCAGCGGGACGCGGCCCGGAAGGGGACACCAATGGCCACGATGGCGGATGTGGCGCGGAGCGCCGGAGTCTCCGTGGCGACCGTCTCCCACGTGCTGAACGGCACCCGGCCGGTGCTCCCGCAGACCCGCCAGGCCGTCCTGGACGCCGTCGACGAGCTCGGCTACACCCCGAACACCCTGGCCCGCTCCCTGGTGACCTCCCGCACCCGCTCCATCGGGCTCGCGGTCTCGGCCATCAGCAACCCGTACTTCACCGAGATCCTCCAGGGCGTCGAGGCGACCGCCCTGGAGCAGGGCTACGGCCTGCTCATCGCCGACCCGCACGAGGATCCGCAGCACGAGCGCAAGGTCGTCCAGCTGCTGCACGAGCGACGCGTGGACGGCCTGATCGTCGCCCCGTCCCCGTCCCCCCGGGAACTGCTCTCCTACCTGCACCGGCACCAGGTGCCCACCGTGCTCCTGGACCGTGTGGTGGACGGGCCGGCGAGCGGCACGCCGCGCTTCGACCAGATCTGCGCGGAGAGCACGGAGCCGGTGACGAGCCTGGTCACGCATCTCGCCGAGCTGGGCCACCGCCGCATCGGCCTGGTCGCCGGCCGGCGCGGGCTGAGCACGACCGCCGAGCGGATCACCGGCTACCGGCACGGGCTCGCCGCCGCCGGGCTGCCGCACGACGAGCGGCTCGTCGCGCACGGCGACTCGGAGTCGGCCGCCGGTGAGCGGGCCACCGCCGCCCTGCTCTCCCTCGCCGCGCCGCCCACGGCCCTCGTCACGGCCAACAACGCCATGACCATCGGCGCCCTGCACACGCTGCGTGCGCGGGGCCTGTCCGTGCCCGCCGACATCGCGTTGTGCTGTTTCGACGACTTCGCCTGGGCGGACCTGTTCTCACCCCGGCTCACCGCGATCGCCCAGCCCAGCAAGGATCTCGGCGCCCAGGCCGTGCGGATCCTGCTCGAACGCCTCGCCGCCCCGGACCGGCCCGCCCGGACGGTGCGGCTCCCCTGCACCTTCGTCCACCGCACGTCCTGCGGCTGCCCCGAGAAAGGACCCGACTCGTGATCGTCGTCGCCGGTGAGGCCTTGATCGACCTGGTACCGCAAGGCACGGGCGCCCTGGCCGGCCTCCAGCCCGCCCTCGGCGGCGGCCCGTACAACACGGCCGTGGCCCTCGGCCGGCTCGGCTCCCCCACGGCGTTCTGCTCCCGCACCTCCCGCGACGCCTTCGGTCAGGCCCTGCTCGACGGGCTGCGCAAGGCCGGCGTGGACGTCTCGGCGGTGCAGCGCGGCCCGGAGCCGACCACCCTCGCCGTCGCCACGATCGACGGGAACGGCTCGGCCGCCTACTCCTTCTACGTCGACGGCACCGCCGACCGGCTGTTCACGGTCCCGGACGGCCTGCCCGCCGGCACCCGAGCGGTGTCCTTCGGCACCTGTTCGCTGGTTCTGGAGCCGGGAGCGAGCGCCTACGAGAAGCTGATGCGCACCGCCGCCGCGCAGGGCGTGTTCACCGCGCTCGACCCCAACATCAGGGCCGGGCTGATCCCCGACGCGGAGGCCTACCGGGCGCGGTTCCTCGGCTGGCTGCCCTCGGTGACACTGCTCAAGCTCTCCGAGGACGACGCGCGGTGGCTGGGCGGCACGCCCCGCGAGTGGCTGGCGGCGGGGCCCTCCGCGGTGGTGATCACCCGGGGCGCTGACGGGCTGACGGTCTTCACCCGGGACGGTGGGGAGCACTCCGTGCCGGGCGAGCGGGTCGCCGTGGTGGACACGATCGGCGCCGGCGACACCGTCAACGCGGCCCTGCTGCACGGCCTGTCCATCCGGAACGCCCTGTCCCCCGAGGCCCTCGCCGGTCTCGACGCGGACGCGTGGACCCGGCTCCTGCGCTTCGCGGCCCGCGCCGCGGCGATCACCTGTTCACGCGCGGGTGCCGAATCGCCGTACGCCTCGGAGCTGGGCGAGCTGTAGGGAGCACGGCGAAGGGGCGGTGACCCGCGGGCACTCCCGCCGGTCACCGCCCCTCCGTGTGCGGTGCTCAGGCCTTGCGAGCCCGCGTCGCCTTCTTCGCGGGCGCCTTCTTGGCCGCCCCGGCCGCCTTCTTCGTCGCCGTGTTGTTGACCGCCTTGGCAGTGGCGATCTTCTTCGCCGGCGCCTTGGCCGCCACCGTCTTCCGGGCCGCGGTCCTGCGCGGGGCCGGCACCGCGGCGGCGTCGCTGATCCGGTCGGCGCCGAGGATCTCCCGCAGGAACTTGCCGGTGTGGCTGGTGGACACCGCGGCGACCTCCTCGGGCGTGCCCTCGGCGACGACGAGGCCACCTCCGGCGCCACCCTCGGGCCCCATGTCGACAAGCCAGTCGGCGGTCTTGATCACATCGAGGTTGTGCTCGATGACGATGACGGTGTTGCCCTTGTCGACCAGGCCGGACAGCACCGTCAGAAGCTTGCTGATGTCCTCGAAGTGCAGACCGGTGGTCGGCTCGTCGAGCACGTAGACCGTGCGCCCGGTGGAGCGCTTCTGGAGCTCGCTGGCGAGCTTCACACGCTGGGCCTCACCGCCGGAGAGGGTGGTCGCCGACTGGCCGAGGCGGACATAGCCGAGGCCCACGTCGTGCAGCGTCCTCAGGTGGCGGGCGATCGCGGGGACGGCCTCGAAGAAGTCGAGCGCCTCCTCGATCGGCATGTTCAGGACCTCGGCGATGGACTTGCCCTTGTAGTGGACCTCCAGGGTCTCCCGGTTGTACCGGGCACCGTGGCAGACCTCGCACGGGACGTAGACGTCCGGGAGGAAGTTCATCTCGATCTTGATCGTGCCGTCGCCCGCACAGTTCTCACAGCGGCCGCCCTTGACGTTGAAGGAGAAGCGGCCGGGCATGTAACCACGGACCTTCGCCTCGGTCGTCTCGGCGAACAGCTTGCGGATGTGGTCGAAGACACCGGTGTACGTCGCCGGGTTGGACCGCGGGGTGCGGCCGATGGGCGACTGGTCGACGTGGACGACCTTGTCGACGAGGTCGTCGCCGTCCACGCGCGTGTGCCGGCCCGGCACGTTCCTCGCGCCGTTGAGCTCGCGGGCCAGGTGCGTGTACAGGATGTCGTTGACCAGCGTCGACTTGCCGGAGCCGGACACGCCCGTGACCGCGGTGAACACGCCCAGCGGGAAGGACACGTCGATGTCCTGGAGGTTGTTCTCCCGGGCGCCGTGCACGGTGAGCCGGCGGGAGGGGTCGAGGGGCCTGCGGATGTCCGGCAGCGGGATGGACTTCTTCCCTGAGAGGTACTGACCGGTCTGCGACTCCTTGTTGGCGAGCAGCTCCTTCAGGGAGCCGCTGTGCACGACGTTGCCACCGTGCTCGCCCGCGCCGGGGCCGATGTCGACGACCCAGTCGGCGACCTTGATGGTGTCCTCGTCGTGCTCGACGACGATGAGCGTGTTGCCCATGTCCCGCAGCCGGACCAGGGTCTCGATCAGCCGGTGGTTGTCCCGCTGGTGCAGGCCGATGGACGGCTCGTCGAGGACGTACAGGACGCCGACGAGACCGGAGCCGATCTGGGTGGCCAGGCGGATGCGCTGGGCCTCGCCGCCGGACAGGGTGCCTGCCGCGCGGTTCAGCGAGAGGTAGTCGAGGCCGACGTCGACCAGGAAGCGCAGCCGCTCGTTGACCTCCTTGAGCACACGCTCGGCGATCTTCTTGTCGCGGGCGCTGAGCTTCAGCTCGCCCAGGAACTCCGCGCAGTCGCTGATCGACATCGCGGAGACCTCCGCGATCGACTTCCCCATGATCGTGACCGCGAGGACGATCGGCTTCAGACGCGTGCCCTCACAGCCGGGGCAGGGCACCTCGCGCATGTAGCCCTCGAAGCGCTCACGGCTGGCGTCGGACTCGGCCTCGCTGTGCCGGCGCTTGACGAAGGGGACCGCGCCCTCGAAGGGCGTGGTGTAGACGCGCTCGCGGCCGTACCGGTTGCGGTAGCGGACCTCGATCTGTGTCTTGTGGCCGTACAGCAGGGCCTTCCTCGCGCGCTGCGGCAGACCCGCGAAGGGAATGTCCGTCCGGAAGCCCAGCGCGTCCGCGAGGGCACCGATGAGGCGGCCGAAGTAGTCCTTGGTGTGCCCGTGCGACCAGGGGTGGATCGCGCCCTCGTCGAGGGACTTGTCCTCGTCCGGGACGATCAGCTCGGGGTCGACCTCCATGCGCGTGCCGATGCCGGTGCACTCGGGGCAGGCGCCGAAGGGCGAGTTGAAGGAGAAGGAGCGCGGCTCCAGCTCCTCGAAGGACAGGTCGTCGTACGCGCAGTACAGGTGCTCCGAGTACATGCGCTCGCGCTCGGGGTCGTCCTCGGGGAGGTCGACGAAGTCGAGCACGACCATGCCGCCGGACAGGCCGAGGGCGGTCTCGACGGAGTCGGTGAGGCGGCGCTTGGCGGAGTCCTTCACGGTGAGACGGTCGATGACCACCTCGATGGTGTGCTTCTCCTGCTTCTTCAGCGTGGGCGGGCTGGAGAGCTGGATCGTCTCGCCGTCCACCCGCGCGCGGCTGTACCCCTTGGTCTGGAGATCGGCGAAGAGGTCGACGAACTCGCCCTTGCGCTCGCGCACCAGCGGGGAGAGCACCTGGAAGCGGCTCCCCTCCGGCAGCTCGAGGACCTTGTCGACGATGGCCTGCGGCGACTGGCGGGCGATCGGGCGGCCGCACTCGGGGCAGTGCGGCTTGCCGATGCGCGCGAAGAGCAGGCGCAGATAGTCGTAGACCTCGGTGATGGTGCCGACCGTCGAGCGCGGGTTGCGCGAGGTCGACTTCTGGTCGATGGAGACCGCCGGGGACAGACCCTCGATGAAGTCGACGTCCGGCTTGTCCATCTGGCCCAGGAACTGGCGGGCGTACGAGGAGAGCGACTCCACGTAGCGCCGCTGGCCCTCGGCGAAGATGGTGTCGAAGGCCAGGGAGGACTTGCCCGAACCCGACAGGCCCGTGAAGACGATGAGCGAGTCACGAGGCAGGTCGAGCGAGACGTTCTTCAGGTTGTGCTCGCGCGCGCCACGGACGATGAGACGGTCGGCCACGCCGGTCCGCACCTTTCTTGAGAGAAGTGACAGGGGCGAGGCCCCCGTGCTTTCTCAGACTAGGGGGAGCCACTGACAACGCCGGTCGGATTCCCGGAGTGGATAACAATCCCCGGCTCTCCAGCATGCCCGACGCCACCGCCGACCTTATAGCACGTGCATTCGATTTACGGCCGGGGTTCACCGGCTTCACCCGAAGGAGTGGCGGGGCTAGGGTCGGCGTCATGACTGATCACGTGCGTGACCTGGCGTCTGTACGGGACGCGACGGAACGGCTGCTCACCGCAGCGGCCAAGCTGAACAACGCTGCTGTGACCGAACCGTCACGGCTGCCCGGCTGGAGTCGCGGTCATGTACTCGCCCACCTCGCCCGCAACGCGGACGCCCTGGTGAACGTTCTCGAAGGCCGCCCCATGTACGTCTCCGGGGAGGCCCGGGACGCCGAGATCGAGCGGGACGCCCCGCGCCCCCTGGACGCCCAGCTCGCCGACGTCCGGGAGAGCGCCGCCCTCTTCCAGGGGACGGCCGACGTCCCCGCCGACTGGTCGCGCACGGTGGAGCTGCGCAACGGCGTGACCGACTCCGCGTCGCGGGTGCCGTTCCGCCGCTGGGTCGAGGTGGAGCTGCACCACGTGGACCTCGGCATCGGCTACGAGCTGGAGGACCTGCCGGCGGAGTTCACGGAGCGGGAGATCGACTTCCTCGCCCGCCGGTTCGCCGGCCACCCCGGCGTACCGCCCACCCGTCTGACGGACGGCACGCGCGCCTGGAGCACGGGCCGGGGGGCGGACACGGGGCAAGCGGCGGGTGACTCGGGGGTCACCGTCACGGGTTCCCCGGCCGGCCTGCTGGGCTGGCTCGCAGGCCGGCGGGACGGCTCCGGGCTGACCGTCCAGGGGGGCCGGTTGCCGTCGCTGCCCCCGCTGTGACGCCGCCGAGCCCTGCTCGCCGTACGCCTGCCGTCCTAGACTGATCGGCATGACGTACAGCGGACAGGTGACGGTCGGTGGCCCGGCGGACGTGCACGAGCTCAAGGACCTGATGATCACCAAGATCGCGGTGGGCCCGATGAACAACAACGCCTATCTGCTGCGCTGCCGGGCCACCGACGAGCAGTTGCTGATCGACGCGGCCAGCGACGCGCACACGCTGCTCGGCACGATCGGTGACGACGGCATCGCGTCCGTCGTCACCACGCACCAGCACGGCGACCACTGGCAGGCGCTCGCCGAGGTCGTCGCGGCCACGGGCGCCCGCACCCACGCGGGCCGCGACGACGCCGACGGCATCCCGGTGCCGACCGACGTCCTGGTCGACGACGGCGACTCCATCCGGGTGGGGCGCGTGGAACTGACCGCGCGCCATCTCGTCGGGCACACGCCGGGCTCGATCGCCCTGGTCTACGACGACCCCCACGGGCACCCGCACGTCTTCACCGGCGACTGCCTCTTCCCCGGCGGCGTGGGCAACACCCGTAAGGACCCCAAGGCGTTCGCCAGTCTGATCCACGACGTCGAGACGAAGATCTTCGACGCCCTCCCGGACGAGACCTGGGTCTATCCGGGGCACGGCGACGACACCACGCTCGGCGCGGAGCGACCGCACCTGCCGGAGTGGCACGCGCGCGGGTGGTGAACCCCGGACCACCGCGTACCCCCGGAGGTTCACCGGGGCGTGCGGAGCGGGACGCGCGCCCCGTGTGAATCCTCTGCACGCGCCGGCCCCTTGCGCGCGCTCCCCTGGTGCGTGGTGGCGCGGTCAACTGGAGGCAGCCCCGCGCGGGACGACGGCTTCCGCGCGGTGTCGGGCCGCCGGTCCCTCGATCCCCGCCCCTCGGCCGGCGGCCCTGGCAACTCCCCGCGCCGGGCGGCCCCACAGGGCTACGCGTCGGCCTGTGCCGCCCCGGCCAGCGCCGCGACCCGCTCCACCCCGAACACGTACCCCTGGACACCGCACCCCGCGATGACCCCGTCGGCGCGCAGGGAGACGTACGAGTGGTGCCGGAACGACTCCCGCTGGTGGATGTTGGAGATGTGGACCTCCAACACAGGCATGCCGTCACAGGTGTTGAGCGCATCAAGGATGGCGACGGACGTGTGCGAGTAGGCACCGGGGTTGATGACGATCCCGCAGTGATGGAGCCGCGCCTCATGGATCCAGTCCACCAACTCGCCCTCGTGGTTGGACTGCCGGAAGTCCACCGTGCCGCCGTGCGCGGCCGCCGCCTTGGCGCACAGGGTCTCGACGTCGGCGAGGGTGTCGGAGCCGTAGATCTCCGGCTGGCGTTGCCCGAGAAGGTTCAGGTTGGGCCCGTTGAGGATCATGATCGGGGCGTTGGCCAGGGTGCGGGGCACGGTTCCTCCGGTCCGGTCGAGGTCGGGCGGCCCGCGCGGGGACCGCTGCTCGGACCCGGTTTATCACGGTGCGCCGACAGCGGGCCCCTCGTAGCCTCCCCGCATGACCACACCCGCGTACCCTCCGAAGCCGTCGCCCGGCGACCGGATCGCCGTGATATCTCCCTCCTCCGGCCTGCCCGGTCTCTTCCCCCTCCCTCACGAGCTGGGGCTGGAGCGGCTGCGCAAGGAGTACGGCCTCGAACCGGTGGAGTACCCGGCGACCCGGAAGATGGGCTCGACGCCCCAGGAACGGGCCGACGACATCCACGCCGCGTTCGCCGACCCGGACATCAGGGCGGTGATCGCCTCGATCGGCGGCGACGACCAGATCACCGTCCTGCCGCTGCTGGACCGGGAGTTGATCCGGGCCGACCCGAAGCCCTTCTTCGGCATGAGCGACAACACGAACCTTCTCGCCTTCCTGCGCAACTGCGGCATCGTCGGCTATCACGGGGCGAGCGTGATGTGCGAGCTGGGCCGTCCGGGCGCCCTGCACCCCCAGACCGCCGAGTCGCTGCGTGCGGCGCTGTTCACGTCCGGCCCGTACGAACTGCGGCCCGCCGAGCGCTGGCGTGACGTCAGCCGTGACTGGGCGGATCCGGCGACCTTCGAAGCCGAACCCGAGACCCGGCCCGGCGACGGTTGGACCTGGGTCAACGCCGATCGCGTCGTGGAGGGCCGCGGCTGGGGCGGCTGCCTGGAGATCCTCGGCTGGCTGCTGATGGCCGACCGCGAGATCGCGCCCGACCCGGCGGAGTACGACGGCGGGGTGCTGTTCCTGGAGACCTCCGAGGACATGCCGAGCGCGGAGGAGGTCTTCCGCACCCTCAGGAACATGGGCGAGCGCGGTCTTCTCCGGCGCTTCCCCGGGCTGCTCATGGGCCGCCCCAAGACATGGTCCTTCGACCGCCCCAACAGTCCCGACGAGGCCGGGCGTTACGCCGCCGAGCAGCGTGTGGCCGTACTGCGAGCGCTGCGGGCGTACGCCCCCGAGACCCTGGTCGTCTTCGACGTGGACCTCGGCCACACGGACCCCCAACTCGTCATCCCTTATGGGGGCCTGATCCGCGTCGACGGCCCCGCCCGGCGCATCACCGTCACCTACTGAGGCACTCCGCACCACCGCACGCCCCCGTAACCGGCCGTCACCGTGGGTAGTTGACGCGGCATGCAAGACGCACGCTCCGTAAGGGCACCTTCCATGCTGCGGCTCGCGGCCGCCTCGCTCGCCGGGACGGCCATCGAGTTCTACGACTTCTTCGTCTACGGGACCGCCGCGGCACTGGTCCTCGGGCCGCTGTTCTTCCCGACGTTCTCCCCGCTGGCGGGAACACTGGCCGCCTTCGCCACGTTCGGGGTGGGCTTCGTGGCGCGGCCGCTGGGCTCCGTGCTGTTCGGGCACATCGGGGACCGGCACGGACGGCGGCCGGTCCTCGTCGGCTCGCTGCTGATCACGGGGGCGTCGACGGTCGCCGTCGGCTGCGTACCGACGTACGACTCGATCGGTGTGGCCGCTCCCCTGCTGCTGCTCGTCCTGCGGTTCGTGCAGGGGCTCGGGCTCGGTGGTGAGTGGGGCGGGGCCGTGCTGCTGACCGCCGAGCACGCGCCGGCCGACCGGCGTGGGCTCTGGTCGAGCTTTCCGCAGATGGGGCCGCCGGTCGGTTTCGTGCTGGCGAACGGGGCGGTGCTGACGCTGTCGGCGACGCTGACCGACGCCCAGTTCGCCGCGTGGGGCTGGCGGGTGCCGTTCTGGGCCGCCGGAGTGCTGGCCCTGGTGGGGCTGTGGCTGCGCTCGTCCCTCACCGAGAGCCCCAGCTTCCTGCGGATCGACGACTACGCGCGCGTGCCGCTCGCCGAGGTCGTGCGCGACCACTGGCGGCTGGTGCTGCTGACCGCCGGATCACTCGCCGTGGGCTACGCGATCTTCTACGCCGTGACCACCTGGTCGCTGGCGTACGCGACGGAACGGCTCGGGGTGAGCCGTACCGTCATGCTGACCTGCATCATGGCCGCGGTGGTGATGAAGGGCGCACTGACGCCGCTGGCGGCGGTGCTCGGCGACCGCTACGGGCGGCGGCCCCTGTGTCTGATCGGGTGTACGGCGGCCGTCCTGTGGATGTTCCCGATGGTCGCGCTGCTCGCGACCGGCGCGCCGCTGCTGATCTTCCTCGGTTTCCTGGTCGCGCTGCTCGCGTTCGTCACGATGTTCGGGGTGATCGCCGCGTATCTGCCGGAACTGTACGAACCCCGGGTGCGCTGCACGGGCGCCGCCGTCGGCTACAACCTCGGCGGCGTCCTCGGAGGCGCGCTGACCCCGATCGCGGCGACGGCACTGGCCGAACAGGGCGGTCGGGTGCCGTGGGGCGTCGGCGCCTATCTCACCGCCATCGCGCTGCTCAGCCTCGGCTGCTTCGCGCTGCTTCCGGAGACCCGGCCGACGGGGGCACGTAAAGCCGAGGCGGGCGCGGAGGCAGAGGCGGCGGCGGGCTGACGGGGGCGGGGAGCGGCGCGGGCTGATGGCGGCGCGCGGCCTACGGCCGGGGGGCTCTGTGCGCGGCTCGCCGCCTGCAACCCGCCTGACCGCCCCGGACAACGTCTCCTACGGGTTGACCGCCAGCTCCAGGTACGCCGCCAGGATCACCAGGTGGACGCCTCCCTGCAACGGTGTGGCCCGTCCCGGCACCACCGTCAGGGAGGCGACCACGACGGTCAGCGCGAGCAGCACCATGTGGGTGGAGCCGAGGCCGAGGATGAGCGGTCCGGAGAGCCAGATGGACGCCAGGGCCACGGCGGGGATCGTCAGGCCGATGCTGGCCATGGCGGAGCCGAGCGCGAGGTTGAGACTGGTCTGCACCCGGTCGCGGCGGGCGGCGCGCAACGCGGCGATCGTCTCGGGCAGCAGCACCAGCAGCGCGATGACCACACCGACGACGGCGTGGTCCATGCCCGCGGCCGCCACTCCCGACTCGATCGTCGGCGACACACCCTTCGCCAGGCCGACCACCCCGACCAGCGCGAGCAACAGCAGTCCGAGGCTGATCCAGGCCGAGCGGCTGGACGGCGCGGCGGCATGGTCGTCCCCCGTGATCACCTCGCCCTGGTGGGTGATGGGGAGGAAATAGTCCCGGTGCCTGATGGTCTGGGTCGCCACGAACAGGCCGTAGAGGATCAACGACGACACCGCGGCGAAGGTGAGCTGCACACCCGAGAACTGCGGGCCGGGCTTGCTGGTCGTGAACGTCGGCAGCACAAGGCTGAGCGTGGCCAGCGTGGCGACGGTCGCAAGGGCGGCGCCGGTCCCCTCGGGGTTGAAGACGGCCGTGCGGTGGCGCAGCGAGGCCACGAGGAGGCTCAGGCCGACGATGCCGTTGCAGGTGATCATCACCGCGGCGAACACCGTGTCCCTGGCCAGCGAGGCACTCTTGTCGCCGCCGTCCGCCATGAGGGCGACGATCAGCGCCACTTCGATGACCGTGACCGCGACGGCGAGGATCAGCGAGCCGAAGGGTTCGCCGACCCGGTGGGCGACCACTTCGGCGTGGTGCACGGCGGCGAGGACCGCGCCCGCGAGCACGACCGTCATCAGCGCGGTGACCGCGGCCGGCACGTCCCGGCCCCAGGTGAAGATCAGGAGGACCGCCGCGAGCACCGGCACCACGGACGTCCACCCACGGGCGAGTGACGTGAGCCGAGCGGTCATGCGGTGATCGTCCCAGACTGGTTCGGACCTCGCATTCCGTCGCCGTCATGGCGTCCACAGGCGAGTCGAACTCGAAACCGCGGCAGCGGTGCCCGGCGATTCGCCGAGCACCGCTCCCGGTGGTTGTCGCCACGCGTCCGGCGCGGTCAGACGTCGATGCTGTCCTTCGACGCACCTTCGCCGCGCTCCTGCGCCTCGGCCGCCGCCTGCTTCCGCGAGGCCATCAGGCTGGTGATCGTGGTGACGATCAGGACGGAGCAGATCACGCCGAGCGAGACCGGAATGCTGATCTCGGGGACGTGGACCCCGGACTCGTGCAGGGCGTGCAGCACCAGCTTGACGCCGATGAAGCCGAGGATGACCGACAGGCCGTACGACAGGTGGACCAGCTTCCTCAGCAGGCCGCCGATCAGGAAGTACAGCTGCCTGAGGCCCATCAGCGCGAAGGCGTTCGCGGTGAAGACGATGTACGGGTCCTGCGTGAGGCCGAAGATCGCCGGGATGGAGTCGAGCGCGAACAGGACGTCCGTGGTGCCGATGGCCAGCATCACGACCAGCATCGGGGTCATGACCCGCTTGCCGTTCTCCTGGATCCACAGCTTCGTGCCGTGGTAGCGGTCGGCCACACCGAAGCGGCGCTCGGCGGCCTTGAGGAGCTTGTTCTCCTCGTACTCCTCGTCCTCCGTGTCGGCCCGGGCCTCCTGGATCAGCTTCCAGGCGGTCCAGATCAGGAAGGCGCCGAAGAGGTAGAACACCCACGAGAAGCTGGCGATGATCGCGGCACCCGCGGCGATGAAGATCGCGCGCAGCACCAGGGCGATGAGCACACCGACGAGCAGCACCCGCTGCTGGTACTGCGAGGGCACGGCGAACTTCGCCATGATCAGGACGAAGACGAAGAGGTTGTCGACACTCAGCGACTTCTCGGTGATGAATCCGGCGAAGAACTCACCAGCGGGCTGGCCGCCGCCGAAGAGGAGCAGACCGAGGCCGAAGAGTCCGGCCAGGGCGATCCAGACGCCCGTCCAGATCCCGGCTTCCTTGATGGATACGTCGTGGGGCTTGCGCCCGATGAAGAAGTCGACCGCGATCAGTGCGGCCAGTCCGACGATGGTCAGGACCCATAGGGTCACGGAAACATCCACTGCGCCTCCGGCAGTACATAACGGCGAACAGTCAGGTCAGCGTCGTCGCTGCCGGAGGTCTCTTCCACCCAGAAGTGGGCCGACGCCCCGGGATCTGGCCTGATCCGTATTGACGGGTACGCCGCAGTAGTCAGGGAGTACTCCCCTCCGTACGGAAAACAGTACCCCAATCACCAAGGGAAGGTAAAGCGCCTGGCAAAGCAAAGGTCAAGTTCCCTGGTCACATGGGCTTTACCGATGCTTGGTGCGGGCGGCGGCGACCCGGTCGAGCACCTGCTGGAGCACCCGGCTCCCGGGCGGCACCAGCGACGGCTCGTACGTCCAGGCGTGGCCCACCCACGGGTCGGCGAGGTGGTCGTCGGGCATCGGGGTCAGTCGCAGCAGCGAGCGCCACAGCGGGTCGAGCAGCGGCCCGTAGGCGGCGGCGTCCTCCCGGTCCGCGACCATCATCAGATGGACGCCGACTGCCGGGCCCTCGTCGGCCAGATAGCGCAGCTGGGTGACGGCCCGGTCGTCGAAGCCGTGCGGGAAGTCGTTGACCACCACCAGGTTCTGGGAGGTGTCGAAGCCCGGCGGGAGGGCGTCGGGCACACCGCCGCGCACCGCCATCTGCACCAGGTCGACCCGCTGCGTGAGCGTGCCCAGGACGTCCGCGACCCCCGCGGCACCGACCGCGGGCGGCGCCGCGAGCACTCCGCTCTGCACCAGCGGGACCAGCGTCTGCGCGCCCGATCCCGCGGCGTCGATGACGTACACGGTGAACTCGCCCGCCGGATGCACGGCGAGCAGCCGCGCCACATGCGCCACCGCCGACTCCATCGCCAGACGCCGCAGGTCGTGCGCGTCGCGGAACATGTCGTCGGACGAACCGGCACGTCCGCTGTCGATCCACAGACCACGCTCCAGCGGAAGCCGGACCAACAACGGGACGCGCAGCTCGGCGGACTCCGGCAGATACAGGTCCCCCAGCCGCAGGGCCATGGGCATCTCCATCGGCACGCGGTACCCGTGCCAGACCGGGTTGTCCCAGCGGGCGTAGGCCGGGGGCAGCGCGGGCTCGACGACGTCGGTCTCGGCGGTCAGCTGGGCGACGTCCCGGTCGAATGCCTGCCGGGCCTCGTCGACGAGCCGGCTGTGCCGGGCGCGGGCCGCCTCACGCGCGGCGTCGGCCTGTCCGCCGATCCGGCTGCGCGGGTCGGACAGGACCGCTTCCAACTCCTTGTCCATGCGCGACTCGGCGAAGTCCACGGCGCTGCGGTACGCGGCGGCGGTGCGGGCCAGGTCCTCGAACATGCCCCACACCTGGTTGTAGAGCCGCTCGTCCATGGACCAGCCGGTCGCGTCGCCCGCGACGGGCCGGGCGGGCTGACCGGGCGCCGCGGGGGGCGCGGCCGGCGGGGGCGGGGGCGGCGCCGAGTTGCGGCGGCGCGGGTGGTTGTAGTCGATCGGGCCGCCCGCCGGCACGGACGGCTGGGTGAGGGCGGAGGGGTCGGCCGGCGCGGAGGGGTCGGGGGGAACCGATCCTCCCGGGTAGCCCGTACCTCCCGCTGTGGTGCCCTGCGGCGTCTGCGTTCCGTAGGGCAAGCCGCTGTGCTCCTGACCACGGGTGGGTGCGGCGGTCTGGCGGGTGCGGTCGCCGTCCGCCGTACGGGGCGGGGGCGCCGCCACCGAGCGGGCCATGCCCTGGGCGACCGCGTCGTTGATGGCGGTGGCGAGTTGGTGAGCCTGGGGCACGCCCTGGTCGGCGAAGAGCTCGGCGAGGCCGCCGGCGTAGCCCTGGCCGACGGCGCGCACCTTCCAGACGCCCTGGCGGCGGTAGATCTCCAGGGCGACCACGGCCGTCTCGGCCTCCAGGCCGGTGATGGTGTAGCTGGCGACCTCGGTGCCGTCGAGCCCGGTGACCGCGACGAAGGGGGCGGCCACCGCGCCGAAGCGGGCCGGCCCCCCGGCGCCGGTGGGCAGGGCCAGCAGCACATGGACGCGATGCACGGTGTCCGGCATCGCGTCCAGGTCCACCGCGAGGCGGTGGGCCGCCGCCGCTTGGCGGGGCACCTCCAGGCCCGGCAGGGTGGGTGTGCCCGGGTGGGCCACCCGCTCCGTGTCCCGGACCTTGCCCTGCTCGTCGCTGAGCGTGGCCGCGGCCACGATCGGCTTGCCGGCCGAGACCCTGATTTCCAGGCGGGCCTGGGAGAGCGGATGGTTCTGCCCCCGCACCAGCTCGGCCGTCATCGCCTCAATCCCCCTGTGTGACTGTTGTTGTCGTGTGCCGCTCGCTCAGACCCTCAGGCCCGCCGCCTCAGAGGTGCGGCAGGACCGACGGCATCAGGTCCTGGAAGGTGCGGCCGTTGGCCGGGGTGCCGAGGGCCGTCATGGACCAGCCGGTGCCCACGCGGTGCACCTTCGCCATGATCTGGGCCGTGTAGGCGCCGCCGCCGGCGAGCGTGTAGCGGGCGAGCTCCTGGCCGTTGGTCTCGTCGACGAGGCGGCAGAAGGCGTTCTGCACCTCCTGGAAGGTCTGGCCCGTGAACGAGTTCACGGTGAAGACGATCTGGTCGATGTGGACCGGGAGGCGCTGCAGGTCGACGAGGATCGCCTCGTCGTCGCCGCCCTGGCCGACACCGCCGACGAGGTTGTCACCGGTGTGACGGACCGAGCCGTCGTCGCTCACCAGGTGGCGGAAGAAGACGACGTCGACCGGCTGCTTGTCCGCGAACAGGACGGCGGAGGCGTCGAGGTCGATCTCCCGCGTGCGCGAGCCGAACAGGCCGCGCCGCGGAGCCGCCTGCCAGCCCAGACCCATGCGCACCGCGGTCAGGGTGCCGCCGTCGTTCTTCTGCAGACTGATGGCCTGACCCTTGGTCATGTTGACGGTCACGCGCTGATTCCCCTCTCGAGCATTCCCCTGTTGCCGCGAAGCCGCGGATGACGAGCACCTTACGCAGGGGCACTGACAGCCACGTACTCCGCTCCGCACTTTGTGTCGGTCTTGCAACACAGCGCAGCCGCGGCGAGGTCACAGCGGGCCCGCCGGCCCATCAGGCCAGGCCGGCCTCCCTCATCTGACGCAGTTCCTTCTTCATCTCGGACACCTCGTCGCGCAGCCGCGCCGCGATCTCGAACTGCAGGTCCGCGGCGGCGGCGCGCATGCGCTCCGTCAGCTCCTCGATCTGCTCGGAGAGTTCCGCGGCGGGGCGGTCGGTCGGCACGGTCTCCTTGGCCTTGCCCTTGGCGCGCTTGGCGGGCTTCGCGTCCTTGACCGCGTGCTCCTTCAGCGAGGGCACGGGTGCCCTCGTGCCGCGGCCGTCCTTGCGGGACTGGCGGTAGCCCGTGCCGAGCAGCTGCTCGGTGTCGACGTCCTCGCGCGCGATCTGCGCGACGATGTCGTTGATCTTCTTGCGCAGCGGCTGCGGGTCGATGCCGTTCGCCGTGTTGTACGCGACCTGCTTCTCCCGGCGGCGGTTGGTCTCGTCGATGGCCTTCTCCATCGCCGGGGTGATCTTGTCGGCGTACATGTGGACCTGACCGGAGACGTTGCGCGCCGCGCGGCCGATGGTCTGGATCAGCGACGTGCCGGAGCGCAGGAAGCCCTCCTTGTCGGCGTCGAGGATCGCCACCAGGGAGACCTCGGGAAGGTCGAGACCCTCCCTGAGGAGGTTGATGCCGATCAGGACGTCGAACTCGCCCGCGCGCAGCTCGCGCAGCAGCTCGACGCGGCGCAGGGTGTCCACGTCGCTGTGGAGATAGCGGACGTGGATGCCGAGTTCCAGGAAGTAGTCGGTGAGGTCCTCGGCCATCTTCTTCGTGAGCGTGGTGACCAGGACGCGCTCGTCCTTGTCCACGCGCGTGCGGATCTCGTGCACCAGGTCGTCGATCTGGCCCTCGGTGGGCTTGACCACGACCTCCGGGTCGATCAGGCCGGTGGGCCGGATGATCTGCTCGACGACACCGTCGGAGCGGGACAGCTCGTACTGGCCGGGAGTCGCGGACAGGTAGACGGCCTGGCCGATGCGCTGCTGGAACTCCTCCCACTTCAGCGGGCGGTTGTCGAGGGCCGAGGGCAGCCGGAACCCGTGGTCCACGAGGGTGCGCTTGCGGGAGGCGTCGCCCTCGTACATGGCGCCGATCTGCGGCACCGTGACGTGCGACTCGTCGATGACGAGGAGGAAGTCCTCGGGGAAGTAGTCCAGCAGCGTGTTCGGCGCGGAGCCGGGGAGGCGGCCGTCGAAGTGCATCGAGTAGTTCTCCACGCCGGAGCAGGTGCCGATCTGGCGGAGCATCTCGAGGTCGTACGTCGTGCGCATCCGCAGCCGCTGGGCCTCCAGGAGCTTGCCCTGCTTCTCCAGCTCGCCGAGCCGCTCCGCCAGCTCCTTCTCGATGTCGTTGACGGCCCGCTCCATGCGCTCGGGGCCCGCGATGTAGTGGGAGGCGGGGAAGACGTACAGCTGCTGGTCGTCGCTGACGATCTCACCCGTGAGCGGGTGCAGCGTGGACAGCGCCTCGATCTCGTCGCCGAACATCTCGATGCGCACGGCCAGCTCCTCGTAGACCGGGAAGATCTCGATGGTGTCGCCGCGGACCCGGAAGGTGCCCCGGGTGAAGGCCATGTCGTTGCGCGTGTACTGGATGTCGACGAAGCGGCGCAGCAACTGGTCGCGGTCGATCTCGTCGCCGACGCGCAGCGGCACCATGCGGTCGACGTACTCCTGCGGCGTGCCGAGGCCGTAGATGCAGGACACCGAGGCGACGACGATGACGTCGCGGCGGGTGAGCAACGAGTTGGTCGCCGAGTGGCGCAGGCGCTCGACCTCCTCGTTGATCGAGGAGTCCTTCTCGATGTAGGTGTCCGACTGCGGGACGTACGCCTCGGGCTGGTAGTAGTCGTAGTACGAGACGAAGTACTCGACGGCGTTGTTCGGCAGGAGCTCGCGGAACTCGTTCGCCAGCTGGGCGGCCAGCGTCTTGTTCGGGGCCATCACCAGGGTAGGGCGCTGGAGCTTCTCGATCATCCACGCGGTGGTGGCGGACTTGCCGGTGCCGGTCGCGCCGAGGAGCACGACGTCCTTCTCGCCGGCTTCGATGCGCCGGGCGAGGTCGGCGATGGCCGCCGGCTGGTCGCCGTTGGGCTGGTAGGGACTGACGACCTCGAAGGGCGCCACCGTGCGTTCGATGCTGGAAACGGGCCGCATGGCATCAACCGTACGACCCCGCACTGACAACGGGCTCCGATCAGCGGTTCTGCGGGGTGCGGGAGCCGCTGCGGGCCGGAGGCCGGCGGGTGCGGAGCGCGATCCTGCGGGTCCGGTGCGGCAGGTGGGCCGGGACCCCCGGCTTGGGCTCGGGGCGGGGCGGGGCGGGTCTGCCCATGATCATCAATGGGTCGAACAGGACCACGACGCCCGCGAGGCACAGCAGTGCGAGCGGGCCGATCAGCATCGGGGCGAGCAGGGCGGCGGGCGCGTCGCCCGTGGTGGGGTCGGCGGCGCCGTGCACGTGGACCTTGAGTGCCGCCATGCCCGTGTAGTGCATGCCGCTGACCGCGAGACCCATGACGAGGCTGGCGCCCACGCTCCACAGGAGCCCTCTGACCTGCCCGGCCGCCCACAGGGCGGCGGTGGCGGCGGCCATGGCGATGAGCACGGAGGCGGCGACGGTGACCGTGTCGTACTCCAGCTTTCCGTCCAGCTCCAGGCCGGCCATGCCCAGGTAGTGCATGGACGCGATGCCGAGGCCGGTCACGGTGCCACCGGTGAACAGGGCGGTGCCGGACGCGCCCCGGTAACCGACGATGAAGAT
The DNA here is from genome assembly GCF_042731435.1 of Streptomyces sp. NPDC059861. Taxonomy (NCBI): domain Bacteria; kingdom Bacillati; phylum Actinomycetota; class Actinomycetes; order Kitasatosporales; family Streptomycetaceae; genus Streptomyces; species Streptomyces sp. NPDC059861. The sequence goes on along the minus strand of NZ_JBHWJQ010000010.1, from coordinate 164,663 downwards.
CCCGACGCCGACCATCAGGATGGCGACGCCCAGGCTGGCGTAGGTGAACGGCTTGTCGTAGTGGATCGGGGCCTCGTGGACCGTGAAGCCCATCATCCCGATGAAGTGCATGGTCCAGACGCCGGAGCCGATCGCCAGGGAGCCGAGGGCCAGCCAGCCGGGGCGCCAGGAGCCGCCCACGAGCTGGGCTCTGGTGGTGCAGCGCAGGCCGAGGGCACCGCCGAGGCAGGCCATGACGAAGGCCACCAGCGGTGTGACGAGGCCGTAGCTGAATCCATCGACCGTGCCCTGCATGCGCGGCTGCCCTTCCGCCCCATTCCGTCCCGGAATACCGTGAAATGCTCCCCCTCCCAGAACCGCCCGAGCGGTCAGGGTTGAGGCAGAGAGTATGACTCGCACCGGAATGGTCGAACGACTTTCCGGCAAAGAAACACGGCTCTGCCCCAGTTGTGCCGTACCGGTGAGTGGTCGCGGGCAACTCCATTCAATCTGTGTCCATCCTGTACCCCTCTGGCGTTGGCCCTCCGATGCCACGGTGGATCCTGTCCGTGATCGGTTCGACGCGAGGAGTACGCATGCACGCGCGCGCAGTTGCCGCCACGACCACCGCGCTCCTGGGGAGCATCGCCGTGCTGTTCCCCGCCTACGGCGCCGGGGCCGACGGCGATGCTGCCGGGCCTCCCGTGGTGCTGGCCCACCGGGGCGCCTCCGCCTATGCGCCCGAGAACACCCTGGCCGCCGTCGACAAGGCCGCCGAGCTGGGCATCGAGTGGGTCGAGAACGACGTGCAGCGCACCAAGGACGGCGAGCTCGTGGTGCTGCACGACGACACCCTGCGGCGCACCACCGACGTGGAGCAGGTGTTCCCCGGCCGAGCGCCGTGGAGGGTCAAGGACTTCACCGCCGCCGAGATCGCGCGCCTGGACGCGGGGAGCTGGTTCGGGTCCGCCCACGCGGGCGCGCGCGTGCCGACGCTCACGGAGTACCTGCGCCGGATCGAGCACCATCACCAGAAGCTGCTCCTGGAGATCAAGCAGTCGGAGCTGTACCCGGGCATCGAGGGCGAGACACTGAAGGTGCTCGGCAACGAGGGATGGCTGGACGGGCAGCACCTGGCGGACCGGCTGATCGTGCAGAGCTTCGACGTGGACAGCCTGCGCACCGTGCACGAGCTGGGGCCCGCGGTGAAGACCGGCTTCCTCGGTACGCCGTCCCTGGCCCAGGTGCGAAACTACGGGCGCTTCGTCGACCAGATCAATCCCTCCTACACGTCCCTGACGGCCGGCTACGTCTCCGCCGTGCACGCGATCACCGGTGCGCACGGCAGGCCGCTGGAGGTCTTCACCTGGACCGTCGACGACGCCGCGACGGCCCGCAAGGTCGCCGGGTACGCCGTCGACGGCGTCATCACCAACAAGCCCGACGTCGTCAGGGACGCGCTCGGCGGGCAGTGACGTTCCGGCACCGGAACCGGCGGGCGTTGTCGGTGGCGGGTCGTACGGTGGGCGCATGGACAGCCATGGGCAGTACGAGCAGCAGGTCGTGTGGGCCGTCGTCGCCGGCGACATCGGTCCGCTGCTGCTGGCCGCGACCGGCGAGGGCCTGGTCAACGTCGTGTTCCACGCCACGGCCCCGGTGCGTGACAAGGCGCTCGGGCGGCTGGCGTCCCGGCTGGGTGTCGAGCCGGTCGAGGCACCCGGCTCACCGCTGCTGACCGAGGCGATACGACAGGTCCAGGCCTACTTCGCGGGCGAGCGCCGCGCTTTCGAGCTGCCGTTGGACTGGTCGCTGATCTCGGGCTTCAACCGCGAGGTGCTGCGCGAACTGGCGTCCGGCGTGCCGTACGGCTCGGTCGTCGGGTACGGCGATCTGGCAGGCCGGGTCGGTCAGCCGGGCGCCGCCCAGGCGGTGGGGACGGCGATGGGCGCCAACCCGCTGCCCGTGGTCGTGCCCTGCCACCGGGTCGTGGAGAGCGACGGCGGCATCGGCGGGTTCGGCGGCGGTCTGGAGACCAAGCGGAAGCTGCTCGCGCTGGAGGGCGTACTGCCCGAGCCGCTGTTCTGAGACGGGCCGGGGGCCCACCCGCGGGCCCCCGGTGCGGGCGTCTCAGGCGTAGTGGCGCGCCTCGAAGAGGTTGCCGTCCGGGTCACGGAAGTAGAAGTTGCGCCGGGCGTTGCCGCGGGCGCCGAAGGAGTCGTGTCCCATGTCCGTCATGGGAACCCCGCGTTCCGCCAAGCGGTCGCGCAGGGCGTCGAAGTCGCCCTCGGGCAGGGCGAGGCAGACGTGGTTGACGGGATGCCCGGAACTCTCCGCAGCGCCCGGGAGCATCGTCATGCGCTCCGCCGCGCTGCGCGGCATGAGGTCGATGATCGTCTCCGCGTTCACGCGTACCGAGGGAAAGGGCACCTGCCCCGCGGCGAACTCGCTGCGCCTGACCGGCTCCAGACCGACCGCCTGCTCGTAGAAGTCGGCGGCGGCGACCGGATCGCGCACCCAGAGGACGACGTGGTCGAGACGTGCGGTGTTGTCGGTCATGCCCCCAGGCTGGTGCCGTCCGGCACCGGCCGCAAGGGTTTGACGGGGCGCGCCGCCCGCCAGAGATGAGGGAAGACCGACTGACAGGAGGCAGGCGCGTGACGCTGGTGGTGTCCGAAGAGGTCCGGGAGGCGGTCCACGCACGTCGGCCCGTGGTGGCGCTGGAATCCACGATCATCGCGCACGGGCTGCCGCGGCCCCGCAATCTGCGGGTGGCACGGGAGCTGGAGGAGGCGGTACGGCAGGAGGGCGCCGTACCGGCCACGATCGCCGTGCTGGACGGGCAGCCCCGGGTCGGCCTGGACAAGGAGCAGCTGGAGCGGGTCGCGAACGAGGACGACATCCGCAAGCTGGGCCACCGCGATCTGCCGCTCGCCGTGGCCGCCGGGGCGAGTGGGGCGACCACGGTGTCGGCGACCGCGCTGCTGGCGGCGCTGGCGGGCGTACGGGTGTTCGCGACCGGCGGGCTCGGCGGGGTGCACCGGCAGTGGACGGTGACGCAGGACGAGTCCGCCGACCTGGGCCTGCTGGCGCGGACGCGGATCACGGTGGTGTGCGCGGGCGTGAAGTCGATCCTGGACGTGCCGGCGACGTTGCAGCGGCTGGAGACGCTGGGCGTGGCGGTGGCCGGCTACGGCACGGACCGCTTTCCCGGCTTCTATCTGTCGGACTCCGGGCACCCTGTGGACTGGACGCTGGACAGCCCGCGGCAGGTCGCCGACGTGATGCGGGCGCAGGACGCGGTCGGCGGGCCGGAGTCGGCGCTGATCGTGGCCAACCCGGTGCCGGAGGCCGAGCAGCTCGATCCCGGCCTGCACGCGCGTGTGCTGGCCGACGCGCTGCAGGCGTGCGAGGCGGAGGGCATCACCGGACAGGCCGTCACACCGTTCCTGCTCGGCCACCTGGTGCGGCACACCGAGGGTGCGTCGCTGAGCGCCAACTTGGCCGCGGTGCGCGGCAACGTACGGCTGGCGGCGCGGATCGCGGCGGCGTGGGCCGGGGCGTGAGCGGACCGGGGGCCGGCGCGCCGGGCGGCGCTGTGCTGATCGTCGGGGACGTGGTGACGGACGTCGTGGCCCGGCACCGGGGACCGCTGTCCGGGGGCACGGACACCGCCGCCGTGATCCGGACGCTGCCCGGGGGCGCGGGCGCCAACGTGGCCTGCTGGGCGGCCCATTGGGGCTGCGCGGACGTACGGCTGCTGGGGCGGGTCGGGCCGGACGCGGCGGCGTGGCACGAGCGGGCGCTGACCGCGGCGGGGGTCAGGGCCCAGTTGGTGGTCGACCCACAGGCGCCGACGGGGACGGTGATCTGCCTGGTGGACACGGGCGCCGCGGCCGAGCGGACTTTCCTCACCGACAGTGGCGCGTCGTTGCGGCTCGGTCCCGGGGACTGGTCGGACGCGCTGCTCGACGGCGTGGCCTGGCTGCACCTCTCCGGCTACCTGCTCTTCTCCGAATCCGGCCGGGCGGTGGTGGCGGTGGCCCTGGCGGCGGCACGCGCGCGTGGGGTGCCGGTCAGCATGGACCCGGCGTCGGCAGGGTTCCTCGCGGAACTGGGAGTGGACCGTTTCCTCGCGCTCACCGACGGCGTGGCGGTGCTGCTGCCCAGCCGGGACGAGGCCTGCCTGCTCACCGGGTTGCCGGACGCGGCCGACGCGGCGGCGAAGCTGAGCCGCCACGTCCCGCTGGTGGTGGCCAAGCAGGGCGCCGACGGTGCTCTGGTGGCCCGCTCCGGCACCGTACGCGCCCACGTCCCCGCCGCAGCGGCCAGGCCCCTGGACACCACGGGTGCCGGTGACGCCTTCACCGGCGCCTTTCTCGCCGCCCTGGTCGCGGGAGCCGAACCGGAGGCGGCAGCGCACGAGGGATGCGCGGCGGGGGCGCGGGCGGTGGAGCAGGTGGGTGGGCGGCCACCCGTGGGACCGGCCGTTCGGTGAGCGAGGCCCGAGCCCGGGTCAGGCGACCGAACCGGGTCACCGGCACACCGTCCGCGCGCAGCTGGGCGGGAACGCATCTCAGTCCCCGGACGAGCCCCCGGATGAGCCCGCCGCACACCTACCTCTTACGCCCCCACGCCGAAATCATCGGAGCGGCCGCCAGATCCATCGTGCCGGAGGCGATGTTGGTCAGGTGCTGCTCGACATCCTGGTCGGTGGCGAACTTCCCGGCGACGAGGTCTCCCCGTACCTGACGGATCGTCGCGGCCTCCAGGTCGGCGCAGGCCGGCGCCGCGACCGGGAAGTACGCGTCGGCCTCGACACGGACCATGCCGGACTGACGGAGCAGACGCGGCAGCCTGCGGCCGTTCTCGAGGTCGGTGCCCTGCCCGGCGAGGAACCGGTGCAGGCCGCGCCGCATCCGGTTCGCCAGTTGCTCCTCCGGGCCGTACTCGTCGGGGCAGATGAGGGGTTGCAGGGTGAGGTCGGTGTCCTCGACGAGGAGCCGGCCGCCGGGGCGCAGCGCCTTGACCATCGACCGCAACGCCCGCGCGCGGTCCGGCACATGAACGAGGGCGAGTCGCGCGTGCACCAGGTCGAAGGCCTCCCCTGGCGGGTCCTGCGCACCCACGTCGTGCACGCGCCGCTCGACGGGCGAGCGGGACAGCCCCGAGGCCCACGAGCTGTCGGTGCCGGTCACGACGATCTTGCCGGTAGGACCGACCTTCTTGGCCAGCCAGGACTCCACGGAGGAACCGCCCGCGACCTCCCAGCAACACCAGCCGGGACCGACGCCGAGCGCTTCGAAGCGCCGGAACGTCGTCGGGTCGAAGAGGCTTGCGAGGGCGTCGGAGAACGAGACCACCCGGGACTGGCGGCTGTCGGGCCGATAGCTGTTCTCGGTTAGCGTCATACCCTGATCATCCCACTTGTCCTACTTGTCCGAAGTATCTGACGCTCCGGTACGACGAGTCGGCTACGACGTGTGGTCCACAAGGCGTCCTGCACACGGGGGTCCACGGCGAGGACCGCGCCGAGGGGGCCAACTCCCGTCGTCCACAACCGGGAACCAAGCGGAATCGGGGCTTTCCACAGGCTTACCCGCTGCTCACGCGGTCCTGGCACACTGGCGCGACAGGCGCAGGAATGCGGCGCGAGAGGATCCACGCGAGGAGATGCAGATGTCCATGGCAGGGAATCTGCGGAAGGTCACGGGCCTTGGCAGGGGCGGCGGCCTGCGCAAGGTCGCGCGGCTGGCCAGGAGGCGCCGGCGCGTCGACCTGAGCCACCCGGCGCGGTCCCCACTGGGCTCCTCGGTGGTCAACTGCGTGGCCTACGAGGAGGGGACCCGGCTCCCCCTCGGTGGTGACCTCGTCGAGACGGTGAGCCGGGTGCGCAAGAGCGGGGCGGGTTTCGTCTGGCTCGGCCTGCACGAGCCGACCGACCAGGAGTTCGCCGGTATCGCCGAGCTCTTCGACCTGCACCCGCTGGCGGTCGAGGACGCGATCGAGGCCCACCAGCGCCCGAAGGTGGAGCGGTACGGCGAGACGCTGTTCGCGGTGTTCAAGTCGGTCTGCTACGTCGAACACGAGGAACTCACGGCCACCAGCGAGGTGGTGAACACCGGCGAGATCATGGTCTTCGTCGGCCAGGATTTCGTGATCACGGTGCGGCACGGCCGGCACGGCTCGCTGGGCCCGCTGCGCGAGGAGCTGGAGGCCGACCCCCACCAGCTCACCAAGGGCCCCTCGGCGGTGCTGCACGCGGTCGCGGACCACGTCGTCGACGAGTACCTGAACGTCATCGACGCGGTGCAGGCGGACATCGAACAGGTGGAGACGGACGTCTTCGCGGAGAACGGCGCACGCGCGGACCCAGGCCGTATCTACCAGCTCAAGCGTGAACTGCTGGAGCTGAAGCGGGCCGTGGTCCCGCTCGGCCGGCCGTTGCTGGATCTCGCCGTCCGGCCGATGCGGGTGGTGGAGCCCGAGATACAGGCCTACTTCCGCGACGTCTCGGACCACCTGATGCGCGCGACGGAGCAGATCGCCGGATTCGACGAACTGCTCAACTCCATCCTGCAGGCCCACCTCGCGCAGGTCACGGTCGCGCAGAACGAGGACATGCGGAAGATCACGGCCTGGGCCGCGATAGTCGCCGTACCCACGATGGTCTGCGGGGTCTACGGCATGAACTTCGACCACATGCCCGAGCTGCACTGGAAATATGGTTACGGCATGGTCATCGGCGTCATATCAGTGGCCTGCCTGGCCCTGTACCGCGGATTCCGGCGCAACGGCTGGCTGTGACCGCCCGGTGCGGGTGAGGCAGGCCGACGGTCAGCGGCTCGCGCTCCTGGCGTAGACCCGCTCCGCCCAGTAGGCGATCTGGTCCTCCGTCAGGTGCTGGGCGAGGTCGGCCTCGCTGATCATGCCGACCAGGCGCTTGTTCTCGATGACGGGCAGCCGGCGGATCTGGTGATCCTCCATCTCCTGGAGCACCTCGCCCACGTCGGCGCTCGCGTCGACCCAGCGCGGCGTGCCCTGAGCCATCTCGCCCGCGGTGACCTTGGACGGGTCGTGCCCCATGGCGACACAGCCGACCACGATGTCGCGGTCGGTGAGGATGCCGCAGAGCCGTTCGTTCTGGTCGCTGATGGGCAGGGCCCCGACGTTGAGCTCACGCATCAGCTGGGCGGCGCGGTCCAGGGTCTCGTGATCGGGGATCCACTGAGCGCCCCGGTGCATGATCTCTCCGGCAGTGGTCATGGAGTACCTCCCGGTGCCGGACGGCCGGCGCGGCGCGGAACACACCGCTAGTCCCGGCGCCTTCATTCTCGTCGGGCCGTCCTGCGCACGCACCCGGGAGCGGTCAGGGAGAACCCGATGATCTTCCGCGGTACGACGCGGTTGATCACCCGGGGCTCCTCGCCCCTCTCCGTCGGGGGATCGATGCGGTCGACGGCCGGGAGGCGTTCAGCCGCTCCACGCCGGGCGGCGCGGGTCGTCGGCGCGGACGAGGACGTCGGCCGTGCCGGCGGGGTCGGTCTCCTGCTCGTAGCGCTCGAAGGCGGGGAGGGTCCAGTGGCCGGCCTCGGGGGTGCGGCGGCGCAGGGCGCCCGGGGAGAGCAGGAGGTGAACGGTCAGGTCGAAGGGGAACCAGTGGCGCAGCAGGAGGGGGCCGTGCAGCAACAGGATGCCGCCGGGCGGGAGTTGGATGTAGGGGCTGCGCGTGGCGCGGTCGGTGACCGGGTCCAGGAGGTCGGGCAGGACGCGACCGTCGCCGTCCGCTTCGAGGGGCCCGAACACCTCGCGCCACAGGGCGCCGGTGTCGAACCAGCCGTCGTAGTAGGCGTCCACGTCCTGGTGCCCGTGCTCCAGACGGACGGAGGCAGGGCGAAGGAAGCCCTCCGTGCCGACGACCAACGAGGGGCGGCCGCGGGTGCGCAGGACCTCGTGGACGCGAGCGGCGAGGTCTCCCGGCGCGGCCGCCGGGGCGCCGTCGAAGGCGACGCGTGGCCAGGGGCTGCCGTCGGCCGGCTTCAGGTCGAGCAGGCGCTCGGCGAGGCGGTCGACGAGCCGGTCCCAGGTGATCGCTTCGAGTCGCACACGACCATGATTACGGACGCGGGGGTGGTGACGGACAGGGCCGCCCTACGGGGGGGTGCGGGGCGTGGAAGCCAGGGGGCCGTGGGAATGAAGCGGACATGGCAGTGCGCGTGACTCCCTCGTCGGCCGGCGTAGGCGAGATCAGAACACTCACCGGCTCCGGTACCGCTCCCGTTGTCATCCAGTCGCTGAAGAAGAAGCGCTGCGCCCGCTGCCGGGGTGGGCCGCTGTCGCTGCTCGTCATGGAGGACAGGGCGCCCCGGTGCCTCCACTGTGCCGACCTCGGGCATCTGGTGTTCCTGCCGCGCGGCGACACGGCGCTGACGCGCCGGGCGCGGGAGGAGAGCTCGCTGTCGGTCGTCGTCGTGCGGTTCAACCGGCGCAAGAGCCGTTACGAACGGCAGGGCGTCCTCGTCGAGGAGGCGGGGCTCGCCCGGGCCGAGGAGCGGTGCCTGGCGGACGCGGAGGCCCGCCGCAGGCGCCGGGCGCGGGACGCGCAACGCCGGGCGGTCGCGGACTCACGGTTCGCGGAGGCGTTCGCGGCGGAGATCCTGCGGCTGTTTCCGCGGTGCCCTCCGGAGCGGGCACGGGCGATCGCGGCGTACGCGTCGCAGCGGGGCAGCGGGCGCGTGGGGCGGTCGTCGGCCGGGCGGGCGCTGACGGAGGGGGCGGTGACGTCGGCGGTGGTGGCGACGGTGCGGCATGTGGACACGCCGTACGACCAGCTGCTGATGAGGGGAGTGCACAGGTACGAGGCGCGGCGCAGGATCGCGGCGTCCGTGCAGACGGTGCTGCGGGAGTGGCGGGAGGCGGAGCTAGGGTCCGTGGGATGACGGGACGGGCTCGTGAGGTGACGGGGACCGGCCGTGGGATGACGGGGGTGCTGACGGAGCGCGTGACGCGACGCGGGCCTCCTCGCGTGGACGCTCGCGTATGGGCTTGCGGCGCTGAGGAATGGTCCGGGTCGGTCGGCCGGGATTCACTGAGGAGGAGCGGGGACGACCGGTGTGCCGGTCGGGGGCCCGATACGACAGGGGAGGAGTGGGTGACGTGATCGACGGGCCGTACTTTGTGCTGACGGTCGTGGGGCTGCTCGGGGCGGGGCTGGTGGCGGGGGTCTTCTGCGGCTTCTCGACCTTCGTGATGCAGGGGCTGGCCGCGCTGCCCGCGGCGCAGGGCGTCGCCGCGATGAAGGCGATCAATGTGACGGCGTTGCGGCGGCCGTTCATGTCGGTGTTCCTGGGATCGACGCTGGTCTGCGCGGTGATCGCGGTGGTGACCTTCGTGCTGTGGCCGGACGAGGGGGCCGTGGAGCTGCTGGTGGGCAGCGCGCTGTATCTGTTCGGGTGCTTCGGGGTGACCGTGCTGGCGAACGTGCCGCGCAACAACGCGCTGGTCAAGGTGGAAGCGGGCACCGGGGAGGCCGCCGCCTACTGGCCGACGTACGTGCGCGAGTGGACGGCGTGGAACCACGTGCGGACGGTCGCCGCGGCCGGTGCGGTGGTGGCGTACCTGCCGGCCCTCGTGTGAGCCGCCGGCGGGGGCTCTGCGCGGGTCGCCGACGGGACGTATCGTGGCCGAAAGGGTGCCGCCGATGACGTACGGCCCGTCGTACCCCGATGCAAGGAATGCCGGCCATGGCCGATCCCAAGGGTTTCATGACCACACCCCGCCAGGAATGGCCCAGGCGGCCGGTCGAGGAGCGAGTGCGCGACTGGAACGAGGTCTATGTCCCGGGGGCGCTCCTTCCCATCATCAACCAGCAGGCGGACCGCTGTATGGACTGCGGCATCCCCTTCTGCCACGAGGCGTGTCCCCTGGGCAATCTCATCCCGGAGTGGAACGACCTTGTCTCCCGGGACGACTGGCGGGCGGCGAGCGACCGGCTGCACGCCACGAACAACTTTCCCGAGTTCACGGGACGGTTGTGTCCGGCGCCCTGCGAGGCGGGCTGTGTGCTCGCCATCAACCAGCCGGCGGTCACCATCAAGAACGTCGAGTGCGCGATCGCCGACCGCGCCTGGGAGGAGGGCTTCGCGCGGCCCAGTCCCCCGGACCGGCTGAGCGGGCGGACGGTCGCGGTGATCGGGTCCGGGCCCACGGGGCTGGCGGCGGCACAGCAGCTCACGCGGGCGGGACACACCGTAGCCGTGTACGAGAAGGACGACCGGGCCGGCGGGCTGATGAGGTACGGCATCCCCGAGTTCAAGATGGAGAAGCACCATCTGGAACGGCGGCTGGAGCAGATGCGGGCCGAGGGGACCAGGTTCCGTACGTCGACGGCGGTCGGGCGGGACATCGGGGCGGCGGAGCTGCGGTCGCGGTACGACGCCGTGGTGATCGCGACCGGCGCGACGGCGTGGCGCGAACTCGCCGTGCCGGGGCGCGAGCTGGCCGGTGTGCATCAGGCGATGCAGTACCTGCCGCTGGCGAACCGGGTGTGCGCGGGAGATCTGGAGGCCTCGCCGATGTCCGCGGCCGGGAGACATGTCGTGATCGTCGGGGGTGGTGACACGGGGGCGGACTGCTTGGGGACGGCGGTACGGCAGCGTGCGGCCTCGGTGACACAGCTGGACATCTACGCCCTGCCGGGGACCGAGCGGGACGAGGACGTGGAGCCCTGGCCGACGTACCCGAAGATCTACCGGTTGTCGGGGGCGCACGAGGAGGCCGGCGAGCTGCGGACCGCACCGGCGGCGGACGCGGACGCGCGCCTGTTCGCGGCGTCGACGCTCCGCCTCTCGGGGGACGCCGAGGGGCATGTGCGGGCCCTGCACCTCGTGGAGGTGGACGCGCGACGGCAGCCGGTGTCCGGCACCGAGCGCGAGCTGCCCGTCGACATGGCGCTGCTCGCGCTCGGCTTCTCCGGGCCCGACCGGGAGGACGGGCTCATCGACCAGCTCGGCCTGGCGATGGAGCCGCGGGGCACGATCGCGCGGGACGCCGGGTTCGCGACCAACGTCCCGGGCGTCTTCGCCGCGGGGGACGCGGCGCGGGGGCAGTCGCTCATCGTGTGGGCGATCGCGGAGGGGCGGGCGGTGGCGGCGGCCGTCGATCGCTATCTGACGGGGAGCTCGGCACTGCCGGCGCCCATTGGACCGTACGACCGGCCGATGGTGGTGTGAGGGGACCTCGCGAGCCGGGGGTCCGTGAGGTTGGCGACCCCGGCGTGAGAATCCCGCTCACGCCGGTGGTCGCGAGGGAGGGCGCACCCCTTCCCTCAGCACGGTCAGCGGCGCCGCTCGTCCGTCCCCGCCACCTTCGCCGTGGACAGCGCAACCCGGTTCCAGGTGTTGATCGCGCAGATCAGGGCGATGACCTGGGCCAGTTCCTGGTCATCGAACCAGGCCGCCGCCTCGGCGTAGACGTCGTCGGGGACGCCCGCGTCGGCGACCGTGGTGAGCGCCTCGGTGAGGGCCAGGGCGGCCTGCTCCTTCGGGGTGAAGAAGTGCCGGGCCTCGCGCCAGACGGCGACCATGTGCAGCCGGTCCTCGCTCTCACCGGCCTTGCGGGCGTCGTTGGTGTGCATGTGCAGGCAGTACGCGCAGTGGTTGAGGTGCGAGGAGCGGATCTGGATCAGCTCGACGAGGGCCGGATCGAGACCGTCCCGCGCCGCCGCGTCGAAGCCGATGAGGGCGCGGAAGGCCTTCGGGGCGGACTTGGCGAAGTCGAGCCGGGCCCGGCCGGCCTCGGCGACGGCCGCAGCGGAGCCCACGGGAGCCGTGGTCGTCGTGGTCGCCGGGTCGGTCGCGTGGGTCGTGTCGGTCGGGGTCGTCGTATGCACCGTGTTCGTCGTCATGTCCTTCAACCTACGGGCCGCAAAGACCGACAGTAGGGTGCACTTCCATGGCAGAAACGTGGGTCAATTCCGCCCAAGGCATCGGCGCGGACCTGCACTTGGAACTCGACGGTCCGGGCGGTCGCCGCGCCGCCCTCATCCGGGCCCTGCGGGACGCCGTACGCAGCGGCCGGCTCGCCCCCGGCACCCGTCTGCCCCCGTACCGCTCGCTCGCCGCCGACCTCGGCGTCGCCCGCAACACGGTCGCCGACGCCTACGCGGAACTCGTCGCGGAGGGCTGGCTGACCGCCCGTCAGGGTTCGGGCACCCGCGTCGCCGAGCGCGCCGAGCCCCTCAAGGGCGGCCCCCGGGTCGCGAAGAAAGCGCCCGCACGCGCGCGTGGCCCCCGGCACGACCTCCGGCAGGGCACCCCGGACGCGTCCGCCTTTCCGCGCGCGGCCTGGCTCGCCTCCTACCGGCGGGCGCTTCAGCAGGCACCCAACGAGGTGTTCGGGCCGGGCGACCCCGCCGGCCGCCGGGAGTTGCGCGAGGCACTCACCGAGTACCTGGCACGCGCGCGTGGCGTGCGCACCGCGCCCGGCCGCATCGTGGTCTGCTCCGGCTTCGCGCACGCGCTGCGGCTGTTGTTCGGCGGTGGCGTCCTGCGCGGGCCGCTGGCCATGGAGGCGTACGGGCTCGGCTTCCACCGGGAGTTGCTGACGTCGGCCGGTGTCCGTACTGTCCCGCTTCCCCTGGACGAGGACGGCGCCCGCGTCGACCTGCTCGCGGGCGAGCGGGCCGTGCTGCTCACGCCCGCCCACCAGTTCCCGACCGGCGGCCCGCTGCACGCCACGCGCCGCGCCGCCGTCGTCGACTGGGCACGCGCGCGTGGGGCCGTGGTCCTGGAGGACGACTACGACGGTGAGTTCCGCTACGACCGCAAACCCGTCGGCGCCGTCCAGGGCCTCGACCCCGAGCGGGTGATCCTCGTCGGCTCGGTCAGCAAGAGCCTGTCACCGGCGCTGCGGCTGGGCTGGATGGTCCTGCCGGAGCGGTACGTCGACGGCGTCCTCGCGGCCAAGGGCGAGCGCGAGGCCTGGGCGAGCGTCCTGGACCAGCTCAGCCTCGCCGACTTCATCACCACGGGCTCCTACGACCGTCATGTGCGCCGGATGCGGCAGCGGTACCGCAGCCGCCGGGACCGCCTCGTCGCCGCGCTCGCCGAGCACGCCCCGCACGTCGAGGTCACCGGTGTCGCGGCCGGCCTGCACGCGGTGCTGCGGCTGCCGCCGGGCACCGAGCGCTCCACGGTCAAGGCCGCCGCCTGGCGGGGCGTCGCACTCGACGGCCTAGCCGCGTTCCGGCACCCGCGGACCGGCATGACCGCGGGGGACGGCCTGGTCGTCGGCTACGCGACCCCCTCGGAGCACGCGTACGGGGCGGCACTGGACGCGCTGTGCGGCGTTCTGCCGCCCCCGTGAGCCGTGACGAAGGCTGCCGCGCCCCCGTGACCCGTTACCCGTTACCCGTTACCCGTTACCCGTTACCCGTGACGAAGTCTGGACGTGGACACTTACGCCTTCCGCCCCACCGCGCCGTACCCCGGAATCACCCCGTCGTCCTGACCCGGCACCGGCTCCCCCAGCTCGGGACGCCATTCGGGCACCACCACGACGCCCGGCTCGACCAGTTCCAGCCCGCCGAAGAAGCCGGCGAACTCGTCCCGCGAGCGCAGTGCCAGCGTCACGCCCGCGGCCCGGAGCTGCTCGGTGGCCGCCGCGGACTCCTCCGGGGTGAAGTCGGCGGTGGCGTGGGTCATCATCAGGTAGCTGCCGGACGGCAGTACGGCCAGCAGCTTGGAGACCAGCTCGTGCGCGCCGTCCTCGTCGGGCACGAAGTGCAGCAGCGCGACGAGGGAGAGTGCCACGGGCCGGCTGAGGTCCAGGACCTTCGCGGCCCCCTCGATGATGGTGGCCGGATCCCGCACATCGGCCTGGAGGTACTCGGTCACGCCCTCGGGCGTGCCGCGCAGCAGGGCCGCCGCGTGGGCCAGCACGATCGGGTCGTTGTCGCAGTAGACCACGCGCGCGTCCGGCGCGACGGACTGCGCGACCTGGTGCAGGTTGGGCTCGGTCGGGATGCCGGTGCCGATGTCCAGGAACTGCCGTACGCCGTTCGTGGCCAGCCAGCGTGTGGCCCGGTGCATGAAGGCGCGGTTGACCCGCGCCATGACCGGCACCCGGGGGTCCAGGGCCAGCATCTGCCGGCCCATCTCCTCGTCGACGGGGTAGTTGTCCTTGCCGCCCAGATACCAGTCGTACATCCGTGCGGGATGGGGCTTGCTGGTGTCGATCGCGGTCATGAGGCGCTCCGTGGGCGTCGGACGTGATGTGTGATCAATTCAGCACCAGAATAAAGTAGTTGAGTTGTGAACAGGCAACCGAAGAAGCACCTCTACAAGCGAAAGTCCGTCAGGACAGCAGGAAGTCCGCTTCCCCCGCCTTCGCACCCTCGATGAACGCGGTCATCTCGTCGGAGGTGTAGATCAGCGCCGGCCCGTCGGGGTCGGTGGACTGCCGGACGGCGATACGGCCGTCGGCGAGCTTCATCGCCTCCAGACAGTTGCCGCCGTTGCCACCGCTCCACGGCTTGTGCCAGCCCTCGCTGCCCAGTTCCCGGGCGGGCATGCCGTTGTAGATCCGCTCTGCGCGGACCCGCGGCTTGGGCTGGGACGTGATGCGATCCATTCACAGCTCCTTGCGGAGATCCTCCAGGATCTCCTTCGTGCGATGTGCCGTAGCGGCCTGCGCCGCCATGCGGTCCATGACCTCCAGGTGGGTGGCCACCTCGACGCGCGCGTCCAGGTAGACGGCGCCGGTCAGGTACTCGCTGTAGACCATGTCCGGGAGTTCGGGCACGGCGAACCGGAACAGCACGAAGGGCCCGTACGTGCCGGGGTGCGGCCCCGTGGCGAACGGGGCGACCTGCAACGTCACGTTGGGCAGCTTCGTCGCGTCGAGCAGCCTTTCGATCTGGGCACGCATCACCTCCGGGCCGCCGACCGGGCGGCGCAGCACGGTCTCGTCCAGCACCGCCCACATCCTGGGCGCGTCCCTGCGGGTCAGCAGGTCCTGGCGTTGCATACGCAGTGCGACGTGTCGTTCGATGTCCTCGGGCCGGGTCTGACCGACGGCGCCCGACCTCAGGACCCCGCGCGCGTAGTCCTCCGTCTGCAGGAGCCCGGGTACGAAGTGGGGCTCGTAGCTGCGGATCAGGGAGGCGGCACCCTCCAGGCTCACGTACATCGAGAACCAGCCGGGCAGGATGTCGTGGTACCGCTGCCACCAGCCGGGTTTGTTGGCCTCCTCGGCCAGCTCCACGAAGGCGTCGGCCTCGTCGTCGGGGATCCCGTAGGCCTTCAGGAGCAGTTGGAGGTACGGGATCTTGAGGGATACCTCGGCCGTCTCCATACGGCGGATGGTGGCGGGGGCGACGCGCAGGACACGGGCCGCTTCCTCGCGTTTGAGCCCGGCGCGTTCGCGCAGGTCGAGCAGGCGCCTGCCGAGGACGACCTGGCCGACCGTCGGCGCCGACCGCGGCTCGCTCACGCTCCACCTCCGCCCATCGAAACCCTGACAACTGCGCGATCCGTAGGGATCCCGCAGTCATCCCGCATCGATCCCGTACGAATCCTGTACGAATCCTGACAGCCCAGCGGCGCCATTCGAAGACCTATTCGAAGGTCGGGGCCGACCTCGCAGATCTCAACTGGCGCCGCATCACATGCTGTTGCGAGCAGTGTGCCACGACCGTTCACCGCGTCACACAGCACTCTGCAATTTTCAGAGTGACACTTGCCAAGTTGTTCGCGGCAGGGCGATAGTGGCAAGCGTGATTCCGTCCGTGCCCTTAGGAACAGACGCCACCGCAGGCCTCTTCGGCCTCGGTGCCGATGGAGGTCCCTCCGCTCGCGCCGGTGCGAGAGTGGGGGAGGCAGCCGATCCCTTCGGGTCCGCCGCCGAGCGCCGGTTCCGCTTCGAGCTGGCCGCGCATCCGGGTTCTCCCGCGCAGGCCAGGCGCCTGACGCGGATCCGGCTGAACGGCTGGGCCGTGTGCGAGGACACCTGCGACACTGCCGCACTGGTGGTGTCGGAGCTGGTCACCAACGCGATCCTGCACACCGCGAGCGATGTCGTCGTCTGCGAGCTGCAGGACGAGGACGACCTGGTGCGCATAGCCGTGCGTGACCAAGGATGCGCCACCGGTGAGCCCCACCCGTCCTCGGTCAGGGCCGAGGAGGAGCACGGGAGGGGACTGCTCCTCGTCGACGCGCTCGCACAGGCCTGGGGCGCCCACGAACACGGCCCCGGCCTGCTGGTCTGGGCCGAGCTGCCGCGCCAGGCCGACAGCGCGCGCGGCGACCTCGGCTGGGGCGCCCGCCCCAAGCCGGACCCGTCCGGCGGCTCGGGCGAGGACGACGACGAGGCACACGCGCGCGTGTGCCGCCCGGCGCACGGCGAAACGGGGACCGAATGGGTGTGACGGCCGCCGCTCCCGGCGGCGGACAGGCACTCACCCTGGACACGTTGGTCCGCCTCAGCCGCGGGCTGCGCAGGCCGGAGGCGCCGTCGCTGCGGCTGTCCGTGCCCGACGGCATGACCGCCCCGCTTGGCTGCGACGCGGTGCAGGTGCCCGCCCGCTTCGGCCCGCTCGTCCTGCCCCGCCTCCCGCGCGTGGGCTGCGTCTACGCCGACGACGCGCACTGGTGGTGGCTGGTCCCGTCCGACTCGGACTACGCCCTGGAGTGGCCCGCCCCGGCGCGCTACGCGACCGGTGCGCTGGTCCCCGAGGCCCCCCGTCTCATCCACCGCCCCGACGGCACCCTCCCCTACACCCCGCCGATCCCGCTCTATCTGGCCCTGTGCCGCATCATCGGGACGGCACCGAGCTGGTCACGGGCCATCACCGCGTAGGGCTCCGCGGGGGCCTTCCGGGATACGGCCCCCGGACGTCGTAGGCGCCCCCGCGCCGTGGGCGTCCGCCCGCCGTACGGGCGAAGCGAGCCGGCACCACACGACCGACTGCCCCGGGCAGCCCTGATCCCCGGGGCGCACACCCTCCCCCCGCAAGCCCCACCCACCGGCACATCCGCCCGCGCGGTCCCTCTCCGTGCGCCCTCAACCCACGGCCCGCACCCCCACGCACCCGGGCGTACGCCCCCGCCCCCCACCCTGCGCCCTGCCCAGTCGCCGACCGTGCCGCGATAGTGGCCGTTCGTGCGCGTTCGGGGGAGGTCGACCGTGGGGACCAAGGGCGGCGTAGGCAAGCCGGAGGTGTCCGAGTCGGAGCGACTGCTCTTCGGCGGCCCCCTCCGCTACGACATGGGTTGGAACCAGCACGCGGACGCCTTCCTGGAGCTCGGCTTCCGGGCCATGATCACGCGGATGCCCGCCCTGCTCGCCGCGAGCCTCCGGCTGGCCCGGCAGGCCGACCCGGGTGCCGCGCGGATCGTGCTGGCGGCCGAGGTGGGCCGGGGGCTCGCGCAGGCGGTGAGTCTGTTCGCGGTCAACAGCGTGCTGAGCGGGCTGATGGGCACCGGCCCCATCGAGGACCGGCTGCGCGGCGCCGTCCCCGCGCTGATAGCCATCACCGTCGTCCTGCTGCTCGGCGCGCTGCTGCGGGCGGCGTCGACGTACGCCACCGGCCGACTGGAGCCCAAGGTGGAGCGCGTGGCCACCGAGCGGTACCTGGAGCGGGCCGCGGCCGTCGAGCTCGCGGCGATCGAGGACCACGCCTTCCACAAGCTGCTGGACACCGCGCAGTACGGCGCCTCCTCGGCCCGCCGCATGATCTTGTACGGCACACGGGTGGTGAACGCGATGATCTCGCTGGTCGCGGCGGCCGGCGTGCTCACCGTGCTGCATCCGCTGCTGCTCCCGCTGCTGGTGACGATGACGCTGCCGAGCGCCTGGAGCGCGCTGACGAACGCCCGGCGCCGCTACGAGTCGTTCCACACCTGGGTGCAGCACGCGCGCGCGGGTCACCTGATCAGCGGCCTGCTGACGGAACCGGAGGCGGCGCCCGAGATCCGTGTGCACGGTGTGGGCCCGTTCCTGCTGCGGCACTTCCGGGCGATGTCGGAGGCCGCTGAGGCGGAGCAGGCCAGGCTGGCGGGGCTCGCGGCCCGTACCGGCCTGATCGCGGCGGCCTGGACGGGCCTCGCGACGGTGTCGACGTACGCCACGCTGGGCGGTCTGCTGCTCGCGGAGGCGATGTCCCTGGCGGTGGCGGGCACGGCCGTGATCGCCATCCGGACCGGCTCGGCGAGCCTGGAGACGCTCGTCCTGGAGATCAACCAGCTGCACGAGGAGGCCCTCTTCGTGGGTGATCTGGAGCGGCTGTACGTCGAGGCCGCCGAACGGGCGATTCCGGTCGGCGGCGCGGCCCTGCCGGAGGACCCGCGGGAGATCCGCTTCGAGAACGTCACGTTCAGCTACCCGGGTGACGCCACCCGCCCCGCGCTCGACGACATCACCCTGACGCTGCCGCTGGGCCGGATCATCGCGCTGGTCGGCGAGAACGGATCCGGCAAGACCACCCTGGTCAAGCTGCTCGCCGGGCTGTACAAACCGGACCGGGGCCGGATCCTGTGGGACGGCGTCGACGCGGCGACCGCGGACCGGCACCGGCTGGCCGAGCGGGTCGCGATGGTGGCGCAGGACTTCAAGCGGTGGCCGTTCACGGCCCGGGTGAACGTGGCCGTGGGCCGCCCCTCGGCGCCGGTCACCGAGGAGCGGCTCGCCGCGGCGGTCGTGGAGGCGGGCGCCGAGGACGTGGTCGCGGATCTGCCGCGCGGTCTGGACACGCTGCTGGCCCGCAACTTCAGCGGCGGGCACGAGTTGTCCGGCGGCCAGTGGCAGCGGCTCGGCATCGCCCGGGCGGCGTACCGGCGGGGCAGCATCCTGATCGTGGACGAGCCGACGGCCGCCCTGGACGCCCGGGCCGAGCTGGAGGTGTTCGACAAGATTCGCGCGCTGGCCGGGACCGGCCAGACGGTCGTGCTCATCACCCACCGGCTGGCGTCCGTACGCCATGCGGACCTGGTGCACGTGCTGGACGAGGGCCGGCTCGTGGAATCGGGAACTCCGGAGGAACTGCTGGTCAAGGGCGGCGTCTACGCGGAGCTGTACGGGTTGCAGGCCGAGCAGTTCGCGATGCGGGCGCCCGCGCCGGAGGCGGGCTGACCCCTGCTCACTCCGCGCCGTCGCCACCTCGGACGATCACCAGGAACGTGTCCGTCGCGAGGTCCATCACGACCTCGGCGGGCAGCCCCTCCGAGCGACGTGCCTGCGCGAACTCCTCCGCCGGCCACGAGCCTCGCGGGCCGCCTGCGGGAAAGCGTTCGACCACCATTCGCCCGTTCACCATCCTGCACCTCCAGAAAGCGTCGTACTTGTAGGAGTTAACGCCGTCGGAAGGGAAATCGCCTCGCCAAGTGACACGACTGAGACGTAGTTGACACTCGTTCACCGTCAAACGTGCGGACGGCTTCCTCATTTCCGCGTTTACCGTTACCCTCCGCTTCACTCCTCGTACTCGTCGTGATAGCGGATCCGTTCACTGCCCGCGGGTGCCCCGAATGCCGACGCGCGCCCCTTGGGTTCCTCCCACTCCTCCTGCCGGCCCAGCGCGGTGAGGTCGAGAAAACTGGTGGTCGAGCCGAGCCCGTCGAGCCCGCGCTCGTACGTCGAATAGGTGTGGAACACCCGGTCCCGGTCCCGCAGGAAACAGCTCACGCCGGGCCGCTCGACAAGTTCACCCTCGTGCGTCAGCGTCGCCTCGAAGTCGACGTTGAAGTCGTTGCCGTACGACGAGTACCAGGGCAGCGTCCAGCCCATCCGTGCCTTGAACGGAAGGATCCTCGTGTACGGCGTCCGCGACACGGCGGCGAATGTCGTCCCGCGCGCGTGGAGATGCGCCAGATGGCCGACCTGGTCGAGGAACGCCGAGCAGCTGCGGCAGCCGGCCTCCCACTCGGGCGGAAACATGAAGTGGTAGACGACGAGCTGCTGCCGCCCCTCGAAGAGGTCGAGCAGGGTGGCCTTCCCGTCACCCCCCTCGAACACGTACTCCGTGTCGGCCTCCACCATCGGCAGCCGGCGGCGCTCGGCGTTGAGCGCGTCCCGCGCGCGTGTGGCCGCCTTCTCCTTGACCAGCAGTTCCTGACGCGCCCTGCGCCACTCCTCGCGCGAGGCGATCTCCGGAAGCGACATGGCCCCTCCTGTGCAACGGTCCCGTTGCGGGTGGTGACCGGTGGACGGGGCGGAACTCATCGCTGATCCACGAAATTTTTCGGGAGGTTTTCCCGGGCCCGGTGACCAAGGGCGCCGCGTCAGGTGTCGTACTCCTGGATACGGCGTCCGTGGCCACGGTCGACCAGCGCGGGCATCCGCTCGCACAACTCGCCCACGACCGCCCCCACGTCCAGGGTCAGCAGCTCGCGGTCCCGCATCAGGACCCGCCCGTCGACGACGGTCGTGCGGACGTCGCTGGAGCGGGCGCTGTGCACCAGGGTCGCGGCGAGGTCGTGCACGGGCTGGGTGTGCGGGCCGGTGAGGTCGACGAGGACGATGTCGGCGCGCCGCCCCGGGGCGAGGGAGCCGACGGTGTCCCCCAGGCCGACCGCCCGGGCGCTCTGCAGCGTGGCGTGGTGCAGGGCCTGACGCGCGGTCAGCCAGCGTGGGTCGCCCTCGGCGGACTTCTGGACGAGGGCGGTGAGCGCCATCGACTCCCACACGTCGAGGGAGTTGTTGGAGGCGGCGCCGTCGGTGGCGAGTCCGACGGGGATGCCGAGTGCGCGCAGGGCACGTACGGGTGTGGTGCCGGGCCAGCCGAACTTCAGATAGCCGCGGGGGGCGGTGGCGACGGCGATCCGGCCGGCCGCGCGTTCCAGGAGGGGCAGGTCCCGGTCGAGGATGCCCGTGCCGTGCGCGACGAGGAGGTCGGTGTCGAGCAGTCCGGTGCGCTCCAGGATGCCGATGGGGGTGACGCCGTGGCGGGCGAGGCTGGTGTCGGTCTGGTCGCGGTTCTCGGCGGCGTGGAGGTGCACCGGCAGGTGGTGGGCGCGGGCCAGGCCGGCGGTCGCGGCGAGGTCCGCGTCGTCGACGGTGTAGGGGGCGTGCGGGGCGAGGGCGGTGGTGATACGGCCGCCCGCGCGCCCCCGGTTGCGCAGCGCGAAGTCGAGACTGCGCTCGCGTCCTTCGGGCCCCTGCGAGGAGAAGAACGCCTCGCCCAGATGGGCCCGCATCCCGCACTCCTCGACGACGGCGGCGACCGCGTCCATCGTGAAGTAGTGGTCGGCGAAGCAGGTGACGCCGCCCCGGATCATCTCGGCGCAGGCCAGCCGCGCGCCCAACTCCACGGCCCTCTCGGTGAGATTGGATTCGACGGGCCAGACGACGTCGTTGAACCACGCCTCGGTGGGCAGATCCTCCGCGAGGCCGCGCAGGGCGACCATCGGGGCGTGGGTGTGGCAGTTGACGAGGCCGGGGAGGGCGACCTGGCCGGCGGCGTCGATGCGCTCGACGGCCGGCAGGTGCCGTACGGCGTCGGCGGTCGTGACGGATTCGACGACTCCGCCCCGTACGACGACCGCGGCGTTCTCCTCGAACCCGATCCGCTCCTGGTCGTCGTGCACGAGGACGGCGCACCCGGTGATGACGAGGTCCGCGGGGGCTTCTGCGCGCGGGTGCGTGGGGGCTTCTGCGGGAGAAGGCGTCATCCCGCCAACGTACGACGCGGCCGCCGGAGCGCGTGAAGTGAACGACGCATCATGTCGCGGGTCTGTCCAGGAACCGCGCGCACGGGCACGCTGGCCTCACCACAGACGTCGTCCGGCCGCTGAAAGGATCCCGGCATGCTGCTCGGCACCTGGAACCTGGAGAACCTGTACCGGCCCGGCGGGCCGTACGGCCCCAAGGACAAGGCAGCCTACGAGACCAAGCTCGCCGCCCTGGCCGACGTGATCGCGGAACTCGACCCGGCCCTGCTCGGCGTACAGGAGGTCGGGGATCCGGACGCGCTGGCGGACCTGGCCGGAATGCTGGCCGGCAACTGGCACATCGCCCTGTCCGGACACGCCGACAGCCGGGGCATCCGGGTCGGCTTCCTCAGCCGTACGCCCATGGTGGTGCTCTCCGACACGACGGGGTTCCCGGCACCGCTGCGGCCGGTGCAGGCGGACGACTCCGGACCGGAGGTGACGGCCGCGGGCCGGGGTCTGCTGGCGGTGCGCGCCGGTGAGCTGTCGGTGGCGGTGGCGCATCTGAAGTCGAAGCTGCTGTCGTACCCGGACGACCGTTTCCACCCCCGTGACGAGGGCGAACGCGCCCGCTACGGCGCCTACGCCCTCTTCCGGCGGACCGCCGAGGCGACGGCGCTGCGCGCGCTGGCCGACAAGCTGCTGGCGGGCGACGGGCGGGCGCGGGACGTGCTGGTGCTGGGCGATCTGAACGACGAGGCGCAGGCGGCGACCACGCAGATCCTGCTCGGCCCGCCCGGTTCGGAGATCGGCACGCCCGGCTTCAAGGCGGCCGACAAGGGCGACGCGGCCCGGCTGTGGAACGTGGCGCCGCTGATACCCGCCGAGCAGAGGTTCTCGCGGGTCAACTCCGGGCGGCGCGAGCTGATCGACCACCTGCTGTGCAGTCATCGGCTGGTCCGCCGGGTGACGGAGGCGGGGACGGGGCTGCCGGGGTCCAAGGCCCCGGACCTGCCGTCGGTGGGACCGGATCCGGCGGAGCGCCGGGGGGTGGCGGGATCGGATCACGCGCCGGTGTGGCTGCGGGTCGGGGTCTGATGGCCGGGTCGTGCGGGCGCGGGTAGGGGGCCTGATCGTCGCGTCGGGCCGACGCGGGTAAGCAGCCCGATCGTCGCATCGTGCGGGCGCGGGTAGGGGGCCTGATCGTCGCGTCGGGCCGACGCGGGTAAGGAGCCCGATCGTCGCATCGGGCCGACGCGGACAGGGAGTTTGATGGTCGCGTCAGGTCGGCGCGGTCATGTCGATGAGCGGCTGGTCGCGCCGCAGGCGACAAGCGGCCGTCTCGGCATAGGGGGACGGCGTCAGGCGGCGGCGACGGGCAGTTCCCGCACTCGCAGGCCGAGTCGGCGGCGCCCCGTCTCCAGTTCGTCGACGAGTTCGGCGAGCCGCCGGGCGTGACGGGGCGTGAGGCGGCCGGTGTCGTCGAGGTGGACGGCGCAGGCGGTGGTCATGTCGACGAGCCGTTCCAGGGTGCCGGCGACCTCGTCGGCACCCTCCGTGTGGCGGGCGAGCGCGGGCAGTTCGGCGGCGGCGCGGGCGACGGCGCCGCGGGCCTCGGCGAGCGTGCGGTACGCCTCGCGGCGCAGGCCCCAGCGGGCGGCGCGGTCGTCGGACTCGCTCATGACGTGGGCGAGGTAGGCCTGGGCCGCACCGCCGGCCGCCGCGAGCCGCGCCCGCACTCCACCACCGCGCTGCCCCGGCATCGGCAGATGCCCGGCGACGAGCACGATCGCGCAGGCCAGCAAGGTCTCCCCGATCCGGCTCGCGGAGGCCTGCGGTTCGCCGCCCACCATCACCAGGGCGAGGACGAGGACGGTCGCGACGGCGGTCTGGGCGGCGAAGTGCCGCGTGGCGACGGGGATGAGGGCGCCGCTGAGGGCGACGAGCGCGACGAGCCCCTCGGGCCGGGGCAGTACGGCGGCGAACGCGGCGAACGCGAGGGCCCCGAGGACAGTTCCGGCCGCCCGGCACAGCACACGGGACACCAGCGGCCCGAGGTCGGGCTTGACGAGGAAGACGACGGTGGCCGGGAGCCAATACCAGTGCTCGTGCGGTCCGTGCCACTGGGCGTGGCGCAGGGCCTGGGCGACGGCGACGCCGGCGCCGAAGCAGAGGGCGACGCGCAGCCCGTACTCGCGGCCGCCGGCACCGACGACGGCGCGCAGGAGGTCCTTGCCCGTGCGCCGCCGGGTGTGCAGGTCGCCGCCCTCGCCGTGGTCGAAGGCCTCGGCGGCGTGCAGCAGGGCGTCGTCGAGGGCGCGCAGGGCGGGCATCGACCGGGACGGCGCGGGGAGCGGCCCGGCGTCCGTGTTCCCCCGGACGGCCGCGGCCAGCCGCCGAGGCCCCGCGGAGGCCCGCCCGCACAGCCCCTTCCCCGCCCAGGCGAGCGCGGTGGCGGCTTCGGCGAGGGGCAGGGCGGCGGCGTACTGCGCGTGCAACCGCCGCTCGGTGGCCGAGGAGGCGTGGCGCCGCAGCCGGGGCCCGGTGAGGGCGTCCTGGGCGTGGTCGAGAGCGGCGGTCAGAGCGGAACGCCGGGCAGCGTCCTGCGCCGTTCCCACGGCGTCGAGCAGGCCGCCGACGGCGTCGTACACGTCGGCGACGGCTTCCCGCTCCCCGTCGAACCGGTAGTCCCCGGCGAGGGCGCCGGGCGTGGGCAGCGCGAGCCGCAGCGCGAGCAGCCACCCGGCCCCCACGAGGAAGGCGAGCGCCCGCTGCCACCCCGGCTCGGGCAACGGCATCCCGGCGCCGAACGCGCACCCGACGAGCAACTGCGTACCGGCCGCCGAGGCCACGGGCCCGACAGCGCTGACACCACCGGCGACGAGCCCGAGCCCGGTCAGAATCAGCGTCAGCACCGGGCCACCCGTGCCCTGCCCGGCGTACGTCCCGGCGAGCATCCCCACCGCACCCGCAAGCGCCGGCACCCCGAGCCGCCGCACGGACGCCCGTCGGCTGCCGGGCCGGTCGTTGATCCCGGCGAGCATGGCGGCGACGGCGGCGACGACACCGACGGAGGCGCGCCCCGTGACCACCGCGACAAGAAGCAACGGCCCGGCGGCCAGCGCCCCTCGGACAACGGCACTCCACGGCACGGGCCCACCCTGCGCCTGCGCGCGCAGGGCATGGGCCAGCCAGGGCGGAAGAACGCGGACGACACGGCGGTACACGCGGCTCCTGTCGGGACGAGGGCGGGGGTGGCTGCACTCGGGCGACGGTGGCCGGGCGGCGGACGGTGCTGTCCACCGTAGATCGCGTTCCTGGAGGGGATGGAACGGCCGTATTGCCGGGATGTGACGATGCCTGGATGCGCCACGTTCTTTATGAACGCAACGGTTGCGGAGCGTGAGGAGAGCCCGTGGTTCAGGGCTCTCCCAGCGCACTGCTTGCTTCAGCCCCCTACGGGTGGAGACCGGCTCTCGAGGTGTCAGCTGTGAGTTCGCGCCGTGAGGTAAGGATCCCGACGGAGAGCCTCACGACTGCCGAGGAGAGTGCCGGCGCAGAGGCCGACGGCGGGCAGGAGGAGTGCGGCGGCTGCCCAGGCGGGTCCGGGCAGGGCGTCGGTGATGGTGATGGGCAGGCCGAGCACGTCACTGAGCGGCCCGACCAGCGCGACGGAGAGCGCGGTCCCCAGGGCAGCCCCGGCCAAACCCGCCACCGTTCCGGACAGGATGGCTTCACCGAGCAGGATCCGGCGCAACTCCGGGCGTCCGGTTCCAAGGATGCGCAGGACGGCGAACTGACCTAGCCGCGCTCGCGCACTGTCCCCGGCACGCACGGCACCAAGCCCCAGTGCGCCCAGTGCCAGAACCAGAACCCCGCCCCGCATCGCGAGATCTGCCACGCCGAAGAGCCCCGGCAGATTGCGCACCCGGTCGGATACCGCGGACGCCGAGAACCCGTCGTCCTGCAACGTCTTCGTGACCGTGGCCACCTGTCGCTGATGCTCCACGACCACGACGGCGGACTGCGCGCCCTCCTTCTCCCGGAACACCTCCGCCTCCTGACCGGCACGCGCCGCGGCCAGGAATGCGGCGGTGTCCTCCGAGAGATAGGCGACACCGGGCCCGTCGACCTGCCAGGTCGGGTCGTACAGGGCAACAATTCTCAGCTGGATGACATCTGTGGTGCCGGACCCGGCCTCTGAGGCCTGGGTGTAACCGAAGGCGACGGTCCGCCCGACGAGCGGCGTGAAATCGGTCCCCTGCGCGTCGGTCGGCAGCACAACGTCCTTCGGCCCCAACTCCTCGGGGACGGCGCCTCCACGGACGGGAAGATCGTCGCCCGGGGTGAGGGTGCGGCTGGTCAGGTCGTACGTGCCGTTCTCCTCGGCGTACAACACGGAGGGGTAGTCGCCGACGACCTGCCGAACCCCTGGCACACTCCCGGCGTACCGCAGCGCCGCAGTGGTGAGCGATCGGACCGACGCATCGCCCTCGAACGATGAGAGCTCAATCTGAGTGAGCCCACCCGATCCCAGTACATCCCGCTCAACGGCCCCGGCAGCACCGCCCGCCACCCCGGCGGAGGCGGTGAGCAGCATGGCAAGCAGGGCCAGCGCCGGCACGGCCCTGCGCAGCGAACGCCCGTCCCGCTTCCAGGTGTAGAGGCTCCAGCGACTCATCCCAGTTTCTCCTTGGGAGCGTTCTCCGCACAACGTGTGTCCTTGCTCGCCGGTTGCCTGTCGCCGGTCTCGTTGCTGCCCGCCGACAGCACTCCCGCGTCGAGCAGATAGCGGCGGTCGCAGCGTGCGGCGACCGCCGAGTCGTGCGTGACGAGCAGCACGGCCGCACCGCGCTGGGTACTTGACCGCAGGGAGCTCATCACGGACTGAGCCGTGCTGGGGTCGAGTCCCGAGGTCGGTTCGTCGGCCAGGATGAGCACCGGTTCCTTCACGGCGGCACGGGCGACGGCGATGCGTTGCCGCTGGCCGCCGGAGAGCTCGCTCACCGGAGAGTCGGCGAGTTGCTCCATACCGAGGTCGCCGAGCAGATCGCGGGCCGCTGTACGGTGCCGGGCCAGACGGGGACCGAAGGCGGCGGCGACGTTCTCCCAGGCGTTGAGGAACGTGAGCAGCCCCAGGTCCTGGAGAACGATGCCGATCGAACGCCGACGCAGGAGGTCCCTGTCCGACGAGGCCAGGCAACCGGTGTCCGTACCGGCGATGCGCAGCGAGCCCGCGGCCGGTGCAAGGATCAGACCGAGCAGGGCGAGCAAGGTGCTCTTGCCCGAACCTGAAGGCCCTTCGACGGCGGCCATCATTCCTGTGTGAAGCGTGAGGTCGGCTCTGGTGAGTCCGGCGCCGGTGGCGTAGGCGAAGGCGAGGTCTTCGGCGACGACGGCGGGCGGGGATGCGGTGTCCGGCGGTGGGGAGGCCTTCATACGACGGGTGCCCTTCTGACGGGGGAAGCTGGGGCGGATCGGGGACTCGGTGTGTGGGGCTGGGGCTCCTCAGGCAAGGAGGTAGTACGCGGCTCTGGTCGCGTCCGCGGAGGCGGCACCGCCCGGCGAGGGTGCGTACAGGTCCGGAAATCTGACGTCGCGATACCGCTTCAGCAGGCCGGGAAGCTCAGCCCAGAAAGCCTGCGGGATGCTCTGATCGGAGACGAGTGCTGCCTGGACCGCGTCGGACGCTGCCACGAGATCCCCGTCTGCCAGAGCTTTCCGAGCCTGTGCCACCAGGTCGGTCCCCTCCGCGAGCCGTGCGACCTGAGCCGCACAGCCGGCGTCGGCGAGGAGGACGACGATGCGGAGCGAACTGGAGGAGAGCGTGGGGCGTTCGTCCGGGGGCAACGCGACGGAGGTTCGCCTGCAGTCGAGTCCGAACTCGGCGCGCGCGGCCATGGCGCCGTACCAGCCGCGCCGGTTCTCGGCCGTCAGGCGTGCCGGTACCTTCAGCGCGGCTGCCTCCTCGGCACCCTTCTCGGCCTGCGGCCCACAGGACATGGCCAGCCGGTGGCACGTCATGGCGAGCAGCACCCGGTCGGACGGGTCGAGGCGACGATCCGACCCCATCTGCTGCAGCCGCTCCCTCAACCAGTCAGGCGCCTGGGCTTGCTGGGCACGTGCGGTCAGGGCCCGTACGGCGTTGTAGGTGGCGGTGAGCGTGCCCAGTTGAGCCGGGGACTTGGCGACGAGGCCGTCGGACCGGATGCTGCTCACCGGAGCGGGAAGGGATGGGGCGGATCCGGAAGCGCCGACGGTGAGCGCGCGCCGGACCAGCCACCGCGTCTGAGGGTCGGGATCGTGCAGTGCTGGCTGGAGACAGATGCGTGTCGGCTGCGGCAGCCGTTGCCGCAGCAGGGCCAGAGCGGCTCGCTGAATGGGGTCGAGGCCGGCGCAGTCCCCGTGCAGCTGCACGTCGGCGTCGCGGAGAGCCCGGGTCGCCTGGCCGCGTACGCCTACCGCACGCAAAGCCTCGACCGCGTAGAGCACCGGTACGGGCTGGTCGGCACGAGCGGTGTCCGCCGCAAGGCGGTCCAGGCTGGCGCGAGGCACCTCTCCCTCGCGGCCCAGGCACGTCAAGGTGCTCAGAAATGCGGCACGGGTGGCGAGGGAGGTCAGACCATCATCCGCGTGGTCCGGCGTTCGCAGGTAGGCGTGCGCTTCTCCCTCGGCCTGCTCTCGAACTCCGGCCCGTGTCAGGACAGCTGCCGCATCGGCCGACTTCGGAGCCTTGACCCCAAAGGCCCCGGACAGCGACAAACACACGTAGTGGGCACGCCACGCGGGAGTGTCCAGCATGTCGGTCCGGGCGAGATCCGCCAGGGCGCCGGGTCGGATCCCTGGCACCGGGTCGCCGCTACGGCGCCCCGGCAGCGCTGCCTCCAGACGACCGTAGGCGGTCGGATACAGCGCGGGATCCCGTCCGGCATCGACACGCGAGGCACGCACGAGATCATTGGCACCACGCAGGGCGTCGAGTTGCTCGGCCAGGTCGCCACCGGGCGGGCCGGGCCGCTCGACCGCCCCGCCGCCGTACAAGGAGACGCCCAGCACCGTGGCGATCGCCACCGCGACGCCGGCGAGTACCTGGTGGCGACGGCCCGTGTGCTGGTGGAGACGGGTAATACTGTTCTTCACGGCGGATCGTCGGTCAGTCGTTCGCGCAGGCGGAAGCGAACGCCTTGACGCCGGCCTTGAAGGCCCCTCCGTCCGAGCAGGTTGTGATGCTCGTGTTCATCGATCCGCCCGGATCGGCGATGCCGCTGATGTCGGCGATCCACGTGTTCTTGTTGGTCCAGCTGACCTGACGGGTGTTCTCACTGACCTGCGTGCCGCTCGGACTCAGCGAGAGAGTGGCCTGCCATCCGTTGGCCTTCACCGTCGCCACATTGGTGATCTTGCTGACCTTGTACTTCGCTCCGCCCTTCGTGGTCTTGGTGGACGTCTTGAACGAACACTTGTCGGCGTAGGCATTGCAGTGCCAGGCATTGGCCACGACTTTCGCACCCGTGCCGGGCAGCGTCGTCGATCCGGTATCGGAAATGGCCAGCCCCGGCACGGCCGTCCCCATGACCAAAGTCCCGGCCAGTCCAGTGGTCAGCAGGGCGTTCTTCATTTGTCCTCCCCGTGTTCATGGCGCGCCCGCGCGCGTCGTACGTCGCCTTCTGGCGGAAGCCGGACTGTACATGCGGCGGAATCCATCAAGAACGACCGGAAAGGGGCGTATGAATGCCCAGGGGCTGGAGACATTCAGGCAGCACCGGCGTGATAAGCGTGACGGCCGGCGACGACTCGACGTTCCCCCCTACGGCGAACGCGATGATCGGTTGTCCGCGAGTCGGGTTCGCGCACTCTTCGCCCGAAGCTCAGGAAGGGCAGCTTCCAGCCACGCGGAGGACGCCGAGTTCACACGTCGGCGTGACGCACCCGGATGCGAAATGACGGTGCCATCTCGGTGTTGACGCCGCTGCGTCACGCACCAGTCGCCACCTCCTCCACCGCGTGCTCGAACAACTGCTCAGCGTTGGCAACGGCCTGGCTCAGTTGATCCGGCCTGGCCCTCAGACCGCCGATCACACCGTCGATGCCTCGCAACCCGGCCCGATCCAGCAACCGCTTCTCATTGGTCACCCACTCCCCCCGCGCCGCCAGCACGGCGTGTCCCGTCTGTACGGCGGCCGTGGCGATGGCGCCGGTCACCTCGGTGAGCCGGCCTGCGGGCGCGTGGTTGGCCTTGGCGTAGGCGAGGGTCGCGGCGGCGGTGCCAGACCAGCGGCGGCTCGCCGTGCGGCGCAGCTTCTCCGGGTACGACGCCGGCCTCGGCAGCTGTCCGCGCAGGACCTGGTTGATCGCCAGCTCGGCGACGATCAGATAGGTGGGGATTCCGGCGAGATGGAACAGCAGCGGCTCCACCCGGAACCGGCCCTCCTGCGCCTCTGTCAACTCCCGCTCCACGACGTCGAGGTCGCGGTAGTGAACGTCGACACGCCGCCCGTCGATCGTGAGCCACGCGCCCCCGTTGAACACGCCCCCGCCCCACTCGCCGACCTCGGACACCTCTCCTTCCCAGCCGAGGGCCCGGAGGTCGGCCGGCTCGAAGGGGCCGCGGTAGTAGACGGCCAGGTCCCAGTCGCTGTCGGGTCTGTGGGTGCCCTGGGCACGGGAGCCGCCGAGGGCCACGGCCTGGACGGTGGGGAGGGTGGCGAGGCGGTCGGCGGTGGTGTCGAGGAACGTGGTGTCGTCGGCGGGGATGGGCATGCGCGCAGCGTACGTAGTCGTGCGCCTTTGCCGCATGCGGGTGCGCCCTGGGAAGGGGGCGAGTGAGGCACCTCCGCCCGTGTGACCTCGGGGCCCGGAAATTCGGATGCGCGCGTCGGCGCGGGCGCGGATGATCGGCGGGTCGGCCACCGTACGCCCGTTCCGGTATGCCCAGTTGGCCGGTGTTTCAATGCAGCGACACGCCTGTACGCCCCGCCGTCGACGTCAGCAGGGAGCCCATGATCAAGCGCGTCACCGTCCCCTCCCTCTTCCCTCCCCCCACCTACTCCCACGCCTCCGTCGTCGAGGCCGGCACGAAGCTCGCCTTCCTGGCCGGCTCCGTGCCGCTCGACGCCGACGGAAAGCTTGTCGGGGAGGGGGATCCCGTGCGGCAGGCTCAGCAGGTGGTCGCCAATCTGGGGGAGCAACTGCGCGCCGTGGGCAGTGACTTGGCGCACGTGCTGGCGACCGAGGTGTACGTCGTGGGCAGCGAGCCCGCGGTGCTGTCCGCCGTGTGGGAGGTCGTCGAGGCGTCCGGGCTGAGCACCGGTCCGCACTCGTCGACGCTCCTCGGGGTGGCCTGCCTCGGGTACACGGGGCAGTTGGTGGAGATCACGGCCACCGCCGTCGTTCCCGACGGTTCTTGGCGATGAGCCGGGTCGCTCTCCGCCGCGCCGTGGCGGCGGATGCCGGTGCCGCGGCGGACGTCTGGCTGCGTTCGTTCGCCGCCGCGTTGCCGACGGTCGTCAGGCCGCGCTCCGACGACGAGGTGCGGGACTACTTCCGGGACGTGGTGGTGCCGCTGCGGGAAACCTGGGTGGCCGAGACCACGCAGGGTCTGATCGGCGTCATGGTGCTCCACGGTGACCAGCTCTCCCAGCTCTACCTCGATCCGGACTGGCGCGGCCGGGGCGTCGGGGACCGCTTCCTGGACCTCGCCCGACAGCGCCGGCCACACGGCCTGACCCTGTGGACCTTCCAGATCAACACCCCGGCCCACCGCTTCTACGAACGCCATGGCTTCGTCGCGGTCGAGCGCACCGACGGCAGCGGCAACGAGGAAGGGGAGCCGGACGTCCGGTACGAGTGGCGGCCCTGAGCAGCCATCCACCGCACAGTCCGGCCCGGCTCAGCGACTCGCGTACCGGTCCGTCGCCGCGACCAGCAACTCCGTGATCCCCGGCGCACCCGCGTTGTGTCCGGCCTCGTCGACCACCACCAACTCACTGCCGGGCCAGGCGTGGTGCAGGCGCCAGACGGTGCCGAGGAGGTTGCCGAAGTCCAGGCCGCCCTGGACGAGGATGCCGGGGATGCCCTTCAGCAGAGGCGCGTCGCGGAGCACCACTCCCCCGTCGTCGCCCCCGCCCAGGAAGTGGTCGTTGCCCCAGTAGTGCGTGACCGTACGCGCGAAGCCCATGCGGAACACCGGGTCCTCGTAACGCGGCACGGAGCGCGGCGGCGCGGGAACGCACGCCGTCTCCCAGTCCGTCCACGCCCGGGCTGCCCGCTCCCGCACCCTCGCGTCCGGGGACTCGAGCAGCCGGTTGTAGGCGGCGGCGAGGTTGCCTTCGCGATCACCTTCGGGCAGTTCGCCGACGAACATTTCGAAGGCCTCCGGCAAGAGCTTGCCAAGCCCCCGGGTCAACAGCGCCACCTCGGCGTTCGACCCCGTCGCCACCCCGGTCAGCACCAGCT
The DNA here is from genome assembly GCF_042731435.1 of Streptomyces sp. NPDC059861. Taxonomy (NCBI): domain Bacteria; kingdom Bacillati; phylum Actinomycetota; class Actinomycetes; order Kitasatosporales; family Streptomycetaceae; genus Streptomyces; species Streptomyces sp. NPDC059861. The sequence continues at coordinate 132,588 of NZ_JBHWJQ010000010.1, read as the reverse complement.
CGGACACCGCGCCGGGGTGCGTCTGCGCATAGCGCAGCCCCAGCACCGACCCCCACGACACACCCCAGACGAGCCACCGCTCGATCCCGAGATGCCGCCGCAGCAGCTCCAGATCGGCGAGGAGACGATCCGTCGTGTTGACGCTCATGTCGGTGCCGTACGCACTGGCCCTCGGCGTCGAACGCCCGCACCCCCGCTGGTCCAGCAGCACGATCCGGTACGCCGCGGGGTCGAAGTAGCGCCGGAAGTTCGGGGAGCATCCGGTGCCGGGCCCTCCGTGCAGCATCACCGCGGGCTTGCCGTCCGGGTTGCCGCAGGTCTCCCAGTGGACACGGTTGCCGTCGCCGACGTCGAGCATGCCGTGGTCGTACGGCTCGATCTCCGCGTAGAGACTCATCGGAGCACCGTAGCCCCGCCACGACGGCCCCGTCCGGTCAATCTCGCACCGCCAGCCCCGCCGTACGCCCCGCCTCGCGCAGCACGTCCCGCAGCATCTCCGGGGTGAGACGGCCGGTGAAGGTGTTGCGCTGACTGACGTGGAAGCAGCCGTAAAGGTCGAGGGCGGGCAGTTGGTCGCGGGGTGGGGTGTGGGTGGGGGGTGGGGTGTCGGTGGGGGCGTTGGAGCGGCGGCGTGCGGTGAGGTCGGGGGATGCGCTCGGGTCGGCGGATGCGCTCGGGTCGGCCGGCGCGGCGAGCCTCACCTGTGCCCCGTGCGCGAATGCGGGCCTCGGTCGCGGCACCGTCCAGCCCGCCGCCGCGAACGCCGGCAACGCCGCCTGCCACCCGAAGGCGCCGAGTAGGACCACCGCCCGCAACGTCGACCGCAGCAGGCCCAGTTCCTGGACGAGCCAGGGTCGGCAGGTGTCGCGCTCCCCCGGCGTGGGCTTGTTGGCGGGCGGCGCGCAGTGCACGGGCGAGGTGACGCGGACGCCGTACAGCTCCAGGCCGTCGTCGGCCGTCACCGAGGTGGGCTGGGACGCGAGCCCCACGTCGTACAGCGCCTCGTACAGCACGTCGCCCGACCGGTCCCCGGTGAACATCCGGCCGGTGCGGTTGCCGCCGTGCGCCGCCGGAGCAAGGCCCACGATCAGCAGCCGGGCGTCCGGCGGGCCGAAGCCCGGCACCGGCCGCCCCCAGTACGTCCAGTCGGCGAAGGCGGCGCGCTTGGTACGGGCCACCTCCTCGCGCCAGGCGACCAGCCGAGGGCAAGCCCGGCAGCCCGCGATCCGCTGATCGAGGCCGGCGAGACCGGCAGGGGCGCTGCTGTCCATGCGTCCACCGTAGATCCGCGCCCCCGGCCTGCGGCGACCGCAACGGTGGCCGGCCCGGACCCGAGCTGGAGGAAACGCCCTCCAGCGCACCGGGCCAGGCGGGCTAAGGTCAAGGAATGGCTTCCGATCGCATGGACGAGGCGGGCAGCGGCGGGACCAGCCGGTACTCCCCGGACCGCACCGCGCCCCCGGCCGACGAACGTGCTCTTGAGACACTCCGGACCCGAAAGGCCGAGGCGGTACGAGGGACGACCGGCTCGTCCGCCCCGCCCGCCCCCACCCCGTCCGCCGACGCCCCGCAGGCGGACGACCCTGCCCCCGCCGCCGAGGACCAGGGCGCCCCCGCCGCAGGGGATCAGGGTGCCGACGCCCCCGGGACCGAGCACCCCGGCGCCGACGACCCGAAGGCCGCCGCCACAGCCGCCGCGATCGCCGCCGCCAAGGCGGCCGGTCCGGCGAACGGCGAGAGCGTCCGCATCGACAGCTGGATCTGGTCCGTACGGCTGGTCAAGACCCGCTCCCAGGGCGCCGCGGCCTGCCGTGGCGGCCATGTGCGGCTGAACGGCGAACGGGTCAAGCCCGCCCACGCCGTACGCGTCGGAGACGAGGTACGGCTCCGGCAGGAGGGCTGGGAGCGCGTCGTCGTCGTCAAGCGGCTGATCCGCAAGCGGGTCGGCGCCCCCGTGGCCGTCGAGTGCTACATCGACAACAGCCCACCGCGTCCGCCCAGGGACCTCCTCGCCCCGGCCGGCATCCGTGACCGCGGCACGGGCCGCCCGACGAAGCGCGACCGCCGCGAACTGGAGCGCCTGCGCGGACTTGGCGGCCTCGGCGGCCCGGCGGGTCCAGGTGGTCCGGGTGGTTCAGGTGGACTCGGAGGTGCTGGCGGCCGAGGTGTGCCGGATGGAGAGGGAGGCCCGGGCGGAAAGGGAAGTCCGGGCGGTAGGGGAGGCTCGGTCGGCCTCGGAGGCCCAGACGGGCTTGGCGGGCTGGGCGGGACGGGTGGGCTCGGAGGCCCGGGTGGAGGCTTCGGCCGGCCGGGTGGCCGTGGTGGCCGCACCGGAGGGCGCTGACCTGCGGGCATAGCGGAGAAGGCAGGGTGAAGGGGCCCGGCGGAGGGGGCCCGGCGGAGGGTGCCCGGCGGCGGAGGCACAGCGGCGGAGGCACAGCGGAGCGGTGCGACGCGCTGTTACGGCCCTGCGGTGACGGCCGGTGTCATCCACCCATCGCCACCGCCGCCGTACGCTCCCCGCCCGCCGCACCCCCGCCGTACGGTCGGCCATGCCGGGCGCCCCGTCCGTCACGCCCGTCGCCGCAGCATCCGCAGCAGCTCCGTGTTCTGGCCCCGCCGTGCCCAGGCGATCAGGGCGAGCGGCACCAGCAGGATCACCGGTGTTGCCGCGTTCTGCCCGTCGAACACCGTGAGCTGCGTGACGAACGCACCCACCATCAGCGCGCCCAGCGACATCGCGGCGACGGACTGGAGCGGCCGCACCAACAGGGCGACGGCACCCGCCAGTTCGAGGATGCCGACGCAGTACATCCCCGCGTTGCCCCAGCCCATGTCGGCGAAGGTCTCCGCGGCCGAGGAGTGCGCGATCAGCTTGGGCAACGCGCTCGCGACGGCGTAGAAGAGCGCGAGGGCCACCTGGAGGGCCCGAAGGGCGATACGGGCCCGGCGGCCCCGAGCGGTCGCGGACTCGGCCACCACGACGGGCGAGGGAGCGGGCGAGACGGACGCGTTGGACGCGACGGAGGCTACGGATGCGGTGGTCTCGGACATGGGGGTCTCCTGTGTGAAGCGGTATGCGTTGCTGTCACAGAGACAGACCCGCCGCAGGTCGGGAACTCATCGCCCTCAGGCCGGAATTTCGCTCACCTCATTCGCTCGCTCCCCGGTTCAGCCCCCTTCCACCATCACGGCCTTCACCCACACCCGGTCCTCCGTCAGGTACGCGTCCACTCTCAGGCCCACCTCGCCCAGCGCGGCCTCGAACTCCCCCTTGGTCAGCGGCCGGGCCCGGAACGTCTGTGTCCACGCCGCGTCCGGGAAGTCGTACTCCGCGCGCACCGAGTTAGTGCCGTCGCCGACCGGTTCCGAGGAGACGATCCGCACGGTGAAGCCACTCGGGTCGACCCGCTCGCGCGGCACGTTCGTGTGGTGGTCCTCGCCCTCCCGCTGGATCAGCACACAGCCGCCGTCCGCGAGGTGCCGCGCGCACGTCCGCAGCAGGCCGCGCCGCACCTCCTCGTCACCGGTGTGCACGAGGAACGACGCCAGCAGCACCGCGTCGAACCGCTCCCCCAGGTCGAGCTTCTCGATGGGGCTGCATATCGTGCGCGCTCCGCGGACGCGCTCCAGCATGTCCGGGGACTCGTCCACCGCCGTGACCGTGTAGCCCCGCTCCAGCAGCGGGTGCGTCATCCGGCCGACCCCGCTGCCCAGCTCCAGAATGTGCGCCCCGGCCGGCACCGCGCCGGCGATGACCTCCGGCTCGTCCCCCACCGGAAGCCGCGAGTAGAGCTCGACCGCGCAGCCGTCCGGCGTGATCGCCCCCGGTCCCGTCCCCTGATGTCCCGCTCGCATTTTCAGCCCCATGCCCGTCCAACGGCACGCGTCCGCACAGCCGTTCCCACCCACCCGCACTTCACCCGTTCGAGTGATTGCACCCGGCCGCACGGGCCCGAGCCCCATACCTGGAGAACGGCCGGGCCGAAGAGTAAGTTGCGAGTAGGGAGTGATGATCCGGATGCGTACGGGCAGTGAGCCGATGACCGCGCGCAGTGCGCTGCGGGCGCGGTTCTGGCTGAGCGTGTGGGGGGTGGCCTGGGCGATCTTCGGCACGATCGCCTTCATGCTGGTCGGCCGCCCGGGCTGGGCGATCGCCTGTGGCGTGCTGTGGCTGGTGATCACCGTCGACCTGGCCGTCATCGTCCGGCACATCCGCCAGGGCCCGCACTTCCAGCCGGGCCGGGACGTCCCGCCGTACCGGCCGGTGGAGAACCGCGCACCCCACCGGCCCCCGGAGGACCACACTCCGTAGCCCGCCCTGCGGCTCACCGGTCGAATGGCGCCGTCTGCAGACGGATCGGACGCATCAGCCGCCTCGGACGGCTCACCCGTCGAACCGCGCCGCCTTCAGGTACTCCGGGTTCGGATCCAGCGCGGCCGCCAGCCGGAAATGCCGTGTGGCCTGGTCAGGCCGACCCTGCCGCTCATAGGTGCGGGCGAGCGCGAAATGCGCGAACGCGTTGTCCGGCTCCCGCTCCAGAACGATCGTGAACTCCAGCTCCGCGGGCCGCAGTTGCGCGGCGGCGAAGAACGCACGCGCCCGCAGCAGCCGGGCCGCCGTGTTCTCGGGGTGGGCGGCGATGACGGGGTCGAGCAGCTTCACCGCGCCTCGGGGATCGCGCGCGGCGAGCAGTTGCTCGGCGGCGCGGTAGTCGATGACATGCGTCTCCGGCGAACGTCCGGTCGAACCGCTGGTCTCGGGCACGGCAGAGTCCTTCCCTTACTGCCTCGTTTCAACGCCCGCTCCCGTAGCCGCTATTCCCGGGGCCCTTCCTGGGACGAACCCCGAGGCGCGTGCGCCCGGCGCACCAGCTCCGCCCACACCTCCTTCACGCGCCCCTGCAGCTCCGGCAGCGGTACGTCGTTGTCGATCACGATGTCCGCGATCTGGAGGCGCTTCTCGCGCGTCGCCTGAGCGGCCATACGCGCGCGTGCGTCCTCCTCGGTCATACCCCGCAGCCGTACGAGCCGGTCCAGCTGGGTCTCGGGGCCGGCGTCCACGACGATCACGAGGTCGTACAGCGGCGCCAGGCCGTTCTCGGTGAGGAGCGGTACGTCGTGGACGACGACGGCGTCCTCGGCCGCCGCGGACTCCAGCTCGCCGGACCGGGCACCCACCAAGGGGTGCACGATCGAGTTCAGGACGGCCAGCTTCTCCGGGTCGGCGAAGACGATCGAGCCGAGCCTCGGCCGGTCCAGGCCGCCGTCCGGTGCGAGCACCTCCTCGCCGAAGGCCGCCACCACGGCGGCCAGGCCGGGAGTGCCGGGCGCGACCACCTCACGCGCGATGCGGTCCGCGTCGATCAGCACGGCCCCGCACTCGACGAGCAGCCGCGACACCTCGCTCTTGCCGGCGCCGATCCCGCCGGTCAGGCCCACCTTCAACATGAGCGGAAGCTTAGGCCCTGCCGGTGACGAGGCACCGAGCGGTGACGGACGACGACACGGCCCCCGGCCGACTCGCCCGACCCCCCGAGCCCCGCGGACGGCCCGCACCCCCAGGCCACCCGACCACCGGGCTCACCCCGCCACCCGCGTCCGCCCCGACCACCGGGCTCACCCCGCCACCCGCGTCCGCCCCGACCACCCGGCCACCCGTCAGTTCTCCCCTTCACGCTCCGCCAGGAACCGCTCGAACTCCTGCCCGATCTCGTCGGCCGACGGAATCTCCACCGGCTCGGCGAGCATGTTGCCGCGGCTCTCGGCGCCCGCGACGGCGTCGTACTGGTGCTCGAGCCCCTGCACGAGGGCGGTGAGTTCCTCGTCGCCCTCCTGGATCTGCCGGTCGATCTCCGACTGGGTGCGATGGGCGTCCGTGCGCAGGGAGTGCGCGATGCCGGGCAGCACCAGCCCCGTGGCGGCCGTGATGGCCTCCAGGACGGTCAGCGCCGCGTCCGGATAGGCGGAGCGGGCGATGTAGTGCGGGACGTGGGCGGCGACGCCCAGGACGTCGTGCCCGGCCTCCATGAGGCGGTACTCGACGAGGGACTCGGCGCTGCCGGGCACCTGGGCCTCGTCGAAGGGGCTGCGGTAGCCCGGCACGAGGTCGGTGCGGTTGCCGTGCGGGGTGAGGCCGACCGGGCGGGTGTGCGGGACGCCCATGGGGATGCCTTGGAAGTTGACGGCGATGCGGACGCCGAGGCGCTCCGCGATCTGGTCCACGGCCGCGGCGAAGCGCTCCCACTCCACGTCCGGCTCGGGGCCGGACAGCAGCAGGAAGGGCGCCCCGGTGGTGTCCTGGACGAGCCGCACGGCGAGCGTGGGCTCCTCGTAGTCGGTGTAGCGGTCGCGCTTGAAGGTCAGTAGTGGACGGCGGGCGCGGTAGTCGACGAGCCGGTCGTGGTCGAAACGGGCGACCACCTGGTGGGGCAACGCGTCGAGGAGCCGGTCGACGATCTGGTCGCCGGTCTCGCCCGCGTCGATGTATCCGTCGAAGTGATAGAGCATGACAAGTCCGGCCGACTCCTGGGCGAGCGCCATGTCGACGACGGCCAGCCCCTTCGGCTCCCACGTGTACAAACCCTGCGGATCAAGCACAGTGACCGCTCCTCCTCGTGTCCGTACTCGACAACGCCGCCCGCAGGACGGGCATTCCCGCCCGGCTCCCCAAGATCGGCTGGTGCCGGAGCCGGCGAACGCGTCGGAGGAAGGGCCGAGTTCGCGGCTTGCCGCAGACACACCAAGGGCCCGCACCACGAAGGTACGGGCCCTTGGCTATCGGCTAGGCCTCAGCGGTGAGCGTTCAGCTCTGGCCGCCCGCCAGCTTCTCGCGCAGCGCGGCAAGCGCCTCGTCCGAGGCCAGCGCACCGGAGTTGTCCGGGCCCTCGGAGGAGTACGAACCGCCGGACGCGGCCGGAGCCGCACCCGCCGCGTCGCCGCCCTCGGCCGCCGCAGCGGCGTCGGCCTCGCGGGACTTGATGACCTGCTGCTGGTGCTGCTCGAAGCGGGTCTGCGCCTCGGCGTACTGGCGCTCCCACTCCTCACGCTGCTTCTCGTAGCCCTCGAGCCAGTCGTTGGTCTCGGGGTCGAAGCCCTCGGGGTAGATGTAGTTGCCCTGGTCGTCGTACGACGCGGCCATGCCGTACAGGGTCGGGTCGAACTCGACCGAGGCCGGGTCGGCACCGAAGGACTCGTTGGCCTGCTTCAGCGAGAGGCTGATGCGGCGGCGCTCGAGGTCGATGTCGATGACCTTGACGAAGATCTCGTCGTTGACCTGGACGACCTGCTCCGGGATCTCCACGTGGCGCTCGGCCAGCTCGGAGATGTGGACCAGACCCTCGATGTCCTCGTCCACGCGGACGAACGCACCGAACGGAACCAGCTTCGTGACCTTACCGGGCACGACCTGGCCGATCTGGTGGGTGCGGGCGAACTGCTGCCACGGGTCTTCCTGGGTCGCCTTCAGCGACAGGGAGACGCGCTCGCGGTCCATGTCGACGTCGAGGACCTCGACGGTGACTTCCTGGCCGACCTCGACAACCTCGGAGGGGTGGTCGATGTGCTTCCAGGACAGCTCGGACACGTGGACCAGACCGTCGACGCCACCCAGGTCCACGAAGGCACCGAAGTTGACGATCGAGGAGACGACGCCGGAACGGACCTGACCCTTCTGGAGGGTCGTGAGGAACGTCTGGCGGACCTCGGACTGGGTCTGCTCCAGCCAGGCACGGCGGGACAGGACCACGTTGTTGCGGTTCTTGTCCAGCTCGATGATCTTGGCCTCGAGCTCCTTGCCCACGTAGGGCTGGAGGTCGCGAACACGGCGCATCTCGACCAGGGAGGCCGGGAGGAAGCCGCGGAGGCCGATGTCGAGGATGAGACCACCCTTGACGACCTCGATGACGGTACCGGTGACGATCCCGTCCTCTTCCTTGATCTTCTCGATGGTGCCCCAGGCACGCTCGTACTGGGCGCGCTTCTTCGAGAGGATCAGGCGGCCTTCCTTGTCCTCCTTCTGGAGAACAAGGGCCTCGATCTCGTCACCGACGGCGACGACCTCGTTGGGGTCGACGTCGTGCTTGATGGAGAGCTCGCGGCTCGGGATAACGCCTTCGGTCTTGTAACCGATGTCGAGCAGGACCTCGTCCCGGTCGACCTTCACGATGACGCCGTCGACGATGTCGCCGTCGTTGAAGTACTTGATCGTCTCGTCGATCGCGGCGAGGAAGGCTTCCTCGTTACCGATGTCGTTGACCGCTACCTGCGGGGTGGTGGCGGTGGTCTCGGTGCTGCTCGTCATGTGGGAAAGGGCTCCGGTACGGACATTGAAGTCGTAGGTACTGCTTACGCCGGGAGCCCGTTTCGCCTCTGCAGAAGCCGGACAGCCAAGGAAGCGTCTCACCGGTACCCGGTGATGACGCCTCGACAACCGAGGGGACATACAACAGATGCGAGCGCAGCCTGCTACGTCTGAGGTGCGCAGGCCCGCAGCGCAACTTGTAGCATACGGGGGCAGCCGGACAGGGTCAATGCGCGAAGGCGCACACCCGGGGCGGATCACCCCATACCCGGCACAAAACCTGTCTCCTGAGGCCACGCGGGCCGTGAGGCGCCCCTCCAGTGACACCCCCGGGACGGGTTGGACGGCAGATTACGACGAGGGAGCCGATCATCCAAGAGCCGGAAGCGTTCGAGCCGGAAGCCACCCGGCGTACCGCGGATGTCACGGAGAGCGCCCGGGCCAACCGGGGCTGGTGGGACCGCAACGCGGACGAGTACCAGACCGAACACGGCACGTTCCTCGGTGACGACCGATTCGTGTGGGGTCCCGAGGGCCTCGACGAGGTGGAGGCGGAGCTGCTCGGCCCGCCGGAGGAGCTGAAGGGCAAGCACGTCCTGGAGATCGGCGCCGGCGCGGCCCAGTGCGCGCGCTGGCTGGCGGCCCAGGGTGCCCATCCGGTGGCCCTGGACGTCTCCCACCGCCAGCTGCAGCACGCGCTGCGCATCGGCGGAGCGTTCCCTCTGGTGTGCGCCGACGCGGCCACCCTGCCCTTCGCGGACGCCTCTTTCGACCTGGCGTGCTCGGCGTACGGGGCGCTGCCCTTCGTAGCGGATCCCCGGATGGTGCTGCGGGAGGTGCGGCGGACCCTGCGGCCGGGTGGTCGCTTCGTGTTCTCGGTGACGCATCCGATCCGCTGGGCGTTCCCGGACGAGCCCGGTCCCGAGGGTCTGAGCGTGTCGGGTTCGTACTTCGACCGCACGCCCTACGTGGAGCAGGACGAGCACGGCCGGGCGGTGTACGTCGAGCACCACAGGACGCTCGGTGACCGTGTCCGGGACGTCGTGGCGTCCGGGTTCCGGCTCGTGGACCTGGTGGAGCCGCAGTGGCCGGCCTGGAACACCGCCGAGTGGGGTGGCTGGTCGCCGCTGCGCGGGAACCTGATCCCCGGTACGGCGATCTTCGTGTGCGAACGGGACTGAGCCCCCTCCCCTCAAGCGCACGCACGCACGCGCGCGTAGGTGGCGGCTTGGCGGCCGTACGACACTAGGGTGCGTGATCCGTTACGAAGCCCTGGACGCGCTGCCCGTACGTACCGCTCTGCCCACGCTGCGCGAGGCCCTGGACGGGCACGGCACGGCCGTCCTCGTCGCGCCGCCCGGCACCGGCAAGACGACGCTGGTGCCGCTCGCGCTGGCGGGGCTGCTCGGCGAGGGGCCGGCCCGGCGGGTGGTCGTGGCCGAGCCGCGGCGGATCGCGGCACGGGCGGCGGCCCGCCGGATGGCCTGGCTGCTGGGCGAGCAGGTCGGCGAGAGCGTCGGCCACACCGTGCGGGGGGAACGGGTCGTCGGTCGACACGCGCGCGTGGAGGTCGTCACGACCGGGGTGTTGCTGCAGCGGCTCCAGCGGGACCAGGAGCTGAGGGGCGTCGACGTGGTGATCCTCGACGAGTGCCACGAGCGGCATCTGGACGCGGACACGGTGGCGGCGTTCCTGTGGGACGTACGGGAGGCGCTGCGGCCCGAGCTGCGGCTGGTGGCCGCGTCGGCGACGACCGACGCGGAGGGCTGGGCCCGGCTGCTCGGCGGGGCTCCCGTGGTCGCGGCCCAGGGCGCCTCGTACCCGGTCGAGGTGGTGTGGGCGCCGCCGGCGCGTCCCGTGCGGCCGCCGCACGGCATGCGCGTCGATCCGGCGCTGCTCGGCCATGTGGCGTCGGTGGTGCGGCGGGCGCTGGCCGAGCGGGCGGGGGACGTGCTGTGTTTTCTGCCGGGGGTCGGGGAGATCGCGAGGGTCGCCGGGCAGCTCGGGGACGTGGGGGACGTCGATGTGCTCCAGGTGCACGGGCGGGCGCCGGCGGCCGTGCAGGACGCGGTGCTGTCGGCGGGGGCGCGGCGTCGGGTGGTGCTGGCGACGGCGGTGGCCGAGTCGTCCCTGACGGTCCCCGGGGTGCGCGTGGTCGTCGACTCGGGGCTCGCGCGTGAGCCGCGGGTGGACCACGCGCGCGGGCTGAGCGCGCTGACGACGGTTCGGGCCTCGCAGGCGTCCGGGCGGCAGCGGGCGGGGCGGGCCGGGCGCGAGGCGCCGGGGGCCGTGTACCGGTGCTGGGCGGAGGCCGAGGACGCGCGTCTGACGCGGTTCCCGGCGCCGGAGATCCAGGTGGCCGACCTGACGGCGTTCGCCCTGCAGGCGGCCTGCTGGGGGGATCCGGAGGCGTCCGGGCTGGCGTTGCTGGATCCGCCGCCCGGTGGGGCCATGGCGGCGGCGCGGGGGGTTCTGCGGGCTGTGGGGGCTGTCGACTCCGACGGCCGGGCGACGGAGCGGGGGGCGCGGCTGGCTCGGCTGGGGTTGCATCCCCGGCTGGGGCGGGCGCTGCTCGACGCGGCTGCGTACGTCGGGGCCGAGCGGTCGGCGGAGGTCGTCGCCCTGCTCAGTGAGGAGCCCCCTCGGGAGTACGGGGACGATCTCGCCGCGGCCTTGCGGGCGGCGCGGCGCGGCGGTGACGCCTACGCCGGCCGGTGGCGTGCCGAGGTCCGGCGGCTGCGGGCCCTCCTGGGAGAGTCCGCCGACCCGCCCGCCCGTCGTCGCCGGTCGGTGGACGTGGAGGCCGTAGGCGTGGTCGCCGCGCTCGCCTTCCCCGAGCGGGTCGCCAGGGCGGACGGTGGGTCGTACCTCATGGTCTCCGGCACCCGGGCCGAGCTCGGAGAGGCCTCACCGCTGCGGGGGGCGCCCTGGCTCGCCGTCGCCGTGGCCGACCGCCCTCTCGGCAAGGGGCACGCGCGTGTGCGGCTCGCCGCCGAGGTGGACGAGGAGGTCGCCGGGCTGGCCGCGGGGGCCTTCCGCAGTGACGCGCAGGAGGTCCACTGGGCCGACGGCGATGTCGTCGCGCGGCGGGTCGAGCGGCTCGGGGCGGTCGAGCTGGCGGTGCGGCCGCTGTCCGACGCTGCCCCCGGCCTCGTACGGGATGCGCTGGTGGACGGGTTGCGGCGGGAAGGGTTCGGGCTGTTGCGGTGGTCGCCGGAGGCGGAGGTGCTGCGCCTGCGGCTCGGCTTTCTGCGGGCGCGGCTCGGGGAGCCGTGGCCGGACGTGTCCGACGGGGCGCTCCACGCGCGCGTGGAGGAGTGGCTGGAGCCCGAGCTGAGCCGGGCGCGGCGGCGGGCCGATCTGGCGCGGATCGATGCCGGGCAGGCGCTGGGCCGGTTGCTGCCCTGGGCCTCCGGGGAGGCGGCGCGGCTCGACGAGCTCGCCCCCGAGCGGATCACCGTACCGAGTGGGTCCAGGATCCGGGTGGACTACGGGGATCCCGAACGGCCCGTCCTGGCCGTGAAGCTGCAGGAGATGTTCGGACTGCAGGAGTCGCCCGCCCTCGCGGGGGTTCCCGTGCTCGTGCATCTGCTCTCCCCCGCCGGCCGTCCCGCCGCGGTCACCGCCGACCTGGCCTCCTTCTGGCGGGACGGCTACAAGGGCGTACGGGCGGAGCTGCGCGGCCGCTACCCCAGGCATCCCTGGCCCGAGGACCCGGCCACGGCCGAGCCGACCCGGCACACCAGCGCGCGGCTCAGGCGCTGACCGGTTCCGGTTCCGTCGTCCGCCCGGGGGCCGGGTCGCCGGGGCGGCGGCCACGGGCCTCCAGGTAGAGGGCGAGGACGAGCAGCAGGACGCCGAGGGTCAGGAAGCCCCAGGGCAGGTACGAGGTCAGCAGCAGGACGAGGGTGCGGTTGGAGTCGACCAGGTCGACCGTGTGGTCGATGTAGTCCTCGCGCATCTTCACATGTCCGGCGAACGCCGTGACCCTGTCACGGTCGCCGAGCAGGGTGCCGCCGCGGAGTTCCTCTTCGTGGAACTCCTCGCCGTAGACGGGGGCGCCGGTCAGTGGTTCCACCCAGAACCTGCGGACCGTGGTGTACCAGCGTGTCGTGCCCGTCGCGGCGACGGACTCGGGCGTGATGCCCGCGACGGGCATGGCCTTGGGGAACGGGACCTTCGTCCACGGGATCGTCTGCTCGAAGTAGTAGACCTCGACGCCGCGGAAGGTCTGTGTGCCTTTGTAGTGGATGGGTGCGGTGACGCGTGCCTGTGCGTCGAAGTACTCGTAGTTCCGTTTCTCCGTCAGGAACGGCCATTTGAACTCGATGCCCTCACGCCGGACGGGGTCGCCGTCGACCATCTCGCCGGTGGCGTGGACGGGTTCCTGGGTGTGCGCGTCGAAGATGTACCGCTCGGGGATCCTGGAGACCATCTTGCCGTCGGGGCCCTGGACGTAGGACAGGCCGTCCCAGACGACGACGTCCCGTCCCGCCGTCCGTTCGATCCGCTCGGAGGCCTCCACGTTGCCCTTGAGGGTCTGCACGATGGTCACCTTGGGGACCTTGCGGGCCCGCATGGTGCCGTAGTCGAGCAGGGTGGCGTCCTTCGCCTCGAGGACCATGTCCTGGTACTGGTTCGGCGGGATCTTGGCCAGGCGCGGGAAGGCGTACCAACGCAGCAGTGGGGACAGCGCCGCGAAGAACACGGCGAGGGCTAGCAGTACGAGGCTGATCCTGCGGCGCATCTCGGTCTCCCTCCGCCGGGGTCACGGGTGTGCCGGCACCGTCGTCAACAGCGGTTTCGGGGACGTCGCGCCGGTCGGCGCACCCATGGCCGTGATCGTGAGCACCAGGGCGACGGCGACGGCGAGACCGGTCGCGGCGGCGATCAGGGCGCGCATGCCTGCCTCCCGGCGAGCTGGAGCTGATACTTCGTCAGATCCGGCACCGTAGCAACGAGCGGGCGAGATGAGAACACGTCGCACACACGGCGGCGGCGCCCAGCCCTTTCGGGAGGGGCGCCGCCGCCGTGCGTCCGGGGGCCGGGCGGTTACGCGTCCGGGGCCGCCGGCTCGCCGGTGCTCTCGGACGGGCTGGGCGCGGGCGTCTCGGCCGCGGTCACGTTCAGCAGCACGTTGAGCGTCGCGCCGCCCTCGGTGGTGAGGCGGAGCATGTACGAGCCGGCGTTGTCGTCGGCGTACAGCTTGGGCAGCTTCAGCAGGCCGTTCGCGTCCGTCTCCAGGCCCGTGAGGGTGCGTACGGTCTTGCCCTCGGCGTCCTTGAAGTACGGACCCTTGTCGTTCTCGGTCGGGTCGAGCACCGACTTGATGAGGGAGGCGGTGACCGCCACCCCGTCCGCCGCGGCGCCCTGGTACGTCGCCTTCACCTCGACCTGGTCGGCGAACTCGCCGCCCACCGGGCAGGTCAGCGGGGCGTCGCCGGTGCGGGAGAGGGCGTCCGCGGCACGGGCGGTGACGGTCGCGGTGTAGTCGACGCCAGCGATCGAACGGCCCACGACGGTGGCCCGCACGGTGAACGAGCCGGTCTTCTCACCCGCCTTCAGCGCCGGCGCGACGGCGACGCCCGCGGTGCCGGTGACGACCGTGGCGACCTTCTCACCGCCGGTGAAGGTGGCGTCGGTGTCGCCCACGATCGTGAAGCGGACCCGTACCTTGGCGACGCCCTTGCCCACCTTGCTCTCGGCGCGGGTGCTGACCCGCTCGGCGAAGGCGTCTCCCGCCATCGTCGTGAGCTGCGCGGTGCCCCCGTCCTCCAGGTGGTGCACCGTGTCGGTGGGGGTCGGCGGGGTGACCGGCGGCTTGGGTGTCGGCGGGGTGGGGTTGCCGCCCGACGGCGGCTTCGGCGAGCCGGTCTGCGGCTTGTGGGGCGGCTTCGGCGACGGCTTCGGCGACGGGCTCTCCCCGCCGGGGACGTCGCTGCGGCTCCCGGGCAGGTCGCCGGTGCCGTCGGGGATCTCGTGCGTGCCCTTGCGGTAGAACTCCAGCCAGGACAGGACGGTGTTCAGGTAGTCCGTGGAGTTGTTGTAGCTGAGGATCGCGCGGTGCAGGTCGTCCTCGACGGAGAGGTCCCAGCCGAAGCGGCACAGGTAGTGGCCGGCGGCGAGGGCGGCGTCGTAGATGTTGTTCGGGTTCGCGGCCCCGTCGCCGTTGCCGTCGCGGCCCGCCCAGGCCCAGGTGGAGGGGATGAACTGCATCGGGCCCACGGCCCGGTCGTACGTGCTGTCGCCGTCGAACGCGCCGTTGTCGGTGTCGCTGATGTGCGCGAAGCCGTCGCCGTTCAGGGCGGGGCCGAGGATCGGGGTGATCGTGTCGCCGGCGGCGTTGACGTTGCCGCCACCCGCCTGGCCCGACTCGACCTTGCCTATGGCGGCGAGGAGTTCCCAGGGCAGGTTGCAGCCGGGCTTGGCCTCGCCCAGGGCGGACTCCGCCTTCTTGTAGGCGTCGAGGACGGTCGCGGGTATGCCCGCGGCGGCGTCGCCCGTGACGGTCGGGTCGGCGGTGGGGCCGACGGTGGGCGCGGGGCTGGGGCTCTCCAGCGGCGGCAGGTCCGTGTAGTACGGCGAGTTACCGGTCGCGCTGTCCTCTGTGAGCGTGTCGGGCGAGGGCTGGGTCCCGGTGGTGCTCTGTCTGCCGGCGTCGTCGGTCTCGACCCCCGGGGCCTGGGAGGCGACCAGTGCCGCCGCCACAGCCGCGGCCACGGCGGTGTTCGTCGCGCCCTTGCGCAGCCTCCTGCCGAAATGCGCCGCCATGAAGTGAACCCCTCCCGTGGGCGCCCGAGTCGCCCGCATATACCCTGTTGCTACTGCCCTGTAGACGCTGTTCTGTTGAAGCTGTTCTGTTGAAGCCGCTCTCTTGCAACTGCCCCGTTGACGCTGCCCGCCGGTGCTCCAAGACTGTTGTCGCCCCGGTCGCGGTTGCACGCACTGCCCGGTACGTCAACCCACGCGACCCTACGGCAACTTCGTTCGCGCGGGCACCCGTACCTGCCCGATTTTCACCGCTTGGCCATACGGCGTTGTGGCGTTGGCCTCACCTCGGGTTCGCGGGTCCGTCGCGTCCGGTCGTCGATACTGGACGCCAACGTCCGCCCTGAGGAGCACCGTTGCCGTTCACCCTCAGTCATGCGGCAGCCGTGCTGCCCGTCGTCCGTCCCGATGGAACCGGCCGTGGCCCACTGGTGCCGGCCGTGCTCGTCGCGGGGTCCTTTTCTCCCGACATGACCTATTACGTGGCGAGTGTGCTGTCCGGCGCGATGGAGTTCGGCGACGTGACGCATTCCTTCGCGGGTGTGTTCACGATCGATGTGCTCATCGCCTGGGCGCTGGTGTGGGTGTGGTTGCTGGTGCGCGAACCGCTGGTGGCGCTGCTGCCGCGCCGGCGGCAGCGCCGGCTGGCCGCGCTGCTGCGCTGCGGCGCGGCACGCGCGCGCGTACGGCCCGCCCTGGTGGCGCGGTGGTACGTGTCCGCCGTGCTCGGCGTGCTGACGCACGTCGTCTGGGACGCGTTCACGCATCTCGACCGATGGGGGATGCGGCTGTTTCCGGTGCTGGGTCAGGAGGTCGCGGGCTCGCCGCTGTACTGGTACCTGCAGTACGGCGGTTCCGCGGTGGCCGCGGTCGTGATCGCCGTGTTCGTGGCTGTCGCGCTACGGCGGATGCCCGTGGCCGAGCCGGCAGGGGTCCCGGTGCTGCCGGTACGGGACCGGTGGCTGGCCGGCCTCGTGATCGGCGGCTGTGCGGCGCTCGCGGCGGCGCATCGGGCGGCGCGGTGGTGGGCGTACTGGGGGTCCTCGGCGAAACCCTGGGAACTGATCCCGACGCTGTGTTTCGGCGCGGGGGCGGGACTGGCGCTCGGCGTGCCGGCGTACGCCGTGGCCGTGCGGCTGTGGCGGCCTGCTCGCGTGCCTAGCGATTCGGGAGAGGCCGGCAGGGAGCGGGACCTGAGCCGTCAGGAGGCTTGATCACTCCGGCGACGGTGGGGAGCGGAGCGACGAACACGGTGAGTGTGCGGGCCGGGCGTGGGGCGCGGGGCAGCAGGGTGAGGCAGAGGGCCAGATAGCTGCGGGCCAGATCGGCCCACAGGCGCCACGCGGCGGTGTCGCCGGGGCGGAAGGCAGCGGTCTTGCGTCTCTCCCAGTCGACGGCGACGCGGCGGCGGAGGTCCAGCGCGGTGTGACACAGGGCCTTCGCGGGGCCTACGGGGATGCGGGCGGTGCTTGCGCCGACCGCGTGCGGCGGGGGCGCGGGCGGGGGCTGAGCCGGGGCCGGCCGGCGGCTGAGCATGCGTATACCCATGGCGGCATCTTGACGGGCGCGAGCACCGGGGGGCTTTTTCGCGGGGGCCACGCGGGTGAAGGTCCCTCCGGGGGTGGGGCGGGGGGGCGGGGGTTGCGGGGCGGGGGTGCGCAAAGGCGCACGGAGGTGCTGCCAGGCGGAGCTCCTGGTGGGCGTTTCCCCTGTTCACGGGGGTTCGGCCGCAGGGGGACACCGAGGGCGCCTGGTTTCGAAAGGCTGCGTCGGGGGCTGGGCACCAGGGCGCTGCGCCGGGGAGACGCCTGAGCGCCGAGGGGCTACGCAGGAGGGACGCCTGTGCGTCCGGGGCTCCGCGCCGGGGAGACGCCTGAGCGCCGAGAGGCTGCGCAGAAGGGACGCCTGGGCGTCCCGAACTCTGCGCCGGGGAGACACCTGAGCGCCGAGGGGCTGCACCGCCCCGCGCCACATGCCCGCCCCCGTCAAAACCGCCCCCACGTCCCGGTGGGGCCCGCGCGGGCCCGGCTCCCGGCGCCCGCAGAGCCGCCTGCGCGAACCGCGGGCGCCAAGGCGGGCCCCGTGGCGCGCCAGTAGCCCCCGGCGGCGGCGCCGGGGGCTACTGGGCGGGCTGGAGTCGGCTGGACTTCTGTCCGCCGGGTGACGGCTAGTGTGCCGCCGACTCCCAGTCGGGACCCACGCCCACCGAGACGTCCAGGGGTGCCCTGAGGTCGACCGCGTCGGCCATCTCGCGGCGGACCAGGGCCTCCGTCACCTCGCGCTCGCCGGGTGCGATCTCCAGGACGACTTCGTCGTGCACCTGGAGGAGCAGACGGGATCTGAGGCCCGACTCGCGCAGGGCCCCGTCCACCTTGAGCATGGCGATCTTGACGATGTCTGCCGCCGTGCCCTGGATGGGCGCGTTGAGGGCCATCCGCTCGGCCGCCTCGCGCCGCTGGCGGTTGTCGCTGTTGAGGTCGGGGAGGTGACGCCGGCGCCCGAAGAGCGTCGCCGTGTACCCCGTCGCCCGTGCCTCGTCGACGGCGCGGCGCAGGTAGTCCCGCACGCCGCCGAACCGCTCGAAGTACGCGTCCATCAGGGCGCGGGCCTCCGCCGCCTCGATGTTCAGCTGCTGGGAGAGCCCGAAGGCCGACAGCCCGTACGCCAGGCCGTACGACATCGCCTTGATCTTGCGGCGCATCTCCGCGTCCACGGCCGTCCGCTCGACCGCGAACACCTGCGAGGCCGCCGTGGTGTGCAGGTCCTCGCCGGACGTGAACGCCTCGATCAGACCGGCGTCCTCGGACAGGTGGGCCATGACGCGCAGCTCGATCTGGCTGTAGTCGGCCGTCATCAGCGACTCGTACCCCTCGCCGACGACGAAGCCGCGCCGGATGGCCCGGCCCTCGTCCGTGCGGACCGGGATGTTCTGCAGGTTGGGGTCCGTCGACGACAGGCGGCCGGTCGCGGCGACCGTCTGGTTGAACGTCGTGTGGATCCGGCCGTCCGTCGCGACGGTCTTGATCAGGCCCTCGACCGTGACCCGCAGCTTCGCCTGCTCACGGTGCCGGAGCATGATCACCGGCAGTTCGTTGTCGGTCTGGGTCGCCAGCCAGGCCAGCGCGTCGGCGTCGGTGGTGTAGCCGGTCTTGGTCTTCTTCGTCCTGGGGAGCGCCAGCTCGCCGAAGAGGACCTCCTGGAGCTGCTTGGGCGAGCCGAGGTTGAACTCGTGCCCGGCCGCCGCGTGCGCCTCCTTCACGGCCTGCTGCACGGCACCGGCGAACATCTGTTCCATGGCTTCCAGGTGGATGCGGTCGGCCGCGATGCCGTTGCGCTCCATCCGGGCCAGCAGGGCGGAGGTCGGCAGCTCCATGTCGCGCAGCAGGTCCGCCGCGCCGACCTCCTCCAGCCGGCCCTCGAAGACCTCGCCCAGGTCGAGGATCGCCCGGGCCTGGATCATCAGCGCCTCGGCCTCGGCACCGTCGTCCGCGCCGAAGGCGAGCTGCCCGTCGGCCGCGGCGGCGGGGGAGAGCTCACGGTGCAGGTACTCCAGGGACAGCGCGTCCAGGTCGAAGGAGCGGCGGCCCGGCTTGACCAGGTACGCGGCGAGCGCGGTGTCCATGGCGACGCCCTCGATGGTCCAGCCGTGCTCGGCGAAGACCCGCATCGCGCCCTTGGCGTTGTGGAAGACCTTGGACCGGCCGGCGTCGGCCAGCCAGGCCGCGAAGGCCTTCTCGTCGGCCTCGTCCAGCTCGGCCGGGTCGAACCAGGCGGCCGCTCCCCCGGGCGCGGCGAGCGCGACCTCGGCGACCGAGCCCGTGCCCAGGGCCCAGGTGTCGACGGTGGCGACGCCGAGCGCGCCCGTGCCGTGTTCGGTGAGCCACGGCGCCAGCTCGCCCGTGCCCAGCACCGCGCCGTCCAGTTCCACGCCCTCCGTGACGACCGGCGTCGTCTCGGCCTCCTCGGCACCCGGGTCGACGCCGAAGAGCCGCTCGCGCAGCGAGGGGTTCCTGATCTCCAGGGTGTCCAGCACCATCGCGACGGTCTTGCGGTCGTACGGCACGCGCGCGAGGTCGGTGACCGCCCTGGGCAGCTCCACCTGCCGCTCCAGCTCGGTGAGCCGGCGGTTCAGCTTCACCGCCTCCAGGTGGTCGCGCAGGTTCTGCCCGGCCTTGCCCTTGACCTCGTCGACGCGCTCGACCAGCTCCGCGAACGAGCCGAACTGGTTGATCCACTTCGCGGCCGTCTTCTCGCCGACGCCGGGAATGCCGGGCAGGTTGTCCGACGGGTCGCCGCGCAGCGCCGCGAAGTCGGGGTACTGCGCGGGCGTCAACCCGTACTTCTCGAAGACCTTCTCCGGGGTGAACCGGGTCAGCTCCGAGACGCCCTTCGTCGGGTAGAGGACCGTCGTGTGCTCGGAGACGAGTTGGAAGGAGTCGCGGTCGCCGGTGACGATCAGCACCTCGAAGCCCTCGGCCTCGGCCTGCGTGGCGAGCGTGGCGATGACGTCGTCCGCCTCGTACCCCTCGATCGCGAAGCGCGGGGCGTGCATCGCGTCCAGCAGCTCGCCGATCAGCTCGACCTGGCCCTTGAACTCGTCCGGGGTCTTGGAGCGGTTCGCCTTGTACTCGGTGAACTCCTCGGAGCGCCACGTCTTGCGGGAGACGTCGAAGGCCACCGCGAAGTGCGTGGGCGCCTCGTCGCGCAGCGTGTTGGCCAGCATGGACGCGAAGCCGTAGATCGCGTTCGTCGGCTGGCCCGTCGCGGTCGTGAAGTTCTCCGCGGGCAGCGCGAAGAACGCGCGGTAGGCCAGTGAGTGCCCGTCCATGAGCATCAGGCGCGGGCGGCTGCCGCCGGGGTTGCTGTCGGTCTGCTTCGCTGCTGTCTCTGCCACGTCCCCGATCCTGCCACGCCGCACCGACAGTCGGCCCCGGCCTCCCGGCGTGACCCGGGCGCCGGGGAGCGCGCTCCCCGGGCGGACGGGCACCGTCCGGTTCCGCCCTCGTGGTCACCCGGCGCCGCGGTGGGCAGTGGTCGCGCGAGCCGTGCCGTTGCCCTCGGCCCGGACCGGCCTCCCCCGTCGTCACTGCCCCGTGCGAGGATCGGAGACGTAGCTCACACGTGTAGGCGAAGGAGAGCGGGCGATGGCAACGAAGCCGCCCAAGGCCGACCCGGTTCAGGATGCGCCGCAGGTCGCCGGGCCGCAGCACGCGGCGGCCGGGCTCCCGGCCATCGGGCACACCCTGCGCATCGCCCAGCAGCAGATGGGCGTCCGTCGGACCGCGCTGACGCTCCTCAGCGTCAATCAGAAGGACGGCTTCGACTGCCCCGGCTGTGCCTGGCCGGAGCCGGACCACCGGCACAAGGCGGAGTTCTGCGAGAACGGCGCGAAGGCGGTCGCCGAGGAGGCCACCCTGCGCCGCGTCACCCCGGAGTTCTTCGCCGCGCACCCGGTGACGGACCTCGCGACCCGCAGCGGCTACTGGCTCGGCCAGCAGGGCCGGCTCACGCACCCCATGTACCTCCCCGAGGGTGCGGACCACTACGAGCCGGTCTCCTGGGAGCGCGCCTTCGACATCGTCGCCGACGAGGTCACCGCCCTCGGCTCCCCCGATGAGGCGGTCTTCTACACCTCTGGACGCACCAGCAACGAGGCCGCGTTCCTCTACCAGCTCTTCGCGCGCGAGCTCGGCACGAACAACCTGCCCGACTGCTCGAACATGTGCCACGAGTCGTCCGGCTCGGCCCTGTCGGAGACCATCGGCATCGGCAAGGGCAGCGTCCTGCTGGACGACCTGTACAAGGCCGACCTGATCATCGTGGCCGGCCAGAACCCCGGCACGAACCACCCGCGCATGCTCTCCGCCCTGGAGCGGGCGAAGGCGAACGGCGCGCGGATCATCAGCGTCAACCCGCTGCCCGAGGCCGGCCTGGAGCGGTTCAAGAACCCGCAGACGCCCAAGGGGCTGACCAGCGGATCCTCGCTCACGGACCTGTTCCTGCAGATCCGCATCGGTGGCGACCAGGCCCTGTTCCGCCTCCTCAACAAGCTGATCGTCCAGACCGAGGGCGCCGTCGACGAGGAGTTCGTCCGCGAACACACCCACGGCTACGAGGAGTTCGCCGCCGCCGCCCGCGCCGCCGACTGGGACGAGACGCTCAGCGCGACCGGCCTCGAACCGCGGCGGATCCAAGAGGCTCTCGACATGGTGCTCGCCTCCGAGCGCACCATCGTCTGCTGGGCCATGGGCCTGACCCAGCACAAGCACTCCGTGCCCACCATCCGCGAGGTGGTCAACTTCCTGCTGTTGCGGGGCAACATCGGCCGCCCCGGCGCCGGCGTGTGCCCGGTGCGCGGCCACTCGAACGTGCAGGGCGACCGCACGATGGGCATCTTCGAACGCCCGGCGCCCGCCTTCCTGGACGCCCTGGAGCGGGAGTTCGGCTTCGCTCCCCCGCGCGAGCACGGTTTCGACGTCGTACGGGCGATCCGCGCCCTGCGCGACGGCGAGGCCAAGGTCTTCTTCGCCATGGGCGGCAACTTCGTCTCCGCCTCCCCCGACACCGACGTCACCGAGGCGGCGATGCGACGCGCCCGGCTCACGGTGCACGTGTCGACGAAGCTCAACCGCAGCCATGTCGTCACCGGCGCGCGGGCCCTGATCCTGCCCACCCTGGGCCGCACCGAGCGCGACCTCCAGGGCGGCGGCGAGCAGTTCGTGACCGTCGAGGACTCCATGGGCATGGTGCACGCCTCCCGCGGCCGCCTGGAGCCCGCGAGCGCCCATCTGCTGTCCGAGCCGGCGATCGTCTGCCGTCTGGCCCGCCGGGTGCTGGGCGAGGACAGCGCCACGCCGTGGGAGGAGTTCGAGAAGGACTACGCCACGATCCGCGACCGAATCGCGCGCGTGATCCCCGGCTTCGACGACTTCAACGCGCGCGTGGCCCGCCCCGGCGGCTTCGCCCTGCCGCACGCCCCGCGCGACGAGCGCCGCTTCCCGACGGCCACCGGCAAGGCCAACTTCACCGCCGCGCCCGTGGAGTACCCGAAGCTGCCCGAGGGCCGGCTGCTGCTGCAGACGCTGCGCTCGCACGACCAGTACAACACCACGATCTACGGCCTCGACGACCGCTACCGCGGCATCAGGAACGGCCGCCGGATCGTCCTCGTGAACCCGGAGGACGCGCGCGAACTCCAGGTCGCCGACGGGTCGTACGTCGACCTGGTCGGCGAGTGGAGGGACGGCGTGGAGCGGCGGGCGCCCGGCTTCCGGGTCGTGCACTACCCGACCGCGCGGGGCTGCGCCGCCGCCTACTACCCCGAGACCAACGTCCTCGTCCCGCTGGACGCCACGGCCGACGTCAGCAACACCCCGGCCAGCAAGTCGGTCGTCGTCCGTCTGGAACAATCGGCGACCGACTGAGCGTTTGCTCAGCAGGGCGCGTCCGGTCACGACGCGCCCGACCGAGGCGCGTCCGACAACGAGGACGACGAGACGAAACGGAGCCGGTCCCGATGGGCGAGCAGCACCAGGTGAAGTTCCCGCAAGAGGTCATCGACGAGTACGCGGCACTCGGCGTGGACCTGCCCGCCCTGTTCTCCGCCGGGCATCTGGGCACGCGGATGGGCGTGCAGATCGTGGAGGCCTCGGCGGACCGCGTCGTCGGCACGATGCCGGTCGAGGGCAACACGCAGCCGTACGGCCTGCTGCACGGCGGCGCGTCAGCCGTGCTGGCCGAGACCCTCGGCTCGGTCGGCTCCATGTTGCACGGCGGCATCACCAAGATCGCCGTGGGCGTCGACCTGAACTGCACCCACCACCGGGGCGTCCGCTCCGGCCTGGTGACCGGCGTGGCCACGCCCGTGCACCGGGGCCGCTCCACGGCCACGTACGAAGTCGTGATCAGCGACGAGGACGGCCGCCGGGTGTGCACCGCCCGGCTGACGTGCCTTCTGCGGGATGTCAGGCCGGGGGATGGCGAGCACATCCGCGCTGCGGACTGACCCCACATCCGCTCCGGGCCGTCCCTCCTGAGGCACACCGCCCTCGCGGCGGAGAATCCGGCCAAGCAGGAACGTCAAAGTGACCCCCCGGCCGATGAGTTGATGGACCGTCAGCATCACGAGGGCCGCGCGAGAGGTAGCGCGACGGCGCGACGGCCGGGGGCCGCGCCGTCGAGCAGCGTCGAGCCGGGCCAGGACAAGCGCGCGGGATCCCCTCCCAGACCGGCCGCGCCACCGACCGACACCCCAGGCCCATCGGTGGCATTTTCCCCGCACGCTTCCCCCAACCGGGCAGGAATGCGCATCAGAACAAGATCACTGCGAGGGTCACCGACCGCGGAAAGCGCTGCGGAATGTCGGACTCCCTTTCACGGATGTAACGCTGCGTAATACGCACGCAATCAACGGACAGCCCTTCACCCTCACCCACGACTACGGGCACGACCCTTTCAGGCATCGCCCAAGTAGCCTGCAGCAACGAGTTGTTGCCATGACCAAAACCCGTAAACACTCCTGATAGAGGACGGGGGAGTCCTGCGCGTCTCAGAATGCGGACAGGGCGAATCGGCCAGAATTCCGCGCATCTACCCGCTCAGTACCGCTCTGCATCACGTCGTGTCATAACAAGAGCGTCACAGCCTTGGTCAGGCACTCCTCCATGTTCCCCGCACGCGCTTAGAGTCACCGCCAGTCACCGAGCTACAGGATTCGAAGTCACTTCGACCCAGCGCTCGACTCGGCGCGTTCCATGGGGGGCCGCCGTGCCAGGGAAAGGACCTGATTCGTGCGTCAACGTTCGATCATTGCCATAACCGCCGCAATCGCGGCGGGATCGCTGACACTCACGGCTTGTGGGTCGCGTGACGACGACGGCGGCAGCAGCAACGGCGACAAGACCACAGTTGTGATCGGCCTCGACGCCCCGCTGACCGGCGACCTGTCCGCACTGGGCCTCGGCATGAAGAACTCCGCCGATCTGGCCGCCAAGACGGCCAACAAGCAGGAGTTCGTCAAGGGCGTCGAGTTCAAGATCGAGGCGCTCGACGACCAGGCACAGCCCTCCGTCGGCCAGCAGAACGCCCAGAAGTTCATCAGCAACAAAGAGGTCCTCGGCGTCGTCGGCCCGCTGAACTCCAGCGTCTCGCAGCAGATGCAGAAGCCGTTCAACGACGCCGGTCTGACCCAGGTCTCCCCGGCCAACACCGGCACCGAACTGACCCAGGGCGACGGCTGGAAGACCGGTGACTCGGTCCGCCAGTTCAAGACCTTCTTCCGCACCGCCACCACGGACGAGATCCAGGGCGCCTTCGCGGCCGACTACCTCTACAACAAGGCCAAGCTCAAGAAGGTCTACCTGATCGACGACCAGAAGACCTATGGCGCCGGCCTCGCCGCCTCCTTCAAGGCGAACTTCACCAAGTTCGGTGGCCAGATCGTCGGAACCGACCACATCAACCCCGACGACCGTGACTTCAACGCCGTGGTCGCCAAGATCAAGAAGACCGGCGCCCAGGCCCTCTACTACGGCGGCGAGTACCCGGCCGCCGGCCCGCTGAGCCAGCAGCTCAAGGACAGCGGCCAGAACATCCCGCTCATGGGAGGCGACGGCATCTACTCCGGCGAATTCCCGAAGCTGAACAAGAAGGCCGAGGGCGACCTCGCCACCTCCGTGGGCAAGCCGGTCGAGCAGCTCGACTCCGCCAAGACGTTCATCAAGGACTACGAGGCGGCAGGCTACGAGGACGCCTACGAGGCCTACGGCGGCCTCACCTACGACGCCACCTGGTCGATCATCGAGGCCGTCAAGCTGGCGGTCGAGGGCAACGACGGCAAGGTCCCGTCCGACGGCCGCAAGGCAGTCCTGGACGCCATGGCCAAGGTCAAGTTCGACGGCGTCACCGGCACCATCTCCTTCGACGAGTTCGGTGACACCACGAACCACACGATGACCGCGTACAAGGTCAAGAGCAACGCCTGGGCGCCGGAGTTCAGCGGCGAACCCAAGCTCGGCTGACGAAGGACGAGTCAGAGAACCCTTCACACTCACACATTGATCCAGGCCGCGCGGGAAGTGCCTACCAGCGCTCCCGCGCGGCGCCATATCCGAACCACTCCACGGAGGCCCTGCGGTGAACGAACTGCCGCAACAGCTGGCCAATGGACTCATCCTCGGCGCGATGTACGGACTCATCGCGATCGGCTACACGATGGTCTACGGCATCGTCCAGCTCATCAACTTCGCCCACGGCGAGATCTTCATGGTCGGGGGCTTCGGGGCCCTCACCGTCTGGTTGGTACTCCCCGACGGCTTCGGCCTCGGGGCCGCAGTCCCGCTCATGATCATCGGCGGTGTCCTCGTATCGGTCGCCGTCGGCACGGCGGCGGAACGCTTCGCCTACCGACCGCTGCGTACTGCGCCACGGCTGGCACCCCTCATCACCGCCATCGGCCTGTCCATCGCCCTCCAGCAGGCCGTGTGGATGTGGTACCCGGACGCGAAGAAGGACGTCCCCTTCCCGCAGTTCCACGGCGGCCCCATCGACATCCTCGGCGCCAACATCCAGCGCGGCGACCTCTTCGTGGTCATAGCCGCCCCGCTGTGCATGCTCGCCCTCGGCCTGTTCGTCACCAAGACGCGCTCCGGGCGCGGCATGCAGGCCACCGCCCAGGATCCCGACACTGCCAAGCTGATGGGCATCAACACCGACCGCATCATCGTCATGGCGTTCGCCATCGGCGCCGCGTTCGCCGCCATCGCGGCCGTCGCCTACGGCCTCAAGAACGGTCAGGTCGGCTTCCGCATGGGCTTCCTGATGGGCCTGAAGGCATTCACCGCGGCCGTGCTCGGCGGTATCGGCAACATCTACGGCGCCATGCTCGGCGGCATCGTCCTCGGCGTCGCCGAGGCCCTGGCCACCGGTTACGTCGGCGACATCCCCGGCATGGAACTCTTCGGCGGCGGTGCCTGGAAGGACGTGTGGGCGTTCAGCCTCCTCATCCTCGTCCTGCTGTTCAGGCCACAGGGTCTGCTCGGCGAACGCGTCGCGGATCGGGCGTGATACCCATGACCACCGAGATCCCCATGGACAAGGCCACCGACACCGACAAGGTGTCCACCGCGGATGCCACCCCGATCATCCCGCTGCCGCAGGCCGCGGCACGCGGACTGACCGTCGTCGGCTCCGCCGTCGCCCTCATCGGCACCTTCCTCGCCTGGACCTGGACCGAGGAGTTCCCGGGCAACCTGACCGTCACCGGCTACCCGGGCGGCCTTCAGGTCCTCACCCTCGTCGGCTCCCTGCTGACCCTGCTGTTCGCCCTCTCCGGCTACGGCATCCGCGGCCTGGGATGGCTCACCCCCGGCGGCAAGAACAGCCCCGTCCTGCTCGCCGCCTTCGGCGTGTTCGGCACCACCGGCTACTCGATGGGCGCGATCAGCCAGGAGCTCGGCGGCCTGGTCAACCTGGAGCCAGGCGCCTGGATCGCCGGCATCGGCGCGCTCGTCGCCGTGATCGGCGCTCTCGGTCTCCCGGTCGACCAGCCCTACGGCCCCGGCGAGCCGACCCCGAACCTCTGGGGCCGGATCCGTCACTCCATCACCGCCCCCGACCCCCGCCGAGCCAAGGAACTGCCCTCCTGGGTGGAGATCCTGATCATCGCCGCGGGCTTCGGCGTCGGCCTGTACGTCTTCGCGTACGGCATCAGCACCGAATACTCCGAGCTGTTCATCGGCTTCCTGATCGTCGCGGCGTTCGGCTTCACCGCCGTCACCCGCGCGGGCCTGCTCAAGCGGCTGTCGGCACTCACCGCCAAACACCGCAACGTCACCCTCGCGGCAGCGTTCGCCGCGGCGATCTGCTTCCCCTTCACCCAGTCCAACGATCAGTTCGCCCTCATCGGCGCGAACATCCTGATCTTCGCCACGGTCGCCCTGGGCCTCAACGTCGTCGTCGGCCTCGCCGGCCTCCTCGACCTCGGATACGTCGCCTTCCTCGGCGTCGGCGCCTACGCCGCCGCCCTGGTCTCCGGCTCCCCCGCGTCGACGATCGGTGTGAAGTTCCCCTTCTGGGCGGCCGTTCTCACCGGTGCCCTCGTCTCGCTGATCTTCGGCGTGGTGATCGGTGCCCCGACCCTGCGACTGCGCGGCGACTACCTCGCCATCGTGACGCTCGGTTTCGGTGAGATCTTCCGCATCACCATGAACAACCTGAACGGCAACAGCGGCCCGGACGTCACCAACGGCTCCAACGGCATCCCCCAGATCCCCGACCTGGAGATCTTCGGATTCAACCTCGGAGTCCCGCACAACGTCCTCGGCCACGAACTGACCCGCTCGGCCAACTACTACCTGCTGATGCTGCTGTTCACGGCGATCGTCGTGATGGTCTTCCGCCGCTCCGCGGAATCCCGCATCGGCCGCGCGTGGGTCGCCATCCGCGAGGACGAGACCGCCGCCACCGCGATGGGCATCAACGGCTTCCGCCTGAAGCTCCTGGCGTTCGCGCTGGGCGCCGCCCTCGCCGGTCTCGCGGGCACCGTCCAGGCGCACGTGTCGTACAGCGTCACACCCGAGCAGTACCAGTTCGCCGGCTCCGTGCCGCCGAACTCGGCCTTCCTGCTCGCCGCCGTCATCCTCGGCGGTATGGGCACCATCAGCGGCCCACTGATCGGCGCCGCGCTGCTCTACCTGATCCCGGCCAAGCTCCAGTTCATGGCGGAGTACCAGCTGCTGCTCTTCGGCATCGCGCTGATGCTGCTGATGCGCTTCCGTCCTGAGGGCCTGGTCGCCGACCGCAGGAAGCAACTCGAATTCCACGAGACCGGACAGCTCGACGTACCGGAGGACAAGCCATTGCCCGAAGGCGCGACCGGCGTCGCGAAGGCAGGGGCGTGACCGCCATGACCACCACCACGACCGCACCCACCACCACGGTGCTCGACGCGAGCGGTGTCACCATGCGCTTCGGCGGTCTGACCGCCGTACGCGACGTGGACCTGACAGTGAACACCGGAGAGATCGTCGGACTCATCGGCCCCAACGGCGCCGGCAAGACGACCTTCTTCAACTGCCTGACCGGCCTGTACATACCGACCGAGGGCAAGGTCGCGTACAAAGGCACGGTCCTACCGCCCAAGCCCCATCTGGTCACCCAGGCCGGCATCGCCCGTACGTTCCAGAACATCCGGCTCTTCGCCAACATGACCGTTCTGGAGAACGTGCTGGTCGGGCGGCACACCCGAACCAAGGAAGGCCTCTGGTCGGCCCTCCTGCGCCTGCCCCGCTTCAAAAAGGCCGAGCAGGAGTCCCGGGCCCGGGCCATGGAGCTCCTGGAGTTCACAGGTCTCGCCGCCAAGGCCGACCACCTCGCCCGCAACCTGCCCTACGGCGAGCAGCGAAAGCTGGAGATTGCCCGGGCGCTGGCGAGCGAGCCCGGCCTGCTCCTCCTGGACGAGCCGACCGCCGGCATGAACCCGCAGGAGACCCGGGCGGCCGAGGAGCTCATCTTCGCGATCAGGGACATGGGCATCGCCGTCCTCGTCATCGAACACGACATCCGGTTCATCATGAACCTCTGCGACCGGGTGGCCGTGCTGGTCCAGGGCGAGAAGATCGTCGAGGGCCCCGCCGAGGTCGTCCAGGCCGACGAGCGTGTCATCGCCGCCTACCTGGGCACGCCCTTCGAGGGCGCGCCCGGCGAAGCAGAGGCCGCCGAGGTAGAGGCCGCCGAGGCGTCGAGCAGCACGGAAGGGGACGACAAGTGACCGCATTGCTCGAGGTCGAGGACCTCAGGGTCGCTTACGGCAAGATCGAGGCCGTCAAGGGCATCTCGTTCAAGGTGGACGCGGGCGAGGTCGTCACCCTTATCGGCACGAACGGCGCCGGCAAGACGACGACCCTGCGGACCCTGTCGGGTCTCCTCCAGCCACTGTCGGGCCAGATCAAGTTCGACGGCAAGTCGCTGAAGAAGGTCCCCGCACACAAAGTCGTCTCGCTGGGGCTCGCCCACTCCCCCGAGGGGCGGCACATCTTCCCCCGCATGACGATCGAGGACAACCTCCGCCTCGGTGCGTTCCTGCGCACCGACAAGGAAGGCATCGAGAAGGACATCCAACGCGCCTACGACCTCTTCCCCATCCTCGGGGAGCGCCGGAGGCAGGCGGCGGGCACCCTCTCCGGCGGTGAGCAGCAAATGCTCGCCATGGGGCGGGCACTGATGTCCCGACCGAAGCTGCTCATGCTCGACGAGCCGTCCATGGGTCTGTCGCCGATCATGATGCAGAAGATCATGTCCACCATCAAGGAGCTCAAGTCCCAGGGCACCACCATCCTGCTCATCGAGCAGAACGCCCAGGCCGCGCTCTCCCTGGCCGACCACGGACACGTCATGGAGGTCGGCAAGATCGTCCTGTCCGGGACAGGGCGGGACCTGCTGCACGACGAGTCCGTACGAAAGGCGTACCTCGGCGAGGACTGACCCGCCCGATGCCGCCGTCCCAGGCGCAGACAGTGATGCGGCCCTGCCGGTTGACCGGCAGGGCCGCATCACTGTCTCCAGGTCCCCGCGGCGCATCGCTGATGTCGTGCGCCACCACGTCGCCGCGCCTCATGCCGTCTCGGGCGCTCAGCCCTTCTCGGGGGACTTGGCCGCCTTCTTCTCGGCGGCGTCCTCGATGACCGCCTCGGCGACCTGCTGCATGGACATCCGCCGGTCCATGGACGTCTTCTGGATCCACCGGAACGCGGCCGGCTCGGTCAGCCCGTACTCGGTCTGGAGGACCGACTTCGCACGGTCGACCAGCTTGCGCGTCTCCAGCCGCTGGCTGAGGTCGGCGACCTCCTTCTCCAGCTCCTTCAGCTGCGTGTACCGCGAGACGGCCATCTCGATCGCCGGTACGACGTCACTCTTGCTGAACGGCTTCACCAGGTACGCCATGGCGCCGGCGTCCCGGGCGCGCTCGACGAGGTCGCGCTGCGAGAAGGCGGTGAGCATGAGGACGGGCGCGATGGACTCCTCGGTGATCTTCTCCGCCGCGGAGATGCCGTCCAGCTTGGGCATCTTCACATCGAGGATCACCAGATCGGGGCGGTGCTCCCGGGCCAGCTCCACGGCCTGCTCACCGTCACCGGCCTCGCCGACCACCGTGTAGCCCTCCTCCTCCAGCATCTCTTTGAGGTCGAGCCGGATCAGGGCCTCGTCCTCGGCGATGACGACACGGGTCGTCAGCGGAGGCACGTGCGACTTGTCGTCGTCGGGCACGTCAACGGGCTGGGGCGACTCGGGGGCGGTCACGGGGGCTCCTTGTCGAGGGCAGGGTGCTGCTCCCAAGAGCCTACCTAGCTGCGGTATGGTGGACGCGCTGAGGGTCGAGGGAAACCTTCGATTCTGCGAGCCCCGGTAGCCCAACTGGCAGCAGGCAATGGATTCAAAACCCATACAGTGTCGGTTCGAATCCGACCCGGGGCACTTTTCCTTCGATTTCAAGGTCACTACTCGAAAGCGGATGTCCACATTCTCGTGAACATCCGCTTTTTGCTGCATCTGGTGACGTGCGGTCGCGCAGAGTGGCCACATGTACGACATGGGCACACGTAAGCGGGCACTCGCTCTCGTGGCACAGGGCCGCAGTCTCAACTCGGTAAGCCGTGAGACGGGCATCTCCCGCGCGGCGATCCGCTCTTGGCAGGACCGCTTGGAGCCACTGCCCCGCATGGTGCCACCGGACCCGGGACCGCCCGCCGACGAACGCGCATACGCATACCTCCTCGGCCTCTATCTCGGCGACGGCTGCATCAGCGCCCACCCGAAAGGCGGTTACTACCTCCGCATCGTGTGTGCGAACGCATGGCCCGGACTTGTCCAGGAGTGCCGGGAGGTCATTCCGAAGGTACGGCCCGGGGTCGGCGTATACACCGTCCCCAAGCAGGGTTGCGTGACGGTGACCAGCTACCACCGGCACTGGCCCACACTCTTTCCCCAGCATGGCCCTGGCGAGAAGCACAAGCGCCCCATCGTCCTCGCGGCCTGGCAGCAGGGAATCGTCGATATCCATCCCTGGGAATTCGTCCGCGGCCTCATTCACTCGGACGGCTGTCGCGTCACCAACTGGACGACGCGCATCGTCGGCGGCGAGCGCAAGCGCTACGAGTATCCGCGCTACTTCTTCACCAACGTCTCCGACGACATCCGCCGGCTGTACACCGACACCCTCGACAAGCTGGGCGTCGCATGGACCTACTGCGCCCGGCACGGGACGCCGTACAACATCTCCGTCGCCCGCAGGGCCTCCGTCGCGCTGCTCGACGTCCACGTGGGCCGGGCCCCAAGCACTGACCGTCAGATGCGCGCAGGGTCCCGTACGGCGCCGTCTAGGAGGTCTCGCCGATGTGGTGCACCCGGACGAGGTTCGTGGTTCCCGGCATTCCAGGGGGCGAGCCGGCCGTGATGACGACCGTGTCGCCGGGCTCGCAGCGGGCGTACTTGGTCAGCAGTTCGTCCACCTGGGCGATCATCGCGTCCGTCGAGTTGGCGTGCGGGCCGAGGAACGTCTCCACTCCCCATGTCAGGCTCAGCTGCGAGCGCGTCGCGGGCTCCGGGGTGAAGGCGAGGAGCGGGATCGGGGAGCGGTAGCGGGAGAGGCGGCGGGCGGTGTCGCCGGACTGGGTGAACGCGACCAGGAACCGGGCGCCGAGGAAATCTCCCATCTCGGCCGCCGCGCGAGCGACCGCTCCGCCCTGGGTGCGGGGCTTGTTCAGCTCGGTCAGGGGGGAGAGCCCCTTGGCGAGGATGACCTCCTCGGCCGCCTCGACGATCTTCGCCATCGTCCGGACCGTCTCGATGGCGTACTTCCCGACGCTGGTCTCCCCGGAGAGCATCACCGCGTCCGTACCGTCGATGACGGCGTTGGCGACGTCGCTGGCCTCGGCGCGCGTCGGCCGGGAGTTCTCGATCATCGAGTCCAGCATCTGGGTCGCCACGATCACCGGCTTGGCGTTGCGCTTGGCCAGCTTGATCGCGCGCTTCTGGACGATCGGGACCTGTTCGAGCGGCATCTCGACGCCGAGGTCGCCGCGGGCCACCATGATGCCGTCGAACGCCGCCACGATGTCGTCGATGGCGTCCACCGCCTGCGGCTTCTCCACCTTGGCGATCACGGGGAGGCGGCGCCCCTCCTCGTCCATGATGCGGTGGACGGCCTCGATGTCCCGGCCGCTGCGGACGAAGGAGAGGGCGATGACGTCGAAGCCGGTGCGCAGGGCCCAGCGCAGGTCGGCCTCGTCCTTGTCGGAGAGCGCGGGGACGGAGACCGCGACGCCGGGGAGGTTCAGCCCCTTGTTGTCGGAGACCATGCCACCTTCGACGACCTCGGTGTGCACGCGGGGCCCGTCGACGTCAGTGACCTGCAGGCACACCTTGCCGTCGTCGACGAGGATGCGCTCGCCGGGGCTGACGTCGCCGGCCAGGCCTTTGTAGGTCGTTCCGCAGGACTGCCGGTCGCCCCGTGCGCCGTCCTCGACGGTGATGGTGAAGGAGTCGCCGCGTTCAAGGAGTACAGGCCCCTCGGTGAAGCGGCCGAGCCGGATCTTCGGGCCCTGAAGGTCGGCGAGCAGCCCGACGCTGCGCCCCGTCT
Organism: Streptomyces sp. NPDC059861; assembly: GCF_042731435.1. Taxonomy (NCBI): domain Bacteria; kingdom Bacillati; phylum Actinomycetota; class Actinomycetes; order Kitasatosporales; family Streptomycetaceae; genus Streptomyces; species Streptomyces sp. NPDC059861. Next base: position 99,883 of record NZ_JBHWJQ010000010.1, on the reverse strand, counting down.
CGTCGGAGGCCTTGCGTACGCGCTGGTAGCGCTCCTCGTGCTCGGCGTGTCCGCCGTGGCTGAGGTTGAATCGGGCGACGTCCATTCCGGCGTCGACCAGTGCCTTGATCTGGTCGTACGAGTCGGTGGCGGGGCCCAGGGTACAGACGATCTTTGCTCGGCGCATGATTCGAGCCTAGGCCTTACCGGCGGGTAGACAATTGGCCGAGCATGACTACTCAACCACCTTTGCGTGAAGGGGTGTTGACAAGTGTTGAATTGTGCAAGGCGGCGCTCCGATGAGCATTTCGCAGCCCATGCCCCGTTCGCGGTCGTGCATTGACCATGCACCGGTCAGGTATTCACTCGGGTCGATTTTCCGAATCGCCTCACAGTTGTGGCGGCACCATGGTGAATCGGGCGTTGACCTGGGCGTGCACGTGTTGCCGCTGGGGTTCGAGGTCCAGGGGTGCCGCGCCGGTGTCCTCGGCGGCCGCGGCGTAGGCCACGGAACGCATACGTCCGTTGGGTGCCGCCGGATATGGCTGCGGGTTCTCGGCGCCGATGTCGGCGAGTTCCACGAGGGCCGACAGGGTCGTACCGAGCGCGTCGGCGTATTCGCGGGCGCGTTGCACCGCCTCGCGGACGGCCTGTCGACGGGCCTCGCGGTGGGCGGGCGAGTCGGGGCGCAGCGCCCACCAGGGGCCGTCGACGCGGGTGAGGTCGAGGTCGGCGAGGCGGGAGGTGAGTTCGCCGAGGGCGGTGAAGTCGGTGAGTTCGGCGGTGACGTGGACGACGCCGTGGTAGGTGCGGATGCGTTCGCCGCGGCCGTGCTTGGTGAGTTCCGGGGTGATGGAGAAGGCGCCGGTCTCCACGCGTTCGACGGCGTCGCCGTAGGACTTGACCAGGTCGAGGGCGCCGGCGTTGCGGCGGGTGAGGTCGTCGAGCGCGGAACGCCGGTCGCGGCCGCGGGCGGTCACGGTGATGCCGATGCGGGCGATCTCGGGGTCGACCTCGAGGCGCGCCTCGCCACGGACGGCGATGCGGGGGGCGTCGGGGGTCCCGTAGGGGACGGCGGGGTGCTGGGGTTCCTCGGTGGGTGAGGTCATACGTCCCACTCTGTCATCGCGCGTGGGGGGTGTGGCCCTGGCCGGTCATCAGATCGCAACGTCCGGGGTCTGTCGGTGGTGGTCATGTCCGGGTCAGAATCTACGCGCGTTGTTGTCGTTCCACGCCGACTGGGAGTTCTGCACATGCCGTTGAACCGCCGGAAGTTCCTGAGGAAGTCCGCCGTGGCCGGGGCGGGGGTGGCGGTCGCCGGCGCGGCGACGGCACCCGCGCAGGCGGCACCGGCTCACGGGAAGCGCCCCAGGCGGTACTCCTTCACCGTCATGGGCACCACCGACCTGCACGGCCACATCTTCCACTGGGACTACTTCAAGAACGCCGAGTACTCCGACACCGCGGGCAACGTCCAGGGCCTGGCCCGGGTCTCGACGCTGGTGAACCAGGTGCGTGAGGAGAAGGGCCGCCGCAACACGCTGCTGCTGGACGCCGGCGACACGATCCAGGGCACCCCGCTGACGTACTACTACGCGAAGGTCGACCCGATCACCGCCAAGGGCGGCCCCGTGCACCCCATGGCACAGGCGATGAACGCCATCGGCTATGACGCGGTGGCGCTCGGCAACCATGAGTTCAACTACGGCATCGAGACGCTGCGCCGGTTCGAGCAGCAGTGCCGCTTCCCGCTGCTCGGCGCCAACGCCGTCGACGCGAAGACGCTGCGGCCCGCCTTCCCGCCGTACTTCATGAAGACGTTCCGCGTACCGGGCGCCCCGCCGGTCAAGGTCGCCGTGCTCGGGCTGACGAACCCGGGCATCGCCATCTGGGACAGGGCGTACGTTCAGGGCAGGCTGGTCTTCCCCGGCCTGGAGGAGCAGGCGGCGAAGTGGGTGCCGAAGCTGCGTTCGATGGGCGCCGACGTGGTGGTCGTCTCCGCGCACAGCGGCTCCTCGGGCACGTCGTCGTACGGCGACCAGCTGCCGCACGTGGAGAACGCCGCAGCCGACGTGGCCCGGCAGGTGCCCGGCATCGACGCGATCCTGGTCGGCCACGCGCACGTGGAGATCGAGGAACTGCTGGTCACGAACGAGAAGACCGGCAGGACGGTCGTCCTGTCCGAACCGCTGTGCTACGCCGAGCGGCTCACGCTGTTCGACTTCGAGCTGGTCCTCGACAAGGGCGGGTGGCAGGTCGAGTCGGTCAAGGCGTCGCTGCGGAACTCCAACACGGTCGAGGACGACCCGAGGATCACCCGCCTGCTGTCGGACGAGCACGCGAAGGTCGTGGAGTACGTCAACCAGGTCGTCGGCACCGCGACCGAGACCCTGACGACGGTCGACGCCCGCTACAAGGACGCCCCGATCATCGACCTGATCACCAAGGTGCAGGAGGACGTGGTCAAGGCGGCGCTGGCGGGCACCGCCCACGCGTCGCTGCCGGTGCTCGCGCAGGCGTCGCCGTTCTCCCGGACGTCCCAGATCCCGGCCGGCGAGGTGACGATCCGGGACCTGTCGAGCCTCTACGTCTACGACAACACGCTGGTCGCCAAGCTGATGACGGGGGCGCAGCTGCGGGCGTACCTGGAGTACTCGGCGGAGTACTACGTGCAGACGGCGGCCGGCGCGCCGGTCGACGTGGACAAGCTGACCAACGCGGGCGGCCGCCCGGACTACAACTACGACTACGTGTCGGGGCTGACGTACGAGATCGACATCGCCCGGCCGGCCGGGTCGCGGATCCGGAACCTGGCGTTCGGCGGTGCCGCGCTGGACGACGCCCAGCAGTTCGTGCTGGCGGTGAACAACTACCGCGCCAACGGCGGCGGCGCATTCCCGCACGTGGCGTCGGCGCAGGAGCTGTGGTCGGAGTCGACGGAGATCCGCACCCGGATCGCGGAGTGGGTGACCGCCAAGGGCGTACTGGACCCGAAGGACTTCGCGTCGGTGGACTGGAAGCTCACCCGGGACGGCACGCCGGTGCTCTAGGCCCTGACGACGACAGGGCCCAGACCTTTCCGGGAACGTCAGGTCCCGTCCCGCAGGGGGGTGAGCGTGCCCGGGTGCCGGGCGGGCGGGACCTGGGAGCGCTGCTGCTCCAGGCCGAAGCTGGTGAACGCGGTGCGGTGCGGCAGCGGGTACGGCTCCTTGCCGGTCAGCGCGTTGAGGATGGTGGCGCTGCGCCAGGCGGCGAGGCCCAGATCGGGGCTGCCGACGCCGTGGGTGTGCAGCGAGGCGTTCTGGACGAAGGCCGTGCCGGTGACGGAGGGGTCGAGGACCAGGCGGAACTCCTCGTCGATCCGCGGGCGCTCGTGGCTGTCGCGGCGCAGATAGGGGTCGAGGCCGGCGAGGAGCCGGCTCAGGGGGCGTTCGCGGTATCCGGTGGCCAGGACGACGGCATGGGTGGTGAGCCGGGAGCGGGTGCCCTGCTGGACGTGTTCCAGGTGCAGTTCGACCTGGGTGGTGGCGATCCGGCCGGCGGTACGGACGCGGACGCCGGGGGTGAGGACGGCGTCCGGCCAGCCGCCGCCCAGGTTGCGCCGGTAGAGCTCGTCGTGGATGGCGGCGATGGTGCCCGAGTCGATGCCCTTGTGGAGCTGCCACTGGGAGGTGACGAGCTGCTCGCGGACCGGCTCGGACAGGGCGTGGAAGTAGCGCGAGTAGTCGGGGGTGAAGTGCTCCAGGCCGAGCTTGGAGTACTCCATGGGTGCGAACGCCTCGCTGCGGCCGATCCAGTGCAGCCGCTCGCGGCCGGCGGGGCGGTGCCGCAGCAGGTCGAGGAAGACCTCGGCGCCGGACTGTCCCGACCCGACGACGGTGATGTGCTCGGCGGCGAGCAGGGCGGCGCGGTGGTCGAGGTAGTCGGCGGCGTGGATCACGGGCACGCCGGGTGCCTCGACGAGGGGCGCGAGCGGGTCGGGGACGTAGGGCTCGGTGCCGATGCCGAGGACGATGTTCCTCGTGTAGGTGCGGCCGAGGGACTCGGCCTCTCCGTCGGTGTCGAGCCGGGTGAAGTCGACCTCGAAGACGTCGCGGTCGGTGTTCCAGCGCACGGCGTCGACCTGGTGGCGGAAGTGCAGTCCGGGGAGGCTCTCGCTGACCCAGCGGCAGTAGGCGTCGTACTCGCTGCGCCGGATGTGGAAGCGCTCGGCGAAGTAGAAGGGGAAGAGCCGCTCACGGGTCCTGAGGTAGCTGAGGAAGGACCAGGGGCTGGCGGGGTCGGCGAGGGTGACCAGATCGGCGAGGAACGGGACCTGGACGGTGGCGCCGTCGACGAGCAGGCCGGGGTGCCAGTCGAAGGCGGGGCGCTGTTCGTAGAAGACGGCGTCGAGTTCGGCGAGGGGGTGGGCGAGTGCGGCGAGGGAGAGGTTGAACGGGCCGATGCCGATGCCGACCACGTCACGCGGGGCCTGGGCTTCGTGGGATGCCGCATGGGCGGCGGCGTACGGGCTCACGTGTGCGGTGGCCTGTGGTGTGGTCGGCGGGTTCGTCGGGCGGGTCATCGGGGGGTGTGTCCTTCCACCAGAGACAGGAGGGCGGCCAGGTCGGCCGGCCGGGTACGGGGGTTGAGAAGGGTGGCCTTGAGCCAGAGCCGGCCGTTCAGCCGGGCGCGGCCGAGGACCGAGTGTCCGTGGCCGAGGAGATCTCGGCGTACGGCGGCCACGGCGTCGTCGGTGGCGCCGGTGGGCCGGAACAGGACCGTGCTGATGGTGGGCCGGTCGTACAGCTCGAAGCCCGGGTGCGCGGCGATCAGCCGCGCCAGCTCGTCGGCGCACTCGCACACCTGGTCGACGAGCGCTCCGAGCCCGCTCCGGCCGAGACCGCGCAGCGTGACGGCGATCTTGAGGATGTCGGGCCGGCGGGTCGTGTGCAGGGAGCGGCCCAGCAGGTCGGGGAGGCCGGCCTCGGTGTCGTCGTCGGCGTTCAGGTACTCGGCGCGCTGGTGCAGGCCGGCGAGGTCGCGGGCGTCCCGGACGGTGAGCAGGCCGGCGGCGATCGGCTGCCAGCCGAGTTTGTGCAGGTCGAGGGTGACGGTGTCGGCGGCGTCGAGCCCGCTGAGCCGGTGGCGGTGCCGCTCGCTGAACAGCAGCCCGCCCCCGTAGGCGGCGTCGATGTGCAGCCGGGCCCCGTGCGCCCGGCACAGGGCGGCGATCTCGGGCAGCGGGTCGATGAGCCCGGCGTCGGTGGTGCCCGCGGTGGCGGCGACGAGCACCGGGCCGGACAGATGTGCGAGGGTCTCGTCCAGGGCGGCCGGATCGAAGGTGCCGGCCGGGGCCGGGACGGTGACGGGTGCGGGCAGGCCGAGCAGCCAGGCGGCGCGGGGGAGCGAGTGGTGGGCGCCTGCCGCGGTGACGAGCTGGACGGTACCGCCGTGTGCCTCGCGGGCGAGCAGCAGGGCGAGCTGGTTGGACTCGGTGCCGCCGGTCGTGACGAGGCAGTCGGCGGCGCCGGTCTGCGCGGCGAGCGCCCGTGTGACCAGGGCCTCCAGGGCGGAGGCGGCCGGGGCCTGGTCCCAGGAGTCCAGGGAGGGGTTGAGGACACTGGCGGCGAGGTCGGCGGCGGTGGCGAGGGCGAGCGGCGGGCAGTGCAGATGGCCCGCGCACAGCGGGTCGGCCGGGTCGGCGGCGCCCTCGGCGAGCGCGTGCACGAGGGCGCGCAGGGCGTCCGGGTCGCCCTTGTCCGGCAGTACGTCCCCCAGCGTGTCCCGCATCCGCGCGGTGACCGCCTCCGGGCCGCCCGCGGGGAGCGGGCCGCCGCGTGCCCGGCCGCCGGCGGACAGCGCGTCGAGCACGGTGTCGAGCAACGGCCGCAGGGCGCCCGGGCCGTCGGGGCCTGAGGCGAGGGGCGGCGTGGGCATGTACCCAGCTTGTACGTGGATGGGGCGACGCGCCCGAAACGTACTGGCAGAACGACCCGAAAGAGGGTACGTACGAGGCGTGTGCGTGTTCCCCCGCGGCGCGGGACCGCCCCTGTCCCGCGCGGCCGGGCCGGCTGTCGCCGCCGGCCGGCGCGGGGGGTGCTGGATGGCCGGCGCCGGGGGGCTAGATGGCCTCCCTCACCCGCAACGCGCGTGCCAGGTCGTCGAGTTGGTCGGCGAGCCTCCGGCGCAGCGCCGGCACCGGCTCCGCGTCGCGCAGGCACTCCTCGCCCAGGCGCAGGGTCTCGGTGTCGACGGCGTGGGCGGGGAAGGCCCAGTTGCCCACGGCCTCGGCGATGGCGGGGCCGCGGCGGGCCGCGAGGGCGACGGCGTCCTCGTAGTAGCGCGGCACGTACTCCCGTACGAGGTCGGCCTGTTCGGGCTGCCAGAAGCCCTGGGCGGTGGCCGTGAAAAGGTAGTTGGACAGCTCGTCCCGCGCGAACATCGCCTCCCACGCCGTCCGCTTGGCCTGCGGGTCGGGCAGGGCGGCGCGGCAGCGGGCGGCGCCCTCCTGCCCGGTGGCGCTGGGGTCGCGGTCGAGCTCGGCGGCGATGGCGGCCTCGTCCGTCGCACCGAGCGCGGCGAGCCGGCCGAGGATGCGCCAGCGCAGCTCGGGGTCGAGCTCGGGTCCGCCGGGGACGATGCCGTCGTCGAGCCAGGCGGCGATGGTGTCGGGGTGCGCGGCGACGTCCACGAAGTGGCGTACGGCGAGCAGGCGCAGGCCGGGGTTGTCGCCGTCCTCGGTGCGGCGCAGCAGGTCGCGGCAGAGGGAGGAGAGGGCGCTCTGGGCGGCGGGGCGGCTCTCGGGGGTGAGGTAGCGGCCGGCGATCTGGCGGGTGGCGAAGCCGAGGACACCCTGGACGAGGGCGAGGTCGGTCTCGTGCGGGAGGTGGGCGCGGGCCGTCTCCAGGTAGGTGGTGGGTGGGAGTTCGGCGTCGCGTACGGCGTCCCTGAGGGCGTTCCACACCACCGCCCGGGTGAGGGGGCCCGGCAGGCCGGACAGTTCGTCGCGCACCGTCCGGAAGGACCGCGGGTCGAAGCGGACCTTGGCGTAGGTGAGGTCGTCGTCGTTGAGGAGGAGCAGCGCGGGGCGCTTGCCGATGGGGTGGCCGTCGGGGTGCGGGACGTCGAGGTCGAGGCGTTCGCGCAGGACGAGGCGGCCCTCGTCGCCCAGATCGTGGTCGTAGAGGCCGACGGCGATGCGGTGCGGGCGGCTGCCGGTGTGGTCGACGGTGAGGGTGCAGATGCCGTTGTCGCCGGTGGTGACCCGCGGGGTGAGGGTGTCGACGCCGGTGGTGCGCAGCCAGGACCCGGCCCAGGCGTGCACGTCGCGTTCGGTGGTGGCGGCGAGGGAGTCGATGAAGTCGGCGAGGGTCGCGTTGCCGAACCGGTGCCGGGCGAAGTGGGTGTTGATGCCGGCGAGGAAGTCCTTCTCGCCGAGCCAGGTGACGAGCTGGCGCAGGGCGGAGGCGCCCTTGGCGTAGGAGATGCCGTCGAAGTTGAGCAGGGCGGAGGCGGTGTCGGTGACGGACTCGGGGGCCACGGGGTGGGTGGAGGGGCGCTGGTCGGCGTCGTAGCCCCAGCCCTTGCGGGCGACGCCGAACTCGGTCCAGGTGCCGCAGAAGCGGGTGGCCTCGCCGAGAGTCTGGTAGCCCATGTACTCGGCGAAGGACTCGTTCAGCCAGATGTCGTCCCACCACCTGAGGGTGACGAGGTCGCCGAACCACATGTGGGCCATCTCGTGGGCGATGACCGTCGCGCGGTTCTGCCGCTCGGTGTCGGTGACGGCGGACCGGTAGACGTACTCGTCGCGGAAGGTGACCAGGCCGGGGTTCTCCATGGCGCCGACGTTGAACTCGGGGACGAACGCCTGGTCGTAGGAGTCGAAGGGGTACGGCTCCTCGAACTTCTCGTGGTAGCGGTCGAAGCAGGCGCGCGTGACGTCGAGGATCTCCTCGGCGTCCGCGTCGAGGTGGGGCGCGAGGCTGCGACGGCAGTGGATGCCGAAGGGCAGGCCGCGGTGTTCGGTGCGCACCGAGTGCCAGGGGCCGGCGGCGACGGCGACGAGGTAGGTGGAGATCGGCGGGGTCGGCGCAGCCCTCCACACGCCGCCGGTGTGTGCGGTGATGCCGTTGGCGAGGACGGTCCAGCCCGCCGGTGCCTTCACCGTCACCTCGAAGACGGCCTTGAGGTCGGGCTGGTCGAACGCGGCGAAGACGCGCTGCACGTCGTCCAGGAACAGCTGGGTGTAGACGTACGTCTCGCCGTCGGTGGGGTCGGTGAAGCGGTGCATGCCCTCGCCGGTGCGGGAGTAGCGCATGACGGCGTCGACGCGCAGTTCGTGGTCGCCCGCGGTGAGGTTCTTCAGGGGCAGGCGGTTGCCGTCGAGGGTCTCGGGGTCCAGGGGCTGTCCGTCGAGGGTCACCGAGCGCAGTTCGGCCGGCTTCAGCTCGACGAAGGTGTCGGCGTCCGTACGTGCGGTGAACCCGATCACCGTGAGGGAGTCGAAGGTCTCGTCACCGGTGGTCAGGTCGAGGTCGACCCCGTAGTGACGGACGTCGATGAGCTGGGCACGGGCTTGCGCTTCGTCGCGCGTGAGTACGGACATGGATCACATGCTGCCTGATGCCGGTGACAGCAGGACAGGGGCGGGCGGTTTCGCCGGGCTGTGCGCGGTCCTGCGTGCCGGCGGGCGGCGGGTCCACGGCGGTCCCCCGCGTACGAGGCCTATGTGCGGTCCTGCGCCGGTGCGGGCCCGCGCCGGTCTCGCTGCACGGGCAGGCGGGCGCCCGGTTTCCCCGGGTCGGCGCGGGTCTCCGTCTCCACCCGCGGCTCCCTGAGGGCGCGCAGCTCGCGCACCTCGCGTTCCAGTGCCTGGTGGCGCTGGTGGGCGTCGTACAGGTAGCGGACCTTGGTGCGCAGCGCCCAGGGGTCGACCGGCTTCATGAGCAGGTCGGCGACGCCGAGTCCGAAAGCGGTGGAGGTCAGTTCGTGGTCCGGGCCGTAGCCGGTGAGCAGGACGACCGGGATGTGCTGGGTCTGTTCCAGGCGGCGCAGGTAGCGCACCACGTCCAGCCCGCTGACGCCGGGCATGCGCACATCGAGCAGCAGCAGGCCGACGTGGCCGCGGAGCACCTGTTTCAGGGCCTCGTCGCCGCTGGTGGCGCGGCCCAGGTCGTAACCGAGCGGGGCCAGGGCGCTCTCCAGCGCGTACAGCGTGTCCTCGTGGTCGTCCACGATGAGGATCTTGGTGTCCGATCCCATGCCCGAACTCCCTCCGGCGTGGACACCAGAGTATGCGAGGCACTGACGGACAGTGGCCGCCCGTTGACGATCAGTGCACGGCGCGGAGCGGGCAGCCGGGACCGCGCACTGGTCCGTACCAGGAGGTGTTCGCCGAGGTCAATCGGTTGCCGGGGCGGCGCCGTTCACGGTGTCCTCGGCGATGCGCTCGTGGTGCCTGATCACTTCGCCGATGATGAAATTGAGAAACTTTTCAGCGAATCCAGGGTCCAGCTTGGCGCTCTCGGCGAGAGAGCGGAGCCGGTCGATCTGCCGCGCCTCGCGGGCCGGGTCGGCGGGCGGCAGCCGGTGCAGGGCCTTGAGCCGGCCGACCTGCATGGTGCACTTGAAGCGCTCGGCGAGCATGTGGACGACGGCCGCGTCGATGTTGTCGATGCTGTCGCGCAGGCGGGAGAGTTCCTGGCGGACGGCCGGATCGACGTCGTCGGGGGTGGTGTTGCGCGTGCTCATGGGCGTCCACCCTACGCGGCGGGCGGCTGTTCGGCCTCGATGAAGCAGGCGTCCCGCCTCAGGCTCCGATGACCTTGTGCAGATACACGTCCGCGTGCCCGCCGGGAACGCCGGGCAGCCGCCCCGCCTCGCGAAAGCCGAGCTTCTGGTAGAACGCCGGGGCCTGGAAGGTGTACGAGGAGACGATCATGTCGGTGCAGCCGCGCCGTACGGCCTCCTCCTCGGCGGCCCGCATCAGCTTGCTCCCCCACCCCGCGTGCCGCAGGTCCTCGCCGACCCACAGCAGTTCCACGCCGCACAGGCCGCCCCAGGTCCACCCGGTCAGTCCGCCGAGCAGTTCGCCGTCGCCCGCGGTGACCCGGACGCTGAACTCCTCGGGCTGCGCGGCGCCGGTCGCCGCCGTGTTGAACGCGGTGAGCTCCGCTTCGAGGCGCCGCTCCAGGGCGTCGTCCTTGCCGCCGACCTGGAGGGACGCGGCGGCGGAGGGCTGTTCGGTGGTCACGTCCCGGATTCTGCCAGGGGGCGGACCCGCCGACGACCGGACGACCGGCGTCCGCGGGAACCCCGGCAGGGGCCGCCGCGCCACCGAACCGCCTCCTACAGCGCGTTCGCCGCCCGGGCTATGTCCTTCGCGAAGTGGCTGACCTCGGTGTAGACACCGGGAACGCCGGTGCGGGCGCAGCCGTCGCCCCAGCTGACGATGCCGACCTGGATCCACTTGCCGGCGTCGTCCTTGCGGAACATGGGGCCGCCGGAGTCACCCTGGCAGGTGTCCACGCCGCCGCTCTGGTAGCCGGCGCACAGCTCTTCCGCGCTCACCAGCCGGTTGCCGTAGTGCCACTTGCAGGCTCGGTCGGTGATGAAGGGCACCGAGGCCTTCTGGAGCTTGGTGGTGCCGGTGCCCGCGCCCTCGCGGGTGTCGCCCCAGCCCGCGATGGTGAAGGTGCCGCGGTTGTAGCGGTTGGTGGTGGCTATCTTCAGCGTGGGCTTGTCGATGGGCCGGGCGAGCTTGATCAGCGCCCAGTCCTTGCCCACGCCGTTGTAGCCCGGCGCCACCCTGACCTTGGTCGACTTGACCTTGATGGCGGCGGAGGAGTTGAGGTCGGCGACGCCCGCGGTGACCGTGATGCGGGTGTTGTTGCCGGAGCCCTCCATGCAGTGGGCGGCCGTCAGGACGACGTCCTTCTTGTAGAGCGCACCGCCACAGCCCATCGAGAGGTGGACCATGAACGGGAACTCGTTCTGTACGGCGGGCTTGCCTCCGATGACGCGCGTGTCCGCGGCATGCGCGCTGACGGGCTGGAGGCTGGCGACCGTGAGAGCGACGGCACCGGCCGCCGCGGCTCTTCTGGCCAGGGTCAGACCGCTTCTCGTCGTCGCGTTATGGGTCAACGTACTTCCCTTCGTGGCGGATTGGGCGGCTCGCCAGTATGAAGATCGGGCGGCGTCCATGACAAGGACTGATCTCACGCCGGCACAGCGCAACCCGCCGAGCGAAATTCCGCTCTCTCCCTCGTAGAGTGGAAACGGGTTCACGGCGTCTTGGGGGTACGGGCGTGGCGAACGACGGACCGGTCGAGCACGGCTACCCACACCTGGAGACGGTGCGGGCCGCCGTCACGGCGCTGTACAGGCGGTTGTCGCACGACACGATCCAGACGTTCGCGGCCAGCGTGCCCCCGGCCGACGTGGCGTTCTGCGACACCGACGACCTCTATCTGGGCGCCCAGCGCGTGGCCCGGGAGCTGGTGCGGCACTACCGGCTGCCGGACGCCCGTCTGGTCGTCAGCTTCCGCGAGATGCAGCACGCGGCCAACGTCGAACTCACCACCGGTCCCGAGTACTTCGTGGAGCTGAACGACCGGTTCCGCACCCACCGCCGGGACATCGGCGCGGCGCTCGCGCACGAGATCATGCATGTCTATCTGCACCGCCTGGACCTGTCGTTCCCCGGCACGCGCGACAACGAGATCCTCACGGACACGGCGACGACGTACCTGGGCGCCGGCTGGCTGCTCCTGGACGCCTACCGGGAGGACGCGGCGTCCAGCCAGAAGCTCGGCTATCTGACGCCCGAGGAGTTCGGGTACGTCCTCGCCAAGCGCGCCCTGGTGTTCGGTGAGGACCCCTCGACGTGGTTCACCAGCCCGCAGGCGTACACGGCGTACGTCAAGGGCATGACGCTGGCCCGTCACGACGAGCAGCAGCCACCGCTCACCGCGGCGGGCTGGGCGGGCCGCCGCCGCTACGCCCGCGACCGCCGCCACGCCCAGAGCCACCACGCCCCCGTCGGTATGCCGGGCACGGCGAGCACGCCGTACGCCTTCTCCCCCGACGCCGACGGCCCGCTGCGGGTGTCGTTCCCCTGCCCCACCTGTCACCAGCGGATCAGGGTGCCGGTGCGGGGGCGGGTGCGGGGGCGGGTGCGGGCGCGGTGCGCGCTGTGCCGGACGGTGCTGGAATGCGACACCTAGGCGCGCCGCCGCCCCAGGTCAGCCCGAGGTCACCGTCGCCCTGCGCACACGCCAAGCTTCCCGGTGTCACCCGTGGACTCAACCGGTCCCTCGTCACCAGCACCCGGACCGCCGGGTCGCTCGACGTCACCGCGGACACGGCCCGCCGCCAGGTCAGGCCGATGGTCGCGCCGTCGCGCAGCGGGCCGGAGACGCGGATCATGGCCGTGCGGCCGGTCTTGCCGGCGCGCTCACCCCTATGTCCCCGACAGCGGCGGCGAATCAGAGGTCGACGCCGTACAGCTCCCTCCTGTACGACCTGCCCAACGTCCTGCTCACTCCGCACATGGCCGGTTGCCTCGGCGGCGAACTGCACCGCTTGACCCATGCGGCGCTCGACGAACCGCGGCGTTACGCCCGGGTCTGCCGTACCCGGCCCCGGTCCGCGCGGAGGACCTCACGCACCCCGCGTGACGCTCACTCCCGGCTGCCGTACACCGGCCCCGGCGTCCGGGAGCCGGCCAGCAGTCCTCGTACCACCTCGTCGAGTTCGGCCACGTCCCACCGGGCCCCCTTGTCCGCGGTGGGTCCGGCGCGCCATCCCTCCATCACGGTGATGCGGCCGCCCTCCGTCTCGAACACCCGGCCGGTGACGCCCGCGCTCGCGGCGGACCCGAGCCAGACGACCAGCGGGGAGACGTTCTCCGGCGCCATGGCGTCGAAGCCGCTGCCCGGCGCCGCCATGGTTTCGGCGAACGTCCGCTCCGTCATACGGGTACGCGCCGCCGGGGCGATGGCGTTGACCTGGACGCCGTACCGGCCCAGTTCGGCCGCCGCGACCAGGGTCAGCCCGACGATCCCGGCCTTGGCGGCGCTGTAGTTGCCCTGCCCGACCGAGCCCAGCAGCCCGGCCCCGCTGCTGGTGTGGACGATCCGGGCCTCGGGCGTGCGGCCCGCCCTGGCCTCGGCCCGCCAGTGCGCGGCGGCGTGCTTCAGCGGCAGGAAGTGCCCCTTGAGGTGGACGCGCAGGACGGCGTCCCAGTCGTCCTCGTCGAGGTTGACGAGCATCCGGTCGCGCAGGAAGCCCGCGTTGCTGACCAGCGTGTCGAGCCGGCCGTACGCCTCCAGCGCGGTCCGGATCAGCGAGGCGGCGCCCTCGGTGGTGGCGATGTCGCCGGCGTGCGCGACGGCCTCGCCGCCCGCCTCACGGATCTCGGCGGCCACCTGGGCGGCCGGGCTGTCGGCGCCGGGCCGGCCGTCCGGCCCGACGCCGAGGTCGTTGACGACGACCCGTGCCCCCTCGGCTGCGAAGGCGCGCGCGTGTGCCCGCCCGAGCCCCCGGCCGGCCCCGGTGACGACGACGACACGCCCTTCGCGGCTGCGTCTCGCGCTCATCTCATCCCTCCTGAGGGCTCTGTTGAGCGGTGGCGGCGTCCAGGAACGCGGGGCGCTCACCGCCCCCGTGCACGTGCAGGCTGGCGCCGCTGACGTACGAGGCGGCGTCGGATGCCAGGAACACAGCGGCCGCCCCCACGTCGGCCGGTGCGGCGAGCCGCCCGAGCGGGACCGTGCGGGAGACGGCGGCGACGCCGTCCTCGCCGCCGTAGTGCAGATGCGACAACTCGGTGCGGACCAGGCCGACGACGAGCGTGTTCACGCGTACGTCGGGCGCCCACTCGACCGCCATCGAGCGGGCGAGGCTCTCCAGGCCGGCCTTGGCGGCGCCGTACGCGGCCGACCCGGGTGACGGCCGGCCACCGCTGACACTGCCGATCATCACCACGCATCCCCGCGTCCGCCGCAACCGCTCGTACGCGGCCAGGGACGCGGTCAGCGGAGCCACGAGGTTCAGCTCGACGACCCGGGCGTGCCGCTCGGCGTCGACGTCGGTCAGCAGCCGGTACGGCGTGCCTCCGGCGTTGTTGACGAGGACGTCCAGCCGGGGCAGCCCCGCGAAGAAGTCCCGCACGGCGGTGGGCTCCCGCAGATCGAGGGGGACGAACCGGGCGCCCTCGACGGTGACTTCGGGCGGCCGCCGGGCGCAGGTCACGACCTCGGCACCGGCCTCGGCGAAGGCCCGTGCGATCCCGGCGCCCACCCCTCGCGTGCCGCCGGTGACGACGACGGTCCGGCCGTGGAGATGGGGCGACCGCGAGTTGTCCACAGGGGCTGCGTTGTCCACAGGGGCTCCCACGCTGATTCGGCGGCTGCTAGCTTCGAAGCCTCGAACACCTAACAAACGTTTGGTGGAAAGGTAGCTGATGCGGCCATGGGTGTCTCCACCTCGTCCCCGGAGAAGGGGATCTGCGTCGTCACGGTCGACTTCCCACCGGTGAACGCGCTGCCGGTGCACGGCTGGTACGCCCTGGCGGACGCCGTGCGCGCGGCCGGGCGGGACCCCGGCGTCCGCTGTGTCGTGCTGACCGCCGAGGGGCGCGGCTTCAACGCTGGGGTGGACGTCAAGGAGATACAGGCGCGGGGACCCGGCGCCCTGCTCGGCGCCAACTCCGGCTGCGCGGACGCCTTCGCGGCGGTCTACGAGTGCGAGGTCCCGGTCGTGGCGGCCGTGCGGGGCTTCTGTCTCGGCGGCGGCATCGGGCTCGTCGGCAACGCGGACGCGATCGTGGCGAGCGAGGACGCCACCTTCGGCCTGCCGGAGCTGGACCGGGGCGCCCTCGGCGCGGCCACGCACCTGGCCCGCCTGGTCCCGCAGCACCTCATGCGCGCGCTGTACTACACCTCCCGCACGGCGAGCGCCGCCGAGCTGCACGCGCACGGCTCGGTGTGGCGGGTGGTGCCCGGTGGGGAACTGGGCGGTGCGGCCCTGGAGCTGGCCCGCGAGATCGCCGCCAAGGACGGCCGGCTGCTGCGCCTGGCCAAGGCGGCGATCAACGGCATCGACCCCGTCGACGTACGCCGCAGCTACCGCTTCGAACAGGGCTTCACCTTCGAGGCCAACCTCAGCGGGGTCGCGGACCAGGTGCGGAGCACGTTCGGAACGGCAGGGAAGGAGGGACCGGAGTGACGGCGGAGACGGAAGCGGACAGGGCGGAGACCGAGGCGACGGCGGCCCGGGCGACAGCTGCCGACAAGACGATGAGCGCCGACGAGGCCGTGGGCCGGCTGGAGAGCGGCATGACCCTCGGCATCGGCGGCTGGGGCTCACGACGGAAACCGATGGCCCTGGTGAGAGCACTGCTGCGCACCGCTGTCACCGACCTCACCGTGGTCTCCTACGGCGGCCCGGACGTCGGCATGCTCGCCGCCGCCGGCCGGATCCGGAAGCTGGTCGCCGCCTTCACCACCCTCGACTCCATCCCGCTCGAACCGCACTACCGCGCGGCACGCGAGCGCGGGGCGTTCGAGCTGATGGAGATCGACGAGGCGATGTTCCTGTGGGGGCTGCAGGCGGCGGCGAACCGGCTGCCGTTCCTGCCGGTGCGGGCCGGGGTCGGATCGGACGTCATGCGGGTCAACCCCGGTCTGCGCACGGTCGCGTCGCCGTACGACGACGGGGAGACGTTCGTCGCCATGCCCGCCCTGCGCCTGGACGCGGCCCTGGTCCATGTGAACCGCGCCGACCGGCGGGGCAACGGGCAGTACCTGGGCCCCGATCCGTACTTCGACGACCTGTTCTGCGCGGCGGCCGGCACGGCGTACGTCTCGTGCGAGCGGATCGTGGACACGGCCGAGCTGACGAAGGAGGCGGCGCCCCAGACACTGCTCGTCCCACGGCACACGGTCACCGGCGTCGTGGAGGCCCCGAACGGCGCTCACTTCACGTCGTGCGCACCTGACCACACGCGGGACGAGGCCTTCCAGAGGCACTACGCGACCACGCCCTGGCCGGAGTTCGCCGCGCGGTTCCTCACCGGGGACGAGCACGCGTACCGGTCCGCCGTCCGCGTCTGGCACGAGGAGAGCGGCAGGCGTCCGCAGAAAGAGGAGCGGTCATGACCCCGGCGACACCCGAACCCGGCCCCGCCCCGACTCGCGCACCCATCCCCGGACGGACCCCCGAACGCGGCCCCGGACCGACCCCCGCACCGATCCGCGCGCCCTCCCCCGCAGCGACCCGCGCCGAGTACTGCGTGATCGCCTGCGCCGAAGCCTGGCGCGGTGCCGGTGAGATCCTGGCGAGCCCGATGGGCCTGATCCCCTCCCTCGGCGCCCGGCTCGCCCGGCACACCTTCGCCCCCGACCTGCTGCTCACCGACGGCGAGGCGACGCTGGTGGACGCCGACGGCAACGCCGAGGGCTGGCTGCCCTACCGCCGGCATCTCACCCTCGTCACCGGCGGCCGGCGGCACGTGATGATGGGCGCCAGCCAGATCGACCGCTTCGGCAACCAGAACATCTCCTGCATCGGCGACTGGGCCAAACCGGCCCGGCAGTTGCTCGGCGTGCGCGGCGCGCCGGTCAACACGTTGAACAACCCGACGAGTTACTGGATCCCGCGGCACTCCCGCCGGGTGTTCGTGGAGCGTGTCGACATGGTGTGCGGGGTCGGCCACGACCGTGCCGCCCGCCATCCGGGAACGGCCCGCTTCCACCAGCTGGGCCGGGTCGTCTCGGATCTCGCCGTCTTCGACTTCGCGACGCCGGACCACTCGATGCGGGTCGCCTCCCTGCATCCGGGGGTGACCGTCGAGGAGGTCGTGCGGGCGACCGGCTTCGAGCTGACGATCCCCGCCGAGGTACCGCAGACCCGCTCCCCCACCCCGGCGGAGCTGCGTCTGATCCGCGAGGCGCTCGACCCGGCGAACGGCCGGGACAGGGAGGTGCGTTCCTGATGGAGACGGCGCTCACCAGGCTGGTCGGCGTACGGCACCCGATCGTGCAGACCGGGATGGGCTGGGTGGCGGGCCCCCGCCTGGTCTCGGCGGCGGCGGACGCGGGGGCGCTGGGCATCCTGGCGTCGGCCACGATGACGCCCGACCGCTTGCGCGAGGCGATACGCGAGGTCGGGGCCCGGACGACGGCACCTTTCGGGGTCAACCTGCGCGCGGACGCGCGGGACGCTGCCGACCGGGTGCAGATCATGATCGAGGAGGGGGTGCGGGTCGCGTCCTTCGCCCTGGCCCCCTCGCCTGAACTCATCATCGCGCTCAAGGAGTCGGGCGTCGTCGTCATCCCGTCGGTCGGCGCGCGGCGGCATGCGGAGAAGGTCGCGGCGTGGGGCGCGGACGCGGTGATCGTGCAGGGCGGCGAGGGCGGCGGGCACACCGGGGAGGTGGCGACGACGGTGCTGCTGCCGCAGGTGGTGGACGCCGTGGACATCCCGGTGGTGGCGGCGGGCGGCTTCTTCGACGGGCGCGGGCTGGTCGCGGCGCTGGCGTACGGGGCGGCGGGCGTGGCCATGGGGACGCGGTTCTTGCTGACGTCGGACTCGACGGTGCCGGAGGCGGTGAAGGCGAGGTATCTGGCGGCGGCGGTCGGGGACGTCACGGTCACGACGACGATCGACGGCCTGCCCCACCGCATGCTGCGCACCGAGCTGGTCGACGCCCTGGAGAGATCCGGCCGGGCCGCCAGGCTCCTGCGGGCCATGCGCCGGGCGGCGGGCTTCCGGCGTATCTCGGGGCTCACCTGGCGCCGTATGGTCCAGGACGGCCTCGCCATGAAGCACGGCAAGGACCTGACCTGGAGCCAGGTCCTGCTGGCCGCGAACACGCCGATGCTGCAGAAGGCGTCCATGGTGGACGGCCGGACGGATCTCGGGGTCATGGCCTCCGGCCAGGTCGCCGGGGTCATCGACGACCTGCCGTCGTGCGCGGAGCTGGTGGAGCGGATCACCGAGGAGGCGGAGACGGTACTGAAGTCGTTGGAGGCACTCGGAGCCGACCGGTGACGCGGCGGTCCTCGCAACCCTGGGGCCACAGATCCGGCTCCCGGGGCCGGGGGGTCTCAGACCCGCTCGATGATCGTCACGTTGGCCTGTCCGCCGCCCTCGCACATCGTCTGCAGCCCGAACCGCCCGCCCGTACGCTCCAGTTCGTGCAGCAGCGTCGTCATCAGCTTGGCGCCGGTCGCGCCGAGCGGATGCCCGAGGGCTATCGCACCGCCGTTGACATTGACCTTGCCGGGGTCGGCGCCGGTCTCCTTCAGCCAGGCCAGGACGACCGGCGCGAAGGCCTCGTTGATCTCGACGAGGTCGATGGCGTCGAGGGTGAGTCCGGTCTTCTTCAGGGCGTGGGCGGTGGCCGGGATGGGCGCGGTCAGCATGCGGATCGGGTCCTCGCCGCGCACCGACAGATGATGGACGCGGGCCCGCGGCGTCAGCCCGTGCTCGCGCACCGCCCGCTCCGAGGCCAGCAGCAGCGCCGCCGCGCCGTCGGACACCTGCGACGAGCAGGCGGCGGTCACCGTGCCGCCCTCGACGACCGGCTTCAGCGCGGCCATCTTCTCCGACGAGGTGTCTCGCCGCGGTCCCTCGTCGACGGACACGTCCCCGTACGGCGCGGTCTCGCGGGCGAAGCGCCCCTCGTCGATCGCCCGCACCGCACGCCGGTGCGAGCGCAGCGCGAACTCCTCCTGGTCCGAGCGGCTGATCCCCCACTTCGCGGCGATCGTCTCGGCCCCGGCGAACTGGTTCACGGGCCGGTCCCCGTACCGCGCCCGCCAGCCCTGGCTGCCCGCGAACGGCCCCTGGGCGAAGCCCAGCGGCTCGGCGGCCTGCCGGGTGGCGTAGGCGATGGGGATCTGCGACATGTTCTGCACGCCCCCGGCGACCACCAGGTCCTGGGTCCCGGACAGCACGGCCTGCGCGGCGAAGTGCACGGCCTGCTGCGAGGACCCGCACTGCCGGTCGACGGTCACGCCCGGCACCTCCTCGGGCAGTCCGGCCGCCAGCCAGCAGGTCCGCGCGATGTCCCCGGCCTGCGGCCCCACCGCGTCCAGGCACCCGAAGACGACGTCCTCGACGGCCGCCGGATCCACGCCGGCCCGCTTGACCAGCTCCTTGAGCACATGCGCGCCCAGGTCGGCCGGATGGACCCCGCTGAGTCCTCCCCCGCGTCGCCCCACGGGCGTGCGGACCGCTTCGACGATGTAGGCCTCGACCATGGCGACTCCCCAGCGAGTGGTGTGCGTACGGCGACTTATGTGCGTACGGCGATCCCGTCCAGCACCATCGACAGGTACTGCCGGGCGATCTCCTCCGGACTGTGCTGTCCGCCCGGCCGGTACCAGGACGCGGCGACCCACACGGTGTCCCGCACGAACCGGTAGGTGAGCCGGACGTCGAGGTCGTCCCGGAAGACCCGGTCGGCGACCCCGCCTTCCAGCGTGGACAGCCACGCCTTCTCGAACTTGCGCTGCGACTCGGCGAGGAACGCGAACCGCTCCTGCGCCGCCAGTTGCCTGGACTCCTTCTGGTAGATCGCGACGGCCGCGCGGTGCCGGTCGATCTCCCGGAACGACTCCGTGACCAGCGCCTGAAGCGTCTCCCGCGGCCCGAGCCCGGCGTCCAGGACGGCGTCGTAGCCGTCCCAGAGCTCGTCGAGGAAGGTGCGCAGGATCTCCTCCAGCATCGACTCCTTGGAGTCGAAGTGGTAGTAGAGGCTGCCCGCGAGCATGCCCGCGTGGTCGGCGATGGTCCGGACGGTCGTGGCGTTGTACCCCTGCTCGGCGAAGACCTCGGCGGCGGTGCGCAGGAGTTCGTGGCGGCGCGCCGGTGGGGAGGCGGTCACCTGGGGGTTCTTCTTGGTCGGCACGGCACCCATTGTGGGCCTAGGGGTGCTGGCTGCTGACGGAGACGACCTCTCCGGTCAGGTACGAGGAGTAGCCGGACGCCAGGAACACGATCACGTTGGCCACCTCCCAGGGCTGCGCGTACCGCCCGAAGGCCTCGCGCTCGGTGAGTTCCGCGAGCAGTTCGGGGGTGGTCACCTTCGCCAGGTGCGGATGCATGGCGAGGCTCGGCGCCACGGCGTTGACCCGCACCCCGAACGCCGCGGCCTCGACCGCCGCGCACCGGGTCAGCGCCATCACGCCGGCCTTCGCGGCGGCGTAGTGCGCCTGCCCGGCCTGGGCCCGCCAGCCGACGACGGAGGCGTTGTTGACGATCACGCCGGCGCCGGAAGTCCTCATGGAGCGCAGGGCGGCCCGCGTGCACCGGAACGTGCCGTTCAGCGTCACGTCCAGCACGCGGGACCACTGCTCGTCGGTCATGTCGACGAGGGCCGACGTGCCGCCGAGACCGGCGTTGTTGACGACGACGTCCAGCCGCCCGTGCTCCGCCACGGCCGTGGCGAACAGCGCCCGCACCTGCGTCTCGTCGGTGACGTCACAGGGCAGCGCGGCGACCGACCCCGCGCCGAACTCCGCGGTGAGCGCCGCCTCGTGCTCCTTCAGGCGGCGCGGGTGGGCGTCGCTGATCAGCACGCGCGCGCCCTCCTCCAGGAACCGGCGCGCGGTCGCGCCGCCGATCCCGGCGCCCGCCGCCGCGGTGATGACGGCGCTGCGCCCGCGGAGCAGACCGTGCCCGGGCTCGTAGGCCGGACCCTCGACGTCTGTCATGGGCTCACGCTAACCTACCAAACAATTGTTAGGGAAGAATTCGGGGCCGGACAAGCAGGGAGGGAGGCGACCGTGGACCTCACGCACTCCGCCGCCGACGAGGCCTTCCGCGCCGAGGCGCGCGCCTGGCTCGACGCCCATGCACCGCGCACACCGCTGCCGTCCCTGGAGACCGCCGAGGGCTTCGCGGCGCACCGCGCGTGGGAGGCGGAGCTGGCCGCGGACCGCTGGTCGGTCGTCGACTGGTCGCAGGAGTACGGCGGCCGGGACAGCGGGCTCGTCCGCTGGCTGGTCTTCGAGGAGGAGTACTACGCGGCCGCCGCCCCGGCGCGCGTGAGCCAGAACGGCATCCACCTTCTGGCCCCCACCCTCTTCGCCCACGGCACCGCGGAGCAGCGGGCCCGTGTCCTGCCTCCCATGGCCTCGGGCCGCACCGTCTGGGCGCAGGCGTGGTCGGAGCCGGAGGCGGGCTCGGACCTCGCGTCGCTCACGTCGAGGGCGGTCCGCGCCGACGGCGGCTGGCTGCTGTCCGGTCAGAAGACGTGGTCCTCCCGCGCGCCCTTCGCGGACCGCGCCTTCGGCCTGTTCCGCAGCGAGCGGGACACCCGGAAACCCCATCAGGGCCTGACGTACCTGATGTTCGACCTGCGCGCGCCCGGCGTCACCGTCCGCCCGATCGCCCGGCTGGACGGCAAGCCGGCCTTCGCCGAGCTGTTCCTGGACGAGGTCTTCGTCCCCGACGAGGACGTCATCGGCGAGCCCGGCCAGGGCTGGCATGTCGCCATGTCGACAGCGGCCAACGAACGCGGCCTCACGCTCCGTTCCCCGGGCCGCTTCCTGGCCGCCGCGGACCGCCTGCACCGGCTGTGGCAGGCCCACGGCAGCCCGCCCGCCACGCGCGCCCGCGTGGCCGACGCGCTGATCGGCGCCCGCGCCTACCAGCTCTTCACCTACGCCGCCGCCTCCCGCTTCCTCGACGGCGAGCCGCTCGGCGCGGAGTCCAGCCTGAACAAGGTGTTCTGGTCGGAGTACGACATCGCGCTGCACGAGACCGCCCTCGACGTGCTCGGCCCCGAGGGCGAGCTGTCCGGCACGCCCTGGTCCGAGCCGTACGTCTTCGCCCTGGCCGGCCCGATCTACGCCGGCACCAACGAGATCCAGCGCGACATCGTCGCCGAACGCCTGCTGGGCCTGCCGAAGGGACGCCGCTGATGCGCTTCCTCCTCGCCCCCGAGCAACGCGCCTTCGCAGCCTCCCTGGACGCCCTGCTCACCTCCGCCGGCACCCCCTCCGTGGTGCGGGACTGGAGCCGCGGCGACCCCACCGGCGGGCGCGCGCTGTGGTCCCGGATCGCCGAGGCGGGCGTCTTCGCGCTGGCGGTGCCGCAGGAGTACGACGGGCTGGGCCCCCGTCCCGTGGAACTGGCCGTCGCCTTCGTCGAATTGGGCCGGCACGCCGTCCCGGGCCCGTTGGTGGAGACGGTCGCGGCGGCCGCGTTGCTCACGGAACCGGCCCTCGCCAAGCGCTTCCTCCCGCCCCTCGCGGCGGGCGCGACGATGGCGACGGTGACGCCGGCGGCCTCCCCGTACGCCCTCGACGGCGACGCGGCCACCACGCATCTGTCCCTCACCACCGAGGGCCTGCGCCTCTCCCCCGGCCCGGCCGCTCCCGCCCGCCCCTCCCTGGACCCGGCCCGCCGCCTCACCCCCCTCCTCCCCGGTGGCGAACTGCTCTCCCCCGCCCCGCCCACCGAACAGGCCCTCACCTGGGCGCGGCTCGCCACCGCCGCCCAGGCCCTCGGCGTGGGTTCCGCCCTGCTCGACAGGACCGTCGCCCACGTCCGGCGGCGCACCCAGTTCGGTGTCGCCATCGGGTCGTTCCAGGCGGTCAAGCACCGGCTGGCCGACGCGAGGATCGCCCTGGACTTCGCGCGCCCGCTGCTGTTCGGCGCCGCGCTGACCATGAGCCCCGCCGACGTGGCCGCCGCCAAGGTCACGGCGTGCGAGGCGGCGTACGCGACGGCCCGTACGGCGCTCCAGCTGCACGGCGCGATCGGCTACACGGCGGAGTACGACCTGTCCCTGTGGCTGACCAAGGCCCGCGGCCTGCTGGGTGCCTGGGGCAGCCCTGACGAGTGCCGGGACACCGTCCTCAGTGCCCGCGCGTGATCTCCCGGCACTCCTCCGGCGTCGGCTTCGGGATGCGGCTGGCCGGCCCGAACATGGCCCGGGCCAGCCGCGCGCGCACCCGCTGGGAGACGGTGACCGGACGCCGGACGCCGTTGGCGTCGACACGCGGCCCGATCTCGTACGGCGGCTGCTGCTCGTGCTGGGTGAGGGTGAATCGCTGCGCCTGGCTGAGGGGTTCGTGGACCTCGACGTACTCGCCGTGCGGCAGCCGCTTGATGGTGCCGGTCTCCCGGCCGTGCAGCACCTTCTCGCGGTCCCGGCGCTGCAGGCCCAGACAGATCCGTTTGGTGACGACGAACGCCAGCACCGGCGCGGCGAAGAACGCGATCCGTACGAACCACGTGATGGCGTTGATCGACAGATGCAGATGGGTGGCGACGATGTCGTTGCCGCCACCGATCAGGCACACCACGTACAGGGTGAGCCAGGCGACGCCGAGGCCGGTGCGGACGGGGGCGTTGCGCGGCCGCTCCAGGAGGTGGTGCTCGCGTCTGTCGCCGGTGATCCAGGTCTCGACGAAGGGATAGACGCCGATGGCGGCCAGGATCAGCGGGAAGAGCGCGAAGGGGATGAAGACGCCCAGGACGAGGGTGTGCCCCCCGAGGTCGATCTCCCATCCCGGCATCACCCGGATCAGTCCCTCGGAGAAGCCGAGGTACCAGTCGGGCTGGGCGCCGGTGGTGACGAGGTCGGCGCGGTACGGGCCGAACGCCCACACGGGGTTGATCTGCGCGAGCCCGCCCATCATCGCGAGGGCGCCGAAGACCAGGAAGAAGAAGCCGCCGGCCTTGGCCATGTAGACCGGCAGGAAGGGCATGCCGACCACGGACTTCTCGTCACGGCCGGGGCCGGGGTACTGGGTGTGCTTGTGGTAGAAGACCAGGATCAGATGGGCCACCACCAGGCCCAGCATGATCCCGGGCAGCAGCAGCACATGGATCGGGAACAGCCGCGAGATGATGTCGTGGCCCGGGAACTCACCACCGAACAGGAAGAACGCCACGTAGGTGCCCACGACCGGGATGGACAGGATGGCGCCCTGGGCGAAGCGCAGGCCGGTGCCGGAGAGCAGGTCGTCGGGGAGCGAGTAGCCGGTGAGGCCGGTGATGATGCCGAGCAGCAACAGGGTCCAGCCGAACACCCAGTTGATCTCGCGGGGCTTGCGGTAGGCGCCGGTGAAGAACACCCGCATCATGTGCACGAGCATCCCGGCGACGAAGACCAGCGCCGCCCAGTGATGGATCTGCCGGATCAGCAGCCCGCCGCGCACATCGAAACTGATCTCCAGGGTGGACTCGAACGCCCGGGTCATCACGATGCCGTTGAGCGGTGTGTACGACCCCTCGTACACCACCTCGACGCTGCTGGGCTCGAAGAACAGCGTGAGGTAGACGCCGGTGAGGATGAGGACCAGGAAGCTGTAGAGGCAGACCTCTCCCAGCATGAAGGACCAGTGGTCCGGGAAGACCTTGCGCATGTTGGCCTTGGCGAGCGAGTAGAGCCCGAGGCGCCCGTCGGCCCAGTCAGCCAGCTTCTCGCCCCGCGCCGGGGAACTCGCCCTGCGCGTCGCCGTGTTCACCGATCCCGCGCCGTCCATGCGTTCGCCGCCCTCCCCGTCGGACCACCCTCAGGGTGACAGTGACACGGTGGAGAGCTCAAGCCAAAGGTGCGCGAAAGATCTCAGCCGACCGAGGCCATCCGGAGCGACTGGAGCCGACCCGGCAGGTCTCGACCTGCCTCAGCCGTTCGTCACGATTCCCCGCGCCCGCGCGGCCGCCAGCCACTGGGGGAACTCGCCCACGAGACGGTCGTACAGCTCGGCGTCGGACATCTGCCGCGGATTCTCACCGGCGTGGAAGAACCCGGCGTTGTCGACCACCCGCCGCTCCGGCACGGGCAGGTCGTCGAGCTTGCGCAGGAAGTCGAACTGCTTGCTGTGCGGATCGCCGAAGCCTATGAACTGCCAGAAGAGTGGCAGTTTCGCCGCCTTGCACAGGAACTTCTCGGCGGCGGGCCGGTTGATGGGGCCGCCGTCGGTCTGGAAGACGACGAGGGCCGGCTCCCGGGAGCCGCTGTCGAAGTAGTGGTCGATGACGGCGTCCATGGCCAGGTGGTAGCTGGTCCTGCCCATGTGCCCCAGGCCCGCCACGATCCGTTCGATCCGGCCCTGGTGGTCGGCGAGGGCGATCTCGGTGACGGCGTCGATGTCCGTGGAGAAGAACACCACGGGCACCCTGCCGTCGTCGTCCAGATGCGCCGAGAGCCCGAGCACCCGGTCGGCCAGTGCCTGCACGCTGCCGTCCTGGTAGTACGGCTTCATCGACCCCGAGTAGTCGACGACGAGGTACACGGCGGCCCGTTGTCCCTCCAGGCCGTGCTTGGCCAGCGAGACCGCGGCGCTCTTGTACAGGTTCACGAGCGCCGGAGCGCTCTGTTCGACCTTGGTGAGACTGATGGCTGCCACGCCGCGAGGTTACGGCACGAGCGACGGCGCCTGCCCAGTCGTCCGGTCGGGGACTGGCGGGCAGGCGCCGTCTCGGGGGGAGTCTGGGGAACCCCCCAGACAACCAGCCCGTACGTCGTTGTACGGGACGTCTCTTTCGGTGGCCGTCAGACCATCAGCGCGCGGTCCGTCGGGCGGATCGGGGCCGGGAGGTCGCTGGCGCCCGTGAGGAAGCGGTCGACGCCACGGGCGGCCGAGCGGCCCTCCGCGATCGCCCACACGATGAGGGACTGGCCGCGGCCGGCGTCACCGGCGACGTAGACGCCCGGCACGTTGGTGCGGTAGTCGGCGTCGCGGGCGATGTTGCCGCGCTCGTCGAGCTCCAGGCCGAACTGGTCGACCAGGCCGTTCTCGCGGTCGGTGCCGGTGAAGCCCATCGCCAGCGTCACCAGCTGGGCGGGGATCTTGCGCTCCGTGCCCGGCTGCGGGGTCAGCTTGCCGTCGACGAACTCGACCTCGACGAGGTGCAGCCACTGGACGTTGCCGTCCTCGTCGCCCTCGAAGTGGGTGGTCGAGACGGCGTAGACCCGCTCGCCGCCCTCCTCGTGCGCGGACGTGACCTTGTACAGCATGGGGAAGGTCGGCCACGGCTGGCGGACGGCGTCCCGCTCGTCGCCCGGGCGGGGCATGATCTCCAACTGGGTGACCGAGGCCGCGCCCTGACGGTGGGCGGTGCCCACGCAGTCGGCGCCCGTGTCACCGCCGCCGATGACGACGACGTGCTTGCCCTCGGCCGAGACCGGGGTGGTGACGTAGTCGCCCTCCTGGACCTTGTTGGCCAGCGGCAGGTAGTCCATCGCCTGGTAGACGCCCTTGAGTTCCCGGCCGGGGACCGGGAGGTCACGGGCGGTCGTGGCCCCGGCGGCGATGACGATGGCGTCGTACCGCTTCTTCAGGTCCGTCGCCTTCATGTCGCGGCCGATCTCGACGCCGGTGCGAAAGCGGGTGCCCTCCGCGCGCATCTGCTCGATACGGCGGTTGATGTGCCGCTTCTCCATCTTGAACTCGGGGATGCCGTAGCGCAGGAGGCCGCCGACGCGGTCCGCCCGCTCGTACACCGCCACGGTGTGGCCGGCGCGGGTCAGCTGCTGGGCCGCCGCCAGGCCCGCCGGGCCCGAGCCGATCACCGCGACCGTCTTGCCGGACAGCCGCTCCGGGATCTGCGGGGCGACCTCGCCGGTCTCCCACGCCTTGTCGATGATCGAGACCTCGACGTTCTTGATGGTGACCGCCGGCTGGTTGATGCCCAGCACACACGCCGACTCGCACGGGGCCGGGCACAGACGGCCCGTGAACTCCGGGAAGTTGTTCGTGGCGTGCAGGCGCTCCGACGCGGCGCCCCAGTCCTCGCGGTAGGCGTAGTCGTTCCACTCCGGGATCAGGTTGCCGAGCGGACAGCCGTTGTGGCAGAACGGGATGCCGCAGTCCATGCAGCGGCTGGCCTGCTTGCTGATGATCGGCAGCAGGGAGCCGGGAACGTAGACCTCGTTCCAGTCCCTGACGCGCTCGTCGACCGGGCGGGACCTGGCGACCTCGCGGCCGTGGTTCAGAAAGCCCTTCGGGTCAGCCATTGATCGCCGCCTCCATCATCTTCTCGGTGATCTCGGACTCGGAGAGACCGTCTCGCTCGGCGGCGTCCTTGGCGGCGAGCACTGCCTTGTACGTGCTGGGGATGATCTTGCTGAAGCGGTCGACCGCGGTGTCCCACTCGGCCAGGAGCTTCTCGGCGACCGTGGAGCCGGTCTCCTCCTGGTGGCGGCGCACCACGTCGTGCAGCCACTGCCTGTCGGTGTCGTCGAGGGCCTCGACGGCCTCCACGTTGCCGATGTTGACGTTGTCCCGGTCGAGGTCGATGACGTACGCGACGCCACCGGACATACCGGCCGCGAAGTTGCGGCCCGTCTCGCCGAGCACCACCGCGTGACCGCCGGTCATGTACTCGCAGCCGTGGTCGCCCACGCCCTCGGAGACCACCAGCGCGCCGGAGTTACGGACGCAGAAGCGCTCGCCGACCTTGCCGCGCAGGAACATCTCGCCGCCGGTCGCGCCGTACGCGAGGGTGTTGCCCGCGATGACGCTGAACTCGGCGAGGTGGTCCGCGCCGCGGTCCGGGCGGACGATCACACGGCCACCCGACAGGCCCTTGCCGACGTAGTCGTTGGCGTCGCCCTCCAGGCGCAGCGTGATGCCGCGCGGGACGAAGGCGCCGAAGGACTGGCCGGCCGAGCCGGTGAAGGTGATGTCGATGGTGTCGTCGGGCAGGCCCGCCCCGCCGAACTTCTTCGTCACCTCATGGCCGAGCATGGTGCCGACCGTGCGGTTGATGTTGCGGATGGCGACCTGGGCGCGCACCGGCTGGGCGTCGGTGGCACCGGCCGCGGCCAGGGCGTCGGCGGCGAGCTTGATCAGCTCGTTGTCGAGCGCCTTCTCCAGGCCGTGGTCCTGGGCGACGAGCTGGTGGCGCACCGCGCCTTCGGGCAGGTCGGGCACGTGGAACAGCGGCTGCAGCTCCAGGCCCTGCGCCTTCCAGTGGTCGACGGCCCGCGTGACGTCGAGGGCCTCGGCGTGGCCGACGGCCTCCTCGATGGAGCGGAAGCCCAGCTCGGCCAGCAGCTCGCGGACCTCCTCGGCGATGAACCGGAAGAAGTTCACCACGTGCTCGGCCTTGCCGGTGAAGCGCTCGCGCAGCGTCGGGTTCTGGGTGGCGATGCCGACCGGGCAGGTGTCCAGGTGGCAGACGCGCATCATGACGCAGCCGGAGACGACGAGCGGCGCGGTCGCGAAACCGAACTCCTCGGCGCCGAGCAGCGCGGCGATGACGACGTCCCGGCCGGTCTTCAGCTGGCCGTCGGTCTGGACGACGATCCGGTCGCGCAGGCCGTTGAGCAGCAGCGTCTGCTGGGTCTCGGCGAGGCCGAGCTCCCAGGGGCCACCGGCGTGCTTCAGCGAGGTCAGCGGAGAGGCACCGGTGCCACCGTCGTGACCGGAGATGAGCACCACGTCGGCGTGCGCCTTGGACACACCGGCGGCGACCGTGCCGACGCCGACCTCGGAGACCAGCTTCACGTGGATCCGCGCCTGCGGGTTCGCGTTCTTCAGGTCGTGGATCAGCTGGGCCAGATCCTCGATGGAGTAGATGTCGTGGTGCGGCGGCGGGGAGATGAGCCCCACGCCCGGCGTGGAGTGCCGGGTCCTGGCCACCCACGGGTACACCTTGTGGCCGGGCAGCTGACCGCCCTCGCCGGGCTTGGCGCCCTGGGCCATCTTGATCTGGATGTCGTCGGAGTTGACCAGGTACTCGCTGGTCACGCCGAAGCGGCCGGAGGCCACCTGCTTGATCGACGACCGGCGTGCCGGGTCGTACAGACGGTCCGGGTCCTCGCCGCCCTCACCGGTGTTGGACTTTCCGCCCAGCTGGTTCATGGCGATGGCGAGCGTCTCGTGCGCCTCGCGCGAGATCGAGCCGTAGGACATGGCGCCGGTGGAGAACCGCTTGACGATCTCACTGGCCGGCTCGACCTCGTCGACGGAGATCGGCCGGCGACCGGACCTGAAGCCGAACAGGCCGCGCAGCGTCATCAGGCGCTCGGACTGCTCGTTCACCCGCTCGGTGTACTTCTTGAAGATGTCGTAGCGGCCGGTGCGCGTGGAGTGCTGGAGGCGGAAGATCGTCTCCGGGTCGAACAGGTGCGGTTCGCCCTCGCGGCGCCACTGGTACTCGCCGCCTATCTCCAGCGCGCGGTGCGCCGGGGCGATGCCCGAGGCGGGGTACGCCTTGGCGTGCCGGGCGGCGACCTCCTTGGCGATGACGTCGATGCCGACGCCGCCGATCTTGGTGGCGGTGCCGTTGAAGTACTTCTCCACGAATGCCTCTTCGAGACCGACGGCCTCGAAGACCTGGGCGCCGCGGTAGGAGGCGACGGTGGAGATGCCCATCTTGGACATGACCTTCAGCACGCCCTTGCCGAGGGCGTAGATCAGGTTGCGGATGGCCTTCTCGGCCTCGATGCCCGGCAGGAAGGTACCCGCGCGGACCAGGTCCTCGACGGACTCCATCGCCAGGTACGGGTTGACGGCGGCCGCGCCGTAGCCGATGAGCAGGGCGACGTGGTGGACCTCGCGGACGTCACCGGCCTCGACCAGCAGGCCCACGTGGGTGCGCTGCTTGGTGCGGATGAGGTGGTGGTGGACGGCCGCGGTGAGCAGCAGCGAGGGGATCGGCGCGTGCTCGGCGTCCGAGTGCCGGTCGGACAGCACGATCAGCCGGGCGCCGTTCTCGATCGCGCCGTCGGCCTCGGCGCAGATCTCCTCTATCCGCGCGGCGAGGGAGTCACCGCCACCGCTGACGCGGTAGAGGCCGGAGAGCGTGGCGGCCTTCATGCCGGGCATGTCGCCGTCGGCGTTGATGTGGATGAGCTTGGCCAGCTCGTCGTTGTCGATCACCGGGAAGGGCAGCACGACACTGCGGCAGGAGGCGGCCGTCGGCTCCAGCAGGTTGCCCTGCGGGCCCAGCGAGCTGCGCAGCGAGGTGACCAGTTCCTCGCGGATCGCGTCCAGCGGCGGGTTGGTGACCTGCGCGAACAGCTGCGTGAAGTAGTCGAAGAGCAGACGCGGGCGGTCGGACAGCGCGGCGATCGGCGAGTCGGTGCCCATCGAGCCGATCGGCTCGGCGCCGGCCTTGGCCATCGGCGCCAGGATGACGCGCAGCTCTTCCTCGGTGTAGCCGAAGGTCTGCTGGCGGCGGGTGACCGAGGCGTGGGTGTGCACGATGTGCTCACGCTCGGGCAGGTCGCTCAGCTCGATCTCGCCGGCCTCCAGCCAGTCGGCGTAGGGGTTCTCGCCGGCGAGCTGCGCCTTGATCTCGTCGTCCTCGATGATGCGGTGCTCGGCGGTGTCCACGAGGAACATGCGGCCGGGCTGGAGGCGGCCCTTGCGGACGACCTTCGCGGGGTCGATGTCGAGGACGCCGACCTCGGAGCCGAGGACGACGAGGCCGTCGTCGGTGACCCAGTAGCGGCCGGGGCGCAGACCGTTGCGGTCGAGAACGGCGCCGACCTGGGTGCCGTCGGTGAAGGTGACGCAGGCCGGGCCGTCCCAGGGCTCCATCATCGTGGAGTGGAACTGGTAGAAGGCGCGCCGGGTCGGATCCATGGAGTCGTGGTTCTCCCACGCCTCGGGGATCATCATCAGCACCGAGTGGGGCAGCGAACGCCCGCCGAGGTGCAGCAGTTCGAGCACCTCGTCGAAGGACGCCGAGTCGGAGGCGTCGGGCGTGCAGACCGGGAAGACCTTGGCCAGCTTCTCCGGGGCGCCGAACAGCTCGGAGTACAGCTGGGACTCGCGGGCCCGCATCCAGTTGCGGTTGCCCTTGACGGTGTTGATCTCACCGTTGTGCGCGACGAAGCGGTACGGGTGCGCCAGCGGCCACGACGGGAAGGTGTTCGTGGAGAACCGGGAGTGCACGAGCGCGATCGCGGATGCGAATCGGCGGTCGGACAGGTCCGGGAAGAACGGCTCCAGCTGGCCCGTGGTCAGCATGCCCTTGTAGACGATCGTCCGGGCGGACAGCGACGGGAAGTAGACGCCGGCCTCGCGCTCGGCGCGCTTGCGCAGCACGAAGGCCTTGCGGTCGAGGGCGATGCCCTCCGAAGCGCCGTCGGTGACGAAGACCTGCCGGAAGGCGGGCATCGTCGAACGGGCGGTGGCGCCGAGCAGCTCGGGCGCGACGGGGACCTCGCGCCAGCCGAGGACGGTCAGGCCCTCGTCGGCCGCGATCGTCTCAATACGTGAGACGGCCTCGTCGGCGCCGTCCTCCGGCAGGAAGGCGATACCGACGGCGTAACCGCCGGCCTTCGGCAGATCGAATCCGGCCACCTCACGGAAGAAGGCGTCCGGCACCTGGGCGAGGATGCCCGCGCCGTCACCGGAGTCCGGCTCGGAGCCGGTGGCCCCGCGGTGCTCCAGGTTGCGCAGCACCGTGAGCGCCTGTTCGACCAGCGCATGGCTCGCCTCACCGGTGAGGGTGGCCACGAAGCCGACGCCGCAGGCGTCGTGCTCGTTGCGGGGGTCGTACATACCCTGCGCAGCAGGGCGAGCATCCATGAAGGACCAGTTCTGGCCATTCGCGGAATGCTGGGACGGCTGGCGCGGCGTACGCATCGGCTCTCCCGTCGTCAAGTGGCATGTTCAAGTGCCGAGGGACGACGCTGGCCCTCGCGTGAGATCAAAATTTCGTGCAGGTTACATGATGGAGCGGTTCTCGGGAAGCGGATACACCGTTCCAACATGCGGACTTCTCGCAAGGGTGCGCGACGAAGACACCGCGGCCCGCGGCAGCGATTCATGGGGGGCCGGGGAGGACAGATCCTTGTCCGTCGGCCCGGTGGGCAGGGCGAGCAGCGTCGCTCACCCCGCGAGTGCGCCGGAGGCCTCATTGCCCACAGCGCTTACGGCTCATGCCCGGCGATTACGCACTCGAAACCAGGCAGTAACGGCTACTTATGCGGTCCTCCGCATAAAGCCCGAGCCGCCCTATCCTACGGCCGTTCCGAACAGACTGCCCAGGGCGTAGGTCACACCGGCCGCGGCGCCACCGAGGGCGAGCTGCCGCAACCCGCTGAACCACCAGGTCCGCGCCGTCACCTTGGCCACCACGGCACCACACCCGAACAGACCGAGCAACGCGAGCAGCACGGCCGGCCACAGCACGGTCGCACCGAGCAGGTACGGCAGCACCGGAAGCAGGGCGCCGAGCGCGAAGGAGCCGAAGCTCGACACCGCGGCGACCAGCGGCGACGGCAGATCGCCGGGATCGACGCCGAGCTCCTCGCGGGCATGGATCTCCAGCGCCTGCTCGGGATCCTTCGACAGCTGCCGGGCCACCTCACGGGCCAGACCCGGCTCGACGCCACGCGTCTCGTAGAGCCGGGCGAGCTCGGCCTCCTCGTCCTTCGGATGCTTCCGCAGCTCGCGGCGCTCGACGTCCAGCTCGGCCTCGACCAGCTCACGCTGGGAGGCCACCGACGTGTACTCACCGGCGGCCATGGAGAAGGCGCCGGCGGCGAGGCCCGCGAGCCCGGTCAGCACGATGGTCTGCTGACCGACCGCACCGCCCGCGACACCGGTCATCAGAGCGAGGTTGGAGACCAGGCCGTCCATCGCGCCGAACACGGCGGGGCGCAGCCAGCCGCCGTTGACGTCCCGGTGCGTGTGGTTGTCGCGATGCGCCTCATGGAGCGCCGCCTCGGTCTCGATGATGGCCATACCGGTCCCCCAACAAAAGCTAACTTGGACTCATTCCACTTTTCGACAACGCCCAGCCTACGTCGGGGATTCCGTCCCCGCCAGGAAGGAAAGGCTGGGCTAACCTGCGGTTTTACCTTTTTTGCTCATTCGATTACAGAGTCGCTCAGATGTCGACCGGGTGACACTGCGGCTCGTGAGGCTGCGCCGCACACCGCACCGGGGACAGTTCCGCAAAGGGTCACCCGCCCTGAGAGGAGAGGCCGCGATGCCATCGATCGCCCGCGTTCCCTCGGTACCGGCCCCCGGGGACGCCGCGGAACTCCGTTCCCGGGCCCGCGGCGCCCTGCTCGGCCTCGCCGTCGGCGACGCCCTGGGCGCCCCCGCCGAGAACATGAAGCCGTCCGAGATCCGCGCCCGCTGGGGCCGCATCACCGGCTACGTCGCCGACCGCCCCTCCGGCACCGACGACACCGAGTACGCGATCTTCTCGGGCCTGCTGCTCGCCCGGCACGGCTCCGCCCTTACCCCCGCCCATGTGGAGGCGGCCTGGCACGCCTGGATCGCGGACCGTGCCGAGGGCCAGTTCCGGGGCGCGGGCTTCAGCGAACGCGGCACCCTGGAGAACCTCCGCCGCGGCCTCGCCGCCCCGATCTCCGCCCAGCACCGGCACGCCTGGAGCGACGGCCTCGCGATGCGCGCCGCGCCCTTCGGGGTGTTCGCCGCGGGCCGCCCCGCCGAGGCGGCCCGCCTGGTGGCGATCGACGGCTCCGTCAGCCACGAGGGGGAGGGCATCTACGGCGGTCAGGCGGTCGCGGCCGGGGTCGCGGCGGCGATGGCGGGCGCCCCGGCCACCGCAGTGGTCGCCTCCGCGCTCGCCGTCGTGCCGGACGACTCCTGGACCGCGCGTTCCCTGCGCCGTGCCGTGGTCGTCGCCCACCGCGGCGAACGCGCGGTGCGCTCCGCCGTGGTCATCGGCGGCTACCCGTGGACCGACCTCGCTCCCGAGGCGGTCGCCCTGGCCTTCGGCGCGTACGCGGCGGCGGACGGCGACTTCAAGGAGGCGGTGCTCACGGCCGTCAACATGGGCCGGGACGCCGACACCACGGCCGCGGTCGCGGGCGCCCTGGCCGGCGCGCAGCAGGGCGAGTCCGCGATCCCGCGGGAGTGGGCGACGGCGATCGGCCCGGCGCGGGGAAGCTGCCTGCCGTCGATGGCCGGCCACCACGTACTGGACGTGGCGGACCTGCTGACCCCGGAGGACGACCGCCCCTACCGGGCCGGCCGTGCAGCGGCGGCACCAGGCGAGGCGATCCGATGAAACCCCCGGCCCCGTGGGACGAGACAGGCCCCCTGACCCTGCACACCCCGCCGACGTCGACAGACCTCGACGAAGCCCTGACAAGCGACCCCGAACCCGCGCCCGCCGACGGCGAGGACCCCCCTCAGGGGCCCCGCCCACCCGAGCACGAGATCGGTGCGGGTGACGCGGGTGGGAAACACCGAGTCGAAGGCGAAGCCGAGGCCACAACCCCCGGCACCACCACCGGCAGCAGAATCGAGGGCCTCCTCCTGGGCCTCGCCGCGGGCGACGCAGCCGGCTGGCCCGCCGCCCGCCACCGAGCCGCCCGCATGCCCGAATGGACCCGCCGCCTCACCCGCGAACTGGACACCTTCGCCGAGCACAACGCGACGACCACCCTCCCCGTCCCCATCGCCCTCAACCAGCCCCCCGAACCCCTCCGTCTCGGCCCCTCCGACGACGCCGAGTGGGCGGCCTTCGCCGCGGAGGCCGTGCTGCGCGCCGGCGACGACACCGTCCTCGGCGACCTCAGCCGGGAACGCCGCGTACGCGCGGCCATCGACCTGACCTGGAACTCCGTGGCCAGTGAGGTAGCGGCGGCAGCCGAACGCGCCCCCGAGATCGAGTCCGCCGTGCTCCCGCTGCGCGCCCGCATCTCCGTCCGGGCCGGCCTCGGCAACCTCGCCGCCGGCCTGCGCCCACCCGCGACCGGCCACGACAACCCGCACTACTTCGACGACGCGGCCTGCGTCCGGGCCTGCGTGCTCGCCGTCGCCCACCCCGGCGACCCCGCGCTCGCCGCGTCCCTCGCCGAGTTCGACGCCCGCTACACCCAGGACGGCGACGGCGTGCACGGCGCCCGCGCGATGGCCGCCGCCGTCTCACTCGCCATCACCGGCGCGACCCCGCACACCTGCGTGACGGCGGCGCTCGCCGAACTGCCCGAGGGGACGGAGATCGGCCGCAACGCCCGCCACGCCCTGAAGCTGGCGGCGGACGCGGTCAGCGCCTTCGCGCTGATCCCCCTCCTGGAACACCAGATCGTGGACCACGTCTACAGCTACGGCATCGCCGCCGCCGAGACGGTCCCGGTCGCCCTCGCCCTCACCATGGCCTCCCAGGGCCGGATCGCGGAGGCGGTACCCGCCGCGGCCTGTCTCTCCCGCGTCGCGGACTCGGCCCCGGCCCTCGCGGGCGCCCTCACCGGCGCACTCGGCGGCGGCGCGGCGATCCCCGGCACCTGGCGCGACACCTGCCGGCACCTCTCCGGCTGCGTACTCCCCCGCCTCACCGGCACCGACCTGGTGGAACTCGCCGAACTCCTGGAAGCGGCACAACCGGCCCCGCCAGGGGGATGATTCGGCTCATGACCCCCAAAGGAGCAGAAAGCCGAGCAGACTCCCTCAGTGAGCGGATCACCGGCGCCCTCGTCGGCGCGGCCGTCGGCGACGCTCTCGGCGGCCCCGTCGAGGGCTACTCCCCCGACCAGATCACCGAGCGCCACGGCGGCCGCGTCCACGGCATCGTCGGCCCCTGGAACGGCGGCGCCTGGCGCACCGCCCGCCCCATCGCGCCGTACCACAAGGGCGACGGCCACGTCACCGACGACACCTTGATGACCCACGCGCTGGTACGGGTCTACGCCGAGGTCCGCGACCACCTCGACGCCTATGCCGTCGCCGACCACCTGGTCCCCGACCTGATCACCACCCCGCGCTGGATCCCGGAGCTGGAGGCGCAGGCCCTCCCCCTGCAGCGGATCTTCCTGGCGGAGAAGTGGCTGGTGGCGCGGATCCACTACGGTCACGTCGACCCCCGGGAGGCCGGCGTCGGCAACATCGTGAACTGCGGTGCCGCGATGTACATGGCCCCGGTCGGCCTGGTCAACGCGGCCAACCCGGCGGGTGCCTACGCCGAGGCGCTGGACGTCGCGGGCGCCCACCAGTCGTCGTACGGCCGCGAGGCGGCGGGCGTCTTCGCTGCGGCGGTGGCGGCGGCCTGCTCCCCCGGGGCGACACCGGAATCGGTGGTGACGACATGCCTGGAGCACGCGAAGGACGGCACGCGGGCGGCGATCGCGGCGGTGTGCGAAGTGGCGTCCGGACACTCGGACTTCGAGTCGGCGCTGACTCCGCTGCGTGAGGCGGTGGCCCCGTACGACACGGTGGGTCCCGACTACCGCACCCCCTCGCTCGGCGCCCGCCGTCCCTCCCGCCTGCACGCCATCGAGGAACTCCCCGTCGCGCTGGGAATGTTGCTGGTCGCGGGCGGCGACTACCGCCAAGCGGTCCTGGGCTCGGTGAACTACGGCCGCGACTGCGACTCGATCGCCACGATGGCGGGCGCGCTGGCCGGGGCCCTGGGCTCCCCGGTCCCGGACGAGTGGTCGAAGACGGTGGCCGAGGCCAGCCGCCTCGACCTGTGGGAACCGGCGCGCGCGCTCAGCGAGGTCACGGCGGAGATCTTCCGGCGGGACGTGAGCCGGCGCCGTACCCACGAGGAGTCGTTCACCGCGCTGGGAGGCACCGGATGCTCCGACTGACCTGGGTCCAGCCAGAGGACCTGCTCGGCCACGAACTCCGCCAGGCACACCAGGACGGCCGCCGGCCGACCGCCGTCGAAAGGCGCTGGAACACGGCGGGCGGTCCCGACGCCCCGGTCCGGGCGGGCGCCTCCCCGCAACCGGCCTCCCGCTACCTGCGGCAACTGGCCGAGGACCTGCTGGACGAACTGGCGGACCTGCCCAGCCGGCTCCAGGACCGGGAGCCGACGGGCCTGGCGAGGATCAAATCCCTGTGCCCCGACTGGCCGTCGCCGGACCGCGCCGCAGGCCCCCCGGCAGACCTGGAGGCACGCCTGCACGCCGCCTGGCTGGGCCGGGCCGTCGGCTGCCTGCTGGGCAAACCGGTCGAGAAGCTCCCCCTCACCGGAATCCGCCAACTCGCCCGCGCCACCGGCAACTGGCCCCTGGCCACCTACTTCACCGCCCGGGGAGTCCCCCAGCCGCTTCTCGACACCCACCCCTGGAACCGCCGCTCGGCCGGCACCTCGCTCGCCGAGAACATCGACGGCATGCCCGAGGACGACGACCTCAACTACCCCCTCCTCAACCTCCTCCTGCTCCAGCGCCGCACCCGGAACTTCACCACTGCGGACGTGGCCGGCCTCTGGCTCGACGAACTCCCCGCCGGCCGCGCCTTCACCGCGGAACGTGTCGCCTACCGCAATCTCCTCAGCGGCATCGAGCCCCCGCACACCGCCCGCCACCGCAACCCGTTCCGTGAATGGATCGGCGCCCTGATCCGCGCCGACCTCCACGGCTGGACCAACGCCGGCGACCCCGCCGCCGCGGCCGAGCAGGCGTACCGGGACGCCACCCTCAGCCACACCGCGAACGGCGTCTACGCCGCGATGTTCACCGCCGCCACCATCGCCACCGCGGCCACCGGCACCGCCGACGTCCACACCAGCCTGCGCACCGGACTCGGCGTCGTCCCCCCGCACTCCCGCCTGGCCGAGGCCGTCCGGCACGCCGTCCGACTCGCCCGGTGCCACGAGGACTTCGACACGGTCGTGGACGAACTCCACACCCGGCACTCCGCCTACCACTGGGTCCACGCCGTCCCCAACACCGCCCTGGTCGCCGCCGCCCTCACCCACGCGGACGGCGACTTCACCGGCAGCATCTGCCGCGCGGTCTCCGGCGGCTGGGACACCGACTCGAACGGGGCCACCGCCGGCAGCGTCGCCGCCCTCGTCGCCGGCACCCCGACCGCGCTCCCGGACCACTGGACGGCACCCCTCAAGAACCGCCTCGCCACCTCCATCGCGGACTTCGACGGCACCGGCTTCGACACGCTGGCCCACCTCACCCTCCTGGAGGCGACCCGCCCATGACCCGTACCGAGTGCACGACATGACCACGCCCACCCCGCCCCTCGGCGGCCTCCGCGTCCTCGACATGGCCACCCTCTTCGCCGGCCCGCTCGCCGCCACCCTCCTCGGCGACTTCGGCGCGGAGGTCATCAAGATCGAGCACCCCAGGAAACCGGATCCCTCCCGGGGCCACGGCCCCGCCAAGGACGGCATCGGCCTGTGGTGGAAACACCTCGGCCGCAACAAGCGCACCATCACCCTCGACCTCTCCAAGACCGGCGGCCAGGCCACCCTGCGCCGTCTGGCCGCCGACGCGGACGTCGTCATCGAGAACTTCCGCCCGGGCACCCTGGAGAAGTGGGACCTCGGCTGGCCGGAGCTGTCCGCCGTCAACCCCCGCCTGATCCTCACCCGCGTCACCGCCTTCGGCCAGTTCGGGCCCTACGCGCACCGCCCGGGCTTCGGCACCCTCGCCGAGGCGATGAGCGGCTTCGCCGCGATCACCGGCGAACCCGACGCGCCCCCGACGCTCCCGCCGTTCGGCCTCGCCGACTCCATCGCCGGCCTGGCCACGGCGTACGGAGTGATGGCCGCCCTCGCCGCCCGCGACCGCAGCGGCGAGGGACAGGTCGTCGACATGGCGATCATCGAGCCGATCCTCACGGTCCTCGGCCCGCACCCCCTCTGGTTCGACCAGCTCGGCCACGTCCAGCCCCGGACCGGCAACCGCTCCCAGAACAACGCCCCGCGCAACACCTACCGCACGGCCGACGGCAGCTGGGTCGCCGTCTCGACCTCGGCCCAGTCCATCGCCGAACGCGTGATGCGCCTGGTCGGCCGTCCCGAGCTGATCGACGAGCCGTGGTTCGCCACGGGCGCCGACCGCGCCCGGCACGCCGACGTCCTCGACGAGGCGGTCGGCGGCTGGATCGCCGAACGCCCCCGCGACGAGGTCCTCGCGGCCTTCGAGAAGGCCGAGGCGGCGGTGGCCCCGATCCAGGACATCCGCGACGTGATGACCGACCCGCAGTACGCGGCCCTGGACACCGTCACCACCGTCGACGACCCCGACCTGGGCCCTCTCCGCATGCAGAACGTCCTCTTCCGCCTCTCCGCCACGCCCGGCTCCATCCGCTGGGCGGGCCGCCCGCACGGCGCGGACACCGACGAGGTACTCACCGAACTGGGTCTTACCGCCGAGGAACTGATCGCCCTCCGCGCGGAGGGCGCCCTGTGACCACCCCCCTGACCTGGCTGTACGCCCCCGGCGACCGCCCCGACGTGGTCCACAAGGCTCTCGCCGCGGGCGCCGACGTCGTCGTGGTCGACCTGGAGGACGCCGTCGCGCCCGAGCGCAAGGACTACGCCCGCGCCGCCACCGCGGAACTCCTCTCCGAGACCCGTCACCCCACGCCGGTGCACGTCCGCGTCAACGCCCTGCACACCCCGTGGGCCGACAAGGACCTGAAGTCGCTCGCCGCCCTCCCCGGCGTCTCGGGCCTGCGCCTGCCGAAGGTGGCGTCCCCCCGCCACATCACCCTGACGGCGGACCGGACGGGCGCCGACGGCAGCCGGCCACCCCTGTACGCGCTGCTGGAATCCGCCCTCGCCATCGAGCACGCCTACGCCATCGCCTGCGCCCACCCCGCGCTGCGAGGCATCTCCCTGGGCGAGGCCGACCTGCGGGCCGACCTCGGCGTGCGGTGCGACAGCGGCCTCGACTGGCCCCGCTCCCGCATCGTCAACGCGGCGCGGGCGGCGGCCCTCGCCCCGCCACCCCAGTCGGTGCACCCCGACGTCCGTGACCTGGACGGGCTGGCGGCGACCTGCGCCCACGGCCGGGCCCTGGGCTTCCTGGGCCGGGCCGCCATCCACCCCCGCCAGCTCCCGATCATCGAACGGGCCTACCTCCCCACCCCGGAGGAGATCGAGAAGGCCGAGACCATCCTCAAGGCGGCGGCCGTCAACAGCTCCGCGCAGGCCCTCCCGGACGGCACGTTCATCGACGCGGCGGTGGTCGGCGAGGCGACCAGGACCCTGGCGCTGGCCCACCGCGACTGACGCGCAGGAACACGACGAGGGCGCCCGGAAGAATTCCGGGCGCCCTCGTCCGCGTACGACAGACCGTCAGCTCTTCTTCGTCGCCGTCCCGGCCTCGTCCCCGACCGCCTCGTCCTCGCCCGCCTCGTCCTCCACCGCTTCGGACTTGGCTTCCTCGGACTCGGCCTCCCCGGACGCGCTGTCACCGTCGGCCCTCTCGGCATCGCCGGACTCGTCGGCGTCGTCGGTCTTGTCGGCGTCGTCGGTCCTGTCGGCGCCCTCGGCCTCGTCGCCGGAGGCGGCGGGATCCGGCTCGACCACGGCCTCACGGCCCGGCCGCTTCCTCGCGGAGATCACGATGTAGACCACGGCCAGCACGAACACCAGCAGCGCGGTCCAGTTGTTCAGCCGCAGCCCGAGGATGTGGTGGGCGTCGTCGACCCGCATGTACTCGATCCAGAACCGGCCCGCGCAGTAGGTGGCGACATACAGCGCGAACGCCCGGCCGTGGCCGAGCTTGAACCGCCGGTCGGCCCAGATCACCAGCACCGCGACACCGATGCACCACAGGGACTCGTACAGGAACGTCGGGTGGTAGTACCCCGGCACCCGGCCGTCCGCCGTGGACGTGATGTGCAGCGCCCAGGGGAGGTCGGTCTCCCGCCCGTACAGCTCCTGGTTGAACCAGTTGCCCCAGCGCCCGATGCCCTGCGCCAGTGCGATACCGGGGGCGACGGCGTCGGCGTACGCGGGCAGCGGGATGCCCCGCCGGCGGCAGCCGATCCACGCGCCGACCGCGCCCAGCGCGATCGCGCCCCAGATGCCGAGGCCGCCCTCCCAGATCTTGAGGGCGTCCACCCAGTCACGGCCCTCGCTGAAGTACAGCTCGTAGTCCGTGATCACGTGGTAAAGGCGGCCGCCGACCAGGCCGAACGGCACCGCCCAGACCGCGATGTCGGCCACAGTGCCGGTGCGCCCACCACGGGCGATCCAACGCTTGTTGCCGTACCACACGGCCACGAAGACGCCGAGGATGATGCAGAACGCGTAGCCGCGCAGCGGGATCGGGCCGATGTACAGCACTCCGCGCGACGGGCTGGGAATGTAGGCAAGTTCCATGGCAGGGTCGACGCTACCGTGCCGGGCAGGCCCGATGTCGAGCAGCCCGGCTACGGCTCCATAACAGGCCCGGTGGCCGCGTGCCTCAGCCGCGCGCGGCCTCCTGCACCTGCTGCTTCAGCTTCGCGGGCGTCATCGTCTGGTCCTGGTAGATGTTCTTGCCGTTGAGCAGCACGGTCGGCGTGCCGCTGAAGCCGCCCTTGCCGAAGGCCGCGCTGGACTTGTCGACCCAGCTGTTGTGCCGGCCGTCCTCGACGCACTTGCGGAACGCGGGCGTGTCCAGGCCCTTGACCTTCCCGGCCAGCTCGATCAGCTTCGCGTTGTCCGCGAAGGCGTCGTCCGTCTCGGGGGGCTGGTTGTCGTAGAGCACGTCGTGGTACGCCGTGAAGTGACCGGCGTCCTGGGCGCAGGCCGCGGCGTTGGCCGCGTTGCGGGAGCCGGTGCCGCCCATGTTGCCGTCGATGATCGTGGCCAGGCGGTAGTCCACCCTCAGCTGGCCGGCGTCCGTCAGCTCGTGGATCGTCGAGCGGTAGGTCTGCTCGAAGGACTGGCAGGCCGGGCAGCGGAAGTCCTCCCAGACGGTGAGCGTCGACCTGGCGTCGCCCTTGCCGACCGGGATGGCCAGGTTGTCCTCGCCGTTCGCCCCCGAGGGGGCCACGACCGGGCCCGCGCTGTCGCCGGTGTCCTTGCCGGCGTTCGCGGCGACCACGCCGATCACCGCGGCCAGGCCCAGGACGCCGACGACCGCTGCGCTGACGATCAGCGCCCGCCTGCGCTTGTCCGCGGCCCTCTGCTTGTCACGCTCGACCGCCAGCCGCTCCCGGGCGGTGCGCTTTCCGTCACGGTTCTTCTCGCTCACACCCCGCAGAACGAACCGGGGAGGCGCACCGCGCCTCCCCGGCCCCAGGTCCACCCGTACGAGGGACCCGTATGACTTGCCGCTTTGCAGCCGTATGCATCCGGGCCGGCTACGCCTGGCCGCGCACGCCCTTCGCCAGGTCGGCCGCGAGCGCGCGGACCGCCTCGACGCCGGCCGCGTCGTCCGGCGCGTCCAGCATCCGCTTGACGAAGGCCGAGCCGACGATCACCCCGTCGGCGAAGCCGGCCACCTCGGCGGCCTGCCTCGCGTCGGAGACGCCGAGCCCGACGCACACCGGCAGGGACGTGCCCGTGTCCCGGGTCCGCCGCACCAGGTCCTGGGCCTGCGCGCCGACCGTCTCGCGGGTGCCCGTGACGCCCATCAGCGAGGCGGCGTACACGAAGCCGCTGCCCGCCGCGGTGATCTGCGCGAGCCGCTCGTCCCGGCTGCTCGGCGCGACCACGAAGACCGTCGCCAGGCCGTGCTTCTCGGCGTGCTCGCGCCACAGCGCCGACTCCTGCACCGGCAGGTCGGGCAGGATGCACCCGGCGCCGCCCGCCTCGGCCAGTTCGGCGGTGAAGCGCTCGACGCCGTAGCGGTCGACGGGGTTCCAGTAGGTCATGACGAGGACCGGCTTGCCGGTGGCCCGGTGCGTCTCGCGGACGGTGCGCATGACGTCCGCGATCCGCACACCGCCGCGCAGGGCGATGTCGTCGGCGGTCTGGATGACCGGGCCGTCGAGCACGGGGTCGCTGTGCGGCAGCCCCACCTCCACGACGTCGGCGCCGCCGTCGAGAACGGCCTTGATCGCCGCGATGCCGCCGTCCACGGTCGGGAACCCGGCCGGGAGGTAGGCGATCAGGGCGGACCGCCCCTCGGACCTGGCCGCGGCGAGGGTGTCGCTCAGCAGCTGGATGTTCCCGCTCACTTGGCGTCCCCCTCGATCTCGGCGGTGCCGGAGGCGTCCTCGGCGACCTCGGCGTCGGTGTCGTACAGCCCGAAGTAGCGGGCGGCGGTGTCCATGTCCTTGTCGCCGCGGCCGGAGAGGTTGACCACGATCAGCCCGTCCTTGCCCAGCTCCCTGCCGACCTCCAGGGCACCGGCGAGCGCGTGGGCGCTCTCGATGGCCGGGATGATCCCCTCGGTCTGCGAGAGCAGCCGCAGGGCCTGCATCGCGGCGTCGTCGGTGATCGCGCGGTACTCGCCGCGGCCGATGTCCTTGAGGTAGGAGTGCTCGGGGCCGATACCGGGGTAGTCGAGCCCGGCGGAGATCGAGTACGGCTCGGTGATCTGGCCCTCGTCGTCCTGGAGGACGTACGACCGCGAACCGTGCAGGATGCCGGGCTCGCCCGCGGTCAGGGTGGCCGCGTGCTCGCCGGTCTCCACGCCGTGCCCTGCGGGCTCGCAGCCGACGAGGCGTACGCCGGCGTCCGGGATGAAGGCGTGGAACAGGCCGATGGCGTTGGAGCCGCCGCCGACGCAGGCGACGGCCGCGTCGGGCAGCCGGCCGGCGCGTTCCAGGAGCTGGCGGCGGGTCTCGACGCCGATCACGCGGTGGAAGTCGCGGACCATGGCGGGGAAGGGGTGCGGGCCCGCCACGGTGCCGAACAGGTAGTGGGTGTGGTCGACGTTGGCGACCCAGTCGCGGAACGCCTCGTTGATGGCGTCCTTCAGGGTGCGGCTGCCGGACTTCACGGCGATGACCTCGGCGCCGAGCATGCGCATGCGGGCCACGTTCAGGGCCTGGCGCCGGGTGTCGATCTCGCCCATGTAGATCGTGCAGTCCAGGCCGAAGAGGGCGCAGGCGGTGGCCGTGGCCACGCCGTGCTGGCCGGCGCCGGTCTCGGCGATGACGCGGGTCTT
Organism: Streptomyces sp. NPDC059861; assembly: GCF_042731435.1. Taxonomy (NCBI): domain Bacteria; kingdom Bacillati; phylum Actinomycetota; class Actinomycetes; order Kitasatosporales; family Streptomycetaceae; genus Streptomyces; species Streptomyces sp. NPDC059861. Next base: position 56,205 of record NZ_JBHWJQ010000010.1, on the reverse strand, counting down.
GCCCATCCGCCTGGTGAGCAGGGCCTGGCCGAGCACGTTGTTGATCTTGTGGGAGCCGGTGTGGTTCAGGTCCTCGCGCTTGAGGAAGACCCGGGCGCCGCCCGCTTCCGCGGCGAAGCGGGGGACCTCGGTGAGCGCCGAGGGCCGGCCGGTGTAGTTGACGAGCAGGTCGTCGAGCTCACGGGCGAACTCGGGATCGGCCTTGGCCTTGTCGTACTCGACGGCGACCTCGTCCACGGCGGCGACGAGGGCCTCCGGGATGAACTTGCCGCCGAACGCGCCGAAGTAGCCCTCGGCGCTGGGGGTTCGACCCTCCGGGTCGGGGATGAAGAACTGGCTGGGCATGCGGAAACCTCACGGTGAGTCGGTGGAGTGCACTAATCGCCGTGGGAGCGGGGTGTTCTCAGGCGGCCGACGGCCGGCTGCGGCTTGTCACGCAGTTCCCCGCGCCCCCGAGGGGGCGCTGCCATCGACGGCCGTTCACCTGGCCGGGTTCGTCACCGATGACGTAGCGGACCCGGCGGCCGTGCACCCGGCGGGCGGGGGCGCGGCAGCCTCGGGGGCGGCAGCCACGCGCGAGGCGGGCGTGCCGGTCCGGGGTGGTCGTCGTGGTCGTCATCGTGGCCAAGCCTACCGGCGGATCAGCCCCGGCCGTGCCGCAGCGCGGGGTGGGCACCCGCCGCCACCAGGTCGGACACCGCCGTCTTCGGGTCCTTGCCGGTGACGAGGGACTCGCCGACGAGCACGGCGTCCGCGCCCGCGTTGGCGTAGGCGATCAGGTCGTGCGGGCCGCGGATGCCGGACTCGGCGATCTTGACGACGCCCTCCGGGATCTCCGGGGCGATCCGCTCGAAGGTGCCGCGGTCGACCTCCAGCGTCTTGAGGTTGCGCGCGTTGACGCCGATGAGCTTGGCGCCCGCGTCGACCGCGCGGTCGATCTCGTCCTCGTCGTGCACCTCGACGAGCGGGGTGAGCCCGATGGACACCGCCCGCTCGATCAGGGACTCCAGGGCGGGCTGGTCGAGGGCCGCGACGATCAGCAGCACGAGGTCGGCGCCGTACGCCCGGGCCTCCCACAGCTGGTACGAGGTGACGACGAAGTCCTTGCGCAGGACGGGGATGTCCACGCGCGCGCGGACCGCCTCCAGATCTGCGAGGGAGCCGCCGAAGCGGCGCTGTTCGGTGAGGACGGAGATGACGGCCGCGCCGCCCGCCTCGTAGTCCGCCGCGAGGCCGGCCGGGTCGGCGATCGCGGCCAGCGCGCCCTTGGAGGGGCTGGACCGCTTGACCTCGCAGATGACCTTGACGCCGTCGCCGCGCAGGGCGGCCAGTCCGTCCTTGGCCGCGGGGGCCTTCGCCGCGCGCTCCTTGAGCTCGTCGAGGCTCACGCGCGCCTGCCGCTCCGCGAGGTCGGCACGGACTCCGTCGATGATCTCGTCGAGCACACTCACGCGAGTGGCCCCCTTCCAGACGGTTGACTGTTCAAGCGGCACCGAAGAAGAAAACCGGTGGTCACTGCGATGGTATCCGGAGCCGGGCGTAGGCCTCGCATCCGGTTGACGGCGGTCCCACTACCTGGACATCCGCCAGTTGATCAAGGGTGGAGCCAGCCACCGAAGGGCAGGTTCCGGACAACCGTGAAGAGCAGCAGCAACGCGCCCACGGTCCACATGACCGCGGGCCGCGGATCGAGCCGCGGCGGACGGCCGCGCGCCGCGCGGACCACCCATACGGTCCACAGCGCGGCGAAGAGCAGGTAGCCGGCGACGGCCACGGCGTTCGCGTGCAGCGCCGCGGGTAGGTCACCGTGCACGAAGGCGTGCGCGCTGCGCAGGCCGCCGCAGCCGGGGCAGTACAGGCCGGTGACGCGCAGCAGAGGGCAGACGGGGTAGTGGCCGGGTTCGTCGGGGTCCACGGCGCCCACGTAGGCGAAGGCGGCGGCGACGGCCACGAGGACGCCGGCGGGGGCGGCCAGCCGTCCGGCGCGGGTGCTGCGGCTGTCAGCGTTCATGCCCCGCATTGTGCCCGGCCCTCACGCGGACGTGCGCGAGGGGCGGCCCGTGCAGTGCCGGGCCGCCCCTCGACGAGGTCGCGGCGGAGGAAGGCCGTAAGGGAAGGATCAGCTCTCGACGGCGACCGGCTCGCGCGTGGTCACGGTCCGCTCGGACTCGGACTGCGTCGCGCCGGAGGCCATCTTGAGGGGCTGCGCCTTGGGCGCGCCGAGGCCCATCGCGCGCATGATTCCGCCGATGACACCGCCCAGGACGATGATCGCCATGCCACCCCAGAAGCCGAGCGGGTTGGCCATCACCATGAAGGCGCCCGCGACGCAGAAACCGATGAAGATGATCATGACACCGGTCCAGGCGGCGGGGGTGTGACCGTGCCCGTGGCTGCTGTCCGCCATTGCTTGCTCCTCGTTGCTGTATGCGTGTGTGAGCCTGACGCTCGACATTCATTGTCCCGCACGCGCACCCCCTTGCGGCGCGGGGGGCTCATTCCGGGTGCGTCTCTTTCGCCACACCGGGACGGCTGACCGGAGGCTACGCCGGGCCGGTACCGGTCGGGTCCTCGCCGCGGTCGAGGGCCTTCCAGAGGTCCTCGGGCCGGTCGGGGTCGACGGCCGGGGCGCTGCGGCGCGGGCGGGGGGCGCCGCCGCGCTCGTAGCGGCCGGACATCGCGGGCCACAGGCGGCCGTAGCGCAGGGCGAGCAGCCCGGCCAGCAGGATGAGGGCGCCGCCCACGGCCGCGGCGTACGGCCACGCGGTGTGGGTGAGGGCCTGGACGGTGGCGGAGGTGTCCCCGGAGGCCTGCGCGGCCTTCTCGTCGAGCGCGGAGCTGTCCGAGGCGCCGTACAGGGCGGCGGCGACGGTGCCGGCGCCGCAGAGCGCGAGCAGCCCGGCCACCAGGAAGCGGCCGGCCCGGCGGACGGCGAAGACGGCGACCAGCGCGGCGAGGCCCACTATGGCGAGGGCCGCCGGGACGCCGGTCACATCACTGCCCCGGGCGGTCAGCGGGAAGGCGCCACCGGCCACCGACGCGGTGCCCTGCGACCACTGCTGACGGGTGGCCAGCAGCGCCACTGTCGCGCCGAGCGCACCGCTCGTCAGGGCGAGGGCAAGACTCCGGCGCCCGGCACGCGCGATGCCGGGGGCTTCGGTACGGGGGTGAGGAGCAGCAGTCACGTACTCCACTATCGCCTGCCCGGAGCGTGAAGCGTCACCCGGGGTTCACGTGAGAAGCGCCCTATTGTGCGAGCCGGTTCGCCGTGTGGACCGCGCGCAGGACCGCCGCCGCCTTGTTGCGGCACTCCGTGTCCTCGGCGATCGGGTCGGAGTCCGCGACGATGCCCGCGCCCGCCTGCACGTACGCGGTGCCGTCGCGCAGCAAGGCCGTGCGGATGGCGATGGCCGTGTCGGAGTCGCCGGCGAAGTCGAGATAGCCGACGCAGCCGCCGTACAGCCCGCGCCGGGACGGCTCCAGTTCGTCGATGATCTGCATCGCGCGCGGCTTGGGCGCGCCGGAGAGGGTGCCCGCCGGGAAGCAGGCCGTCAGCACGTCGAAGGCGGTGCGGCCCGCCGAGACCCGGCCCGTGACCGTGGAGACGATGTGCATGACGTGCGAGTACCGCTCGACGGACATGAAGTCGACGACCTCCACCGAGCCGGGTTCACAGACCCTGCCGAGGTCGTTGCGGCCGAGGTCGACCAGCATGAGGTGCTCGGCGCGCTCCTTGGGGTCGGCGAGCAGCTCCTCGGCGAGCGTCTGGTCCTCCTGCGGGGTGGCGCCCCGCGGCCGGGTGCCGGCGATGGGGTGCACCAGCGCCCGCCCGTCCTCGACCTTGACCAGCGCCTCGGGCGAGGAGCCGACCACGTCGAAGCCCTCGAGGCGGAGCAGGTACATGTAGGGCGAGGGGTTCGTGGCCCTGAGCACCCGGTAGACGTCCAGCGCGCTCGCCGTGCACGGCGTCTCGAACCGCTGCGACGGCACGACCTGGAAGGCCTCCCCGGCCCGGATGCGCTCCTTGACGTCCTCGACGGCCGCGTGGAAGTCGGGCCCGCCCCACAGCGCGCTGTACTCCGGCAGCTCGGAGGGCGGCAGCACGGCCGGCGGCTGGGCCACCGCGCGCGTGAGATCGGCCTCCATGGCGTCGAGGCGGACCACGGCGTCGGCGTAGGCCTCGTCCACGCCGGTGTCGAGGTCGTTGTGATTGATCGCGTTGGCGATCAGCAGCACCGAGCCCTCCCAGTGGTCCATCACCGCGAGGTCGCTGGTCAGCAGCATGGTCAGCTCGGGCAGCTTCAGGTCGTCCCGCTCACCGGGGCCGATCTTCTCCAGGCGGCGGACGATGTCGTATCCGAGGTAGCCGACCATGCCGCCGGTGAAGGGCGGCAGGCCCTCCTGGTGAGGCGTGTGCAGGGCCTCGATGGTGGCGCGCAGGGCGGCCAGCGGGTCGCCGTCGACGGGGACGCCCACGGGGGGCTCGCCCAGCCAGTGCACCCGGCCGTCCCGCTCGGTGAGCGTGGCGGCGCTGCGGACGCCGACGAACGAGTAGCGGGACCAGGAGCGGCCGTTCTCCGCGGACTCCAGCAGGAACGTGCCGGGGCGCTCGGCGGCGAGCTTGCGGTAGAGCCCGACCGGTGTGTCGCCGTCGGCGAGGAGCTTGCGCGTGACGGGGATGACGCGGCGGTCGGAGGCAAGCTTGCGGAAGGTCTCGAGGTCCATGGCGGCTGACCTTACTGATCCCGGGCGGGCGCGCCGTGGTCGGCGTCCTTGAGCAGCACGTCGGCGTCGAAGCAGGTGCGCGCGCCGGTGTGGCAGGCGGCGCCGACCTGGTCGACCTGGACGAGCACGGTGTCGGCGTCGCAGTCGAGGGCGACGGACTTCACCCACTGGAAGTGGCCGGAGGTGTCGCCCTTGACCCAGTACTCCCCGCGGCTGCGCGACCAGTACGTGCAGCGGCCCGTCGTCAGCGTGCGATGCAGGGCCTCGTCGTCCATCCAGCCCAGCATCAGCACCTCACCGGTGTCGTACTGCTGGGCGATGGCGGGCAGGAGCCCGTCCGCGCTGCGCTTGAGGCGCGCGGCGATCTCGGGGTCGAGGTGACGGGCGGGCGGCGTACTGGTCATGGGTGCCATTGTGCCGCGCCGCACCGACAGTCCCGGATGCCGTCCACTGGGCGGTACGGATACGCGGTCGTAGGCTGACTGCATGTCGACCTTTGCCAAGCGTGAACGGCTTCTCCTCGCCGACCTCTTGGAGACCGCCGGTCCGGACGCCACCACCCTGTGCGAGGGCTGGCTGACCCGGGACCTGGCAGCGCACGTGGTCGTGCGCGAGCGCCGCCCGGACGCCGCCGGCGGCCTGGTGATCAAGCAGCTCGCGCCCCGCCTGGAGAAGGTGATGGAGGAGTACACGGACAAGCCGTACGAGGAGCTGATCCAGCTCATCCGCTCCGGCCCGCCGCGCTTCTCACCCTTCCAGCTCAAGCAGATCGACGAGATGTCGAACACCATCGAGTTCTACGTCCACGCCGAGGACGTCCGCCGCGCACAGGCCGACTGGACGTCCCGCGAGCTCGACCCGGTCTTCCAGGACGCCCTGTGGTCCCGGCTGGAGCGCACCGCCCGGCTGATGGGCCGCGCGGTCCCCACGGGCCTGGTGCTGCGCCGTCCCGACGGTCAGACGACGGTCGCCCACCGCGGCACCCCGGTCGTCACGGTGACGGGTGAGCCGTCGGAGCTGCTGCTGTTCCTCTACGGCCGGCAGAACGCCGCCAAGGTGGACGTCGACGGCGACGCGGACGCGATCACGAAGCTGGAGGAGAGCAGGCAGCTCGGCATCTGAGACGGGACCGGCGGCCGGGCTCACCGTACGGGGTGGCCCGCCGTCCGCAGCGTCTCCTTGACCTCGCCGATCCGCAGATCGCCGAAGTGGAACACCGACGCCGCGAGGACGGCGTCCGCGCCCGCCCCGATGGCCGGCGGGAAGTCGGCCAGCCTGCCCGCGCCGCCGGAGGCGATCACCGGCACGGTGACGTGCTTGCGGACCGCGGCGATCATCTCCAGGTCGTAGCCGTCCTTGGTGCCGTCCGCGTCCATCGAGTTGAGCAGGATCTCGCCGGCGCCCAGCTCGGCGGCCCGGTGCGCCCACTCGACGGCGTCGATGCCGGTGCCCTGGCGACCGCCGTGGGTGGTGACCTCGAAGGAGCCCGAGGCGGTGCGGCGGGCGTCGACCGACAGGACCAGCACCTGGCGGCCGAAGCGCTCGGCGATCTCGCGGATCACGTCGGGCCGCGCGATGGCGGCCGTGTTGACGCCCACCTTGTCGGCGCCCGCCCGCAGCAGCCGGTCCACGTCCTCGGCGGTGCGCACGCCACCGCCGACCGTCAGCGGGATGAACACCTGCTCGGCGGTGCGGCGCACCACGTCGTACGTGGTCTCCCGGTTGCCCAGGGACGCGGTGATGTCCAGGAACGTCAGCTCGTCGGCGCCCTCGGCGTCGTACACCTTGGCCATCTCGACGGGGTCGCCCGCGTCGCGCAGGTTCTGGAAGTTGACGCCCTTGACGACCCGGCCGTTGTCCACGTCCAGGCAGGGGATGACTCGGACCGCCAGGGTCATGACTGCTCGGCTCCTCTGCATGCCTCTACTTCGACTTCGACCAGGATGCGCGGGTCCACGAAGCCCTCCACCACGAGGAGGGTGGACACCGGCCGCACCGTGTCGAAGAGTTCCTTGTGGGCGCGGCCCACCTCGTCCACGTCCCGCGGATGCGTCAGGTACATCCGGGTGCGGATCACGGACCCGACTCCGAGCCCGAACTCGGCGATCGCCTCGATCGCGCTGGTGAAGGCCACCTTGGCCTGTTCGTAGGGGTCGCCCTCGCCGTACAGCACATCGCCCTTGAAGGACGTCGTGCCTCCCACCAGCACCCGGTCACCCGCCGCGACGGCGCGTGCGAAACCGAAGGACTCCTCCCAGGGGCTCCCGCTCAGCACCCGCCGCACGGCATCGGACGTCATGACACTGTGTCCTTCTTCAAGAGGTGGCCTCCAGTTTCAAGAGGTGGCCTCCAGGGCCTCTTCCAGGGTGAACGCCTTGGCGTACAGCGCCTTCCCGACGATGGAGCCCTCGACACCGAGGGGCACGAGCCCGGCGATCGCCCGCAGGTCGTCCAGCGAGGACACGCCGCCGGAGGCCACGACAGGGCGGTCGGTCGCCGCGCAGACGTTCCTCAGCAGCTCCAGGTTCGGGCCCTGGAGCGTGCCGTCCTTGGCGATGTCGGTGACGACGTACCGCGCGCAGCCCTCCTTGTTGAGGCGCTCCAGCGTCTCGTAGAGGTCGCCGCCGTCGCGGGTCCAGCCGCGGCCGCGCAGCGTCGTGCCGCGGACGTCGAGACCGACCGCGATCTTGTCGCCGTGCTCGGCGATGACCTTGGCGACCCACTCGGGGGTCTCCAGGGCCGCCGTGCCGAGGTTCACGCGGGTGCAGCCGGTGGCGAGGGCCGCGGCGAGGGTGTCGTCGTCGCGGATGCCGCCGGACAGCTCCACCTTGATGTCCATCGCCCCGGTGACCTCGGCGATCAGCGCGCGGTTGTCGCCGGTGCCGAAGGCGGCGTCCAGGTCGACCAGGTGCAGCCACTCGGCGCCCGCCCGCTGCCAGGCGAGGGCGGCCTCCAGCGGGGAGCCGTACGAGGTCTCCGTGCCGGACTCGCCGTGCACGAGGCGGACGGCCTGGCCGTCGCGGACGTCGACGGCGGGGAGGAGTTCGAGCTTGGCCATGTCTCTACAGGGTTCCGATCCAGTTGGTGAGCAGCTGCGCGCCGGCGTCGCCGGACTTCTCGGGGTGGAACTGCGTGGCCCACAGGGCGCCGTTCTCCACGGCGGCCACGAAGGGCTTGCCGTGCGTGGACCAGGTGACGAGCGGTGCGCGCATCGCCGGGTTCGCCGTCTCCAGGGTCCAGTCCTGTACGGCGTAGGAGTGCACGAAGTAGAAGCGGGCGTCGGCGTCCAGGCCGGCGAACAGCTCGGAGCCGGCCGGTGCCTCCACGGTGTTCCAGCCCATGTGCGGCACGATCTCGGCCTGCAGCGGCTCGACCGCGCCGGGCCACTCGTCGAGGCCCTCGGTCTCGACGCCGTGCTCGATGCCCCGGGCGAAGAGGATCTGCATGCCCACGCAGATACCCATCACGGGGCGCCCGCCGGCCAGCCGCCGGTCGATGATCCAGTCGCCGCGGGCCTCACGCAGGCCGGCCATGCAGGCGGCGAAGGCGCCGACGCCCGGCACCAGCAGGCCGTCGGCGTTCATGGCCTTGTCGAAGTCACGGGTTATCTCGACGTCGGCTCCCACGCGCGCGAGGGCGCGCTCGGCCGACCTCACGTTGCCGAAGCCGTAGTCGAGGACGACGACGCTCCTGGGGGCGCTCAATTCCACACCTCCAACCGCAGGACGCCCGCGACCAGGCACATCGCGGCGCCGATGGAGAGCAGCACGATCAGGCCCTTGGGCATCTGCTGCTTGACGAAGGAGACGATGCCGCCGACCAGGAAGAGGCCGACGACGATCAGCAGCGTGGAGGTGCCGGTCACAGCGCGCCCTTCGTCGACGGGAGGATGCCGGCCGCGCGCGGGTCGCGCTCGCAGGCGTAGCGCAGGGCCCGGGCCAGCGCCTTGAACTGGCACTCCACGATGTGGTGCGCGTTGCGCCCGTAGGGCACGTGCACGTGCAGCGCGATCTGCGCCTGGGCGACGAACGACTCCAGGATGTGCCGGGTCATCGTCGTGTCGTACTCGCCGATCATCGGCGCCATCTTCTCGGGCTCGGTGTGCACGAGGTAGGGGCGGCCGGACAGGTCGACGGTGACCTGGGCGAGGGACTCGTCCAGGGGCACCGTGCAGTTGCCGAAGCGGTAGATCCCCACCTTGTCGCCGAGCGCCTGCTTGAAGGCGGCGCCCAGCGCGAGGGCGGTGTCCTCGATGGTGTGGTGCGAGTCGATGTGGAGGTCGCCCTCGGTCTTCACGGTCAGGTCGAACAGACCGTGCCGGCCGAGCTGGTCGAGCATGTGGTCGTAGAAGCCGACCCCGGTCGACACGTCGACCTTGCCGGTGCCGTCGAGGTCGATCTCGACGACGACCGATGTCTCCTTGGTCGTGCGCTGCACGCGTCCCACGCGGCTCATGAACTCTGCTCCTTCTTCAACTCACGGACCGCGTCGAGGAACGCGTCGTTCTCGTCCGGCGTCCCGGCGGTGACCCGCAGCCACCCCGGTACGCCGTTGTCCCGGACCAGGACGCCCCGGTCGAGGATCCTCTGCCAGGCCTCGTGGGCGTCGGCGAACCGGCCGAACTGCACGAAGTTGGCGTCCGACTCGGTGACGTCGTAGCCGATCGCGCGCAGTTCGGCGACCAGCCGGTCCCGCTCGGCCTTCAACTGCTCGACGTATCCGAGCAGTGTGCCGGTGTGCTCCAGGGCGGCCAGGGCGGTCGCCTGGGTGACCGCCGACAGGTGGTAGGGCAGCCGTACGAGTTGCACGGCGTCGACGACGGCCGGGGCCGCGGCCAGATAGCCGAGGCGCAGGCCGGCCGCGCCGAAGGCCTTGGACATGGTCCGGGAGATCACCAGATGCGGGCGGCCCTCCAGCAGCGGCAGCAGCGAGGCGCCGTGGCTGAACTCGACGTACGCCTCGTCCACGACCACCATCGACGGCTTCGCCGCCTGTGCGGCCTCGTAGAGGGCCACCACCGTCTCGCGCGGGACCGCGTTGCCGGTGGGGTTGTTGGGGGTGGTGACGAAGACGACGTCGGGCCGGTGCTCGGCGATCGCCTTCTCGGCGGCCGCGGCGTCGATGGAGAAGTCGGCCTGCCGGGGACCGGAGATCCAGCCGGTGCCCGTCCCGCGCGCGATGAGGCCGTGCATCGAGTACGACGGCTCGAAGCCGAGGGCCGTGCGGCCCGGTCCGCCGAAGGTCTGCAGCAGCTGCTGGATGACCTCGTTGGAGCCGTTGGCCGCCCAGACCTCGGCGGGACCGACCTCGTGTCCCGAGGTCGTGGTCAGGTAGGCGGCGAGCCGGGTGCGCAGCTCGACCGCGTCGCGGTCGGGGTAGCGGTTGAGGTTCCGGGCCGCCTCGCGGACCCGCTCGGCGATCCGTTCGACCAGCGGCTCGGGCAGGGGGTAGGGGTTCTCGTTGGTGTTCAGCCGTACGGGCACGTCCAGTTGGGGCGCGCCGTAGGGGGACTTGCCGCGCAGCTCGTCCCGTACGGGGAGATCGTCGATGCCAGTCACTTGCCCACGGGTACCTTCCAGTCGAACCGGGCCTTGATCGCCGCGCCGTGCGCGGGCAGGTCCTCCGCCTCCGCCAGCGTCACCACGTGGTGCGCGACCTCGGCCAGCGCGTCCCGCGTGTAGTCGACGATGTGGATACCTCGCAGGAAGGACTGCACGGACAGGCCCGAGGAGTGGCAGGCGCAGCCGCCGGTGGGCAGGACGTGGTTGGACCCGGCCGCGTAGTCGCCGAGCGTGACCGGCGCCCAGGGGCCGACGAAGATCGCGCCGGCGTTGCGGACCCGTTCGGCCACCGCGGCGGCGTCGGCCGTCTGGATCTCCAGGTGCTCGGCGCCGTAGGCGTCGACCACCCGCAGGCCCTCGTCGATGCCGTCGACCAGGACGATCGCGGACTGCCTGCCCTTGAGGGCCGGGACGATCCGGTCGTCGATGTGCTTGGTGGCCGCGACCTGCGGCTCCAGCTCGCGCTCCACCGCGTCGGCCAGCTCGGCGGAGTCGGTGACCAGCACCGCCGCCGCCAGCGGGTCGTGCTCGGCCTGGCTGATCAGGTCGGACGCGACGTGCACCGGGTCGGCGGTGGCGTCGGCCAGCACGGCGATCTCGGTCGGGCCGGCCTCGGCGTCGATGCCGATCCTGCCGGTGAAGAAGCGCTTGGCCGCGGCGACCCAGATGTTGCCCGGGCCGGTGACCATGTTGGCGGGCGCGCAGGACTCGGTGCCGTAGGCGAACATCGCCACGGCCGTCGCGCCGCCGGCCGCGTACACCTCGTCGACGCCGAGCAGGGCGCACGCGGCGAGGATCGTGGGGTGCGGCAGCCCGCCGGACTCCGCCTGCGCCGGGGAGGCGAGCGCGATCGACTCGACGCCGGCCTCCTGGGCGGGCACGACGTTCATGACCACGGACGACGGGTAGACGGAGCGGCCACCCGGCGCGTACAGGCCGACCCGCTCGACCGGCACCCACTTCTCGGTGACCGAGCCGCCGGGCACGACCTTGGTGGTGTGGCTGGTGCGGCGCTGCTCCCGGTGGACGAGGCGGGCCCGCCGGATGGACTCCTCCAGGGCCGCGCGCACGGCCGGATCGAGCTCCTCCAACGCGCGGGCGAGCGCCGCGGCGGGCACCCGCACCCGGTCGAGCTTGACGCCGTCGAACTTCTCGGCGAAGTCGATCAGCGCCGCGTCGCCCCGATGATGCACGGCCTCGCAGATCGGACGCACCTTCTCCAGGGCGGCCGCAACGTCGAAGTCGGCTCGGGGCAGCAGGTCGCGCAGGGCGGGACCCTCCGGGAGGGCGTCGCCGCGCAGATCGATTCGGGAGATCACACACCCAATTCTCGCAGACCCGGACGGGGCGCCGTCCGCGCGTATCAATGGCTGATACGAGACCCCGCTCACGCTGTGTGCAACCACCTGGAAGATCACCTTCACCTGGCGTGTTCGGCGCGTCACCCAGCGGGCATGAACGGCAGTACGAAACCCGTGAGTAGCAGGGGAGGGAGGGAACACCGTGACCGACGGTGCCGGCCTCCGGGACGGGGAACTGCCGGACGATCTGAACGCCGCCGAGGCCGGTATGTGGCAGGCCTTCCGCAACGGCAGCGTGTACGACCTGAGCAGCGGGGACACCGTGGTGGACGATCCGCACGGCCGGCACCCCTGGGGGCCCGGACGGACCGTGCGGGCGCGCATCGTGTGCTGGCTGCTCCTGGACGGGCCGCCCGCCCTGGCGGGCCGGGTGTCCGCGCTGAAGCTGACCGGCGTGCAGATCAGCGGCAGCCTGGACCTCGCGGGCGGCGCGGTGGTGCCGTACGTCGAGCTGCGGAGCTGCCGCTTCGAGCGGGAGATATTGATGCCGGAGGCCCGGTTCAGGACCGTACGGCTGGTGAACTGCTCGGTGCCGCGGCTGGAGGCCGCCCGGGTGAACACCGAGGGTGATCTGCATCTGCCGCGCTGCCGGTTCCTGGGCGGCGTCCGGCTGACCGACGCGCACATCGGCACGGACCTGCTGCTCAACCAGGCCGTCGTACACCGGGACCGCACCGGTCGCTCGATCTCCGCGGACGGCATCACCGTCGGCCAGGACCTCCAGGCCGAGATGCTGGAGTCGCACGGCGAGCTGAGCCTGCGCAGCGCGAACGTGGGCGTCTCGCTCAGCCTGCGCGGGGCCCGACTGCGCAATCCGTACACCCGGCAGGCGCTGAACGCCCCGCAGCTGACCGTGGGGCGCACGCTGTACCTCTCCCCGGCGGGCGTCGGCGGCCCGCAGCTGGCCGGACGCACACCCGCGCGCGGGACCCGGATCCAGCACTTCGAGTGCCAGGGCGGGGTGCGCCTCGACGACGGCCGGTTCGGGGACGCGGTCGACCTGGAACGCGCCCGGTTCACCTTCACCGATGACCAGGAACTGTCCCTGCGCCGGGTGCAGGCTCCCGAGCTGCGCTTCCTCGGGGAGCGGCCGCAGCGTGGCAAGGTGGTGCTGTCCGGCGCACGGACGATCAACCTCGTCGACCGGGCGGGCAGCTGGCCCGGCATCGGCAATCTGGCCATGCGGGGCTTCGTCTACGAGAACCTGGTGCCCCAGGGGTCGTTCCCGCTGGCCCGGCGGCTGGCCTGGGTGGCCGCGGCGACCGCCGAGTACCACCCGGAGCCGTATGAGCGGCTCGCCGCCGTGCTGCGCGCGAGCGGCGAGGACGAGGACGCGCGCGAGGTGCTGCTCGCCAAGCACCGCCGCCGCCGCGAGACCCTGCCGCCGACCGGGAAGCTCTGGGGGTACGCGCAGGACTTGGCGGTGGCCTACGGGTACCGGCCGGGGCGGGCCGCGGTGTGGATGGCGGTGCTGTGGGCGGCGGGCTCGCTGGCCTTCGCGTCCGCCGGGCGGCCCCGGACCGGCACCAGCACCGGCGAGCCGCCGTGGAACCCCGCCCTGTTCGCCCTCGACCTGCTGCTGCCGGTGATCGACCTGGGCCAGATGGGTTTCTGGCATCTGGACGGCGGCTGGCAGTGGCTCGCCGCCGCTCTGGTCCTGCTCGGCTGGATCCTCGCCACGACGGTCGCGGCGGGGGCGACACGGCTGCTGCGGCGCAATTAGGGCGCTCCGCGGTGCCCAGGGAGTGGGCGGGGCGGACGGGTACGGTCCGGCGACCATTAGGCTCTAGCGTCGTGACCACCGTCCGGCTGCCGCTCTTCCCCCTGAACACAGTGCTGTTCCCGGGGCTGGTGCTCCCCTTGAACATCTTCGAGGAGCGCTACCGCGCCATGATGCGCACGCTCCTGAAGACCCCCGAGGACGAATCGCGCCGCTTCGCCGTCGTGACGATCCGCGACGGCCACGAGGTCGCGGCCAGCGAGCCCGGCCTGCCCGACCCGACGTCGGTGCCCGAGCGGGGCTCGGCGGCCGGCTTCGGCGCCGATCCGGCCAAGGCGTTCCACGGCGTGGGCTGCGTGGCCGACGCGGCGACGATCCGGGAGCGGGCCGACGGCACGTTCGAGGTGCTGGCGACCGGGACGACCCGGGTGCGGCTGCTGTCGGTGAACGCGTCGGGGCCGTTCCTCACGGCGGAGCTGGAGGAGCTGCCGGAGGAGCCGGGCGACGAGGCGGGGGCGCTGGCCGAGGGGGTGCTGCGGGCGTTCCGGCAGTACCAGAAGCGGCTGGCGGGAGCACGCGAGCGCTCGCTGTCGACGGGCGGCGACCTGCCGGACGAGCCGTCGGTGGTGTCGTACCTGGTGGCGGCCGCGGTGATGCTGGACACCCCCACCAAGCAGCGGCTGCTCCAGGCGCCGGACACCGCGTCCCGGCTGCGCGACGAGCTGAAACTCCTTCGCTCCGAGACGGCCATCATCCGTAGCCTGCCGTCACTGCCGGCGTCGGAGCTGACGCGGGCACCGACGAGCCTGAACTGACCTGCGACGACCTGGGGAACAGCCCGGATGGCGAAGAAGCCGAAGAAGAACCAGCAGTCCGGCGGCACGCCCGCGACGGTGGCGCTGACGGCGGCGGGCGTGGACTTCACGATCCACTCCTACGACCACGACCCGTCCCACCCCTCCTACGGCGAGGAGGCGGCACAGGCGATGGGCGTCTCACCGGACCGCGTCTTCAAGACGCTGGTGGCGGACGTCGACGGCACCCTGACGGTCGCGGTGGTCCCGGTGGCGGGCACGCTGGATCTGAAGGCGCTGGCGGTGGCGGTGGGCGGCAAGAAGGCGGCGATGGCCGACCCGGCCCTGGCGGAACGCACCACGGGCTACGTCCGGGGTGGCATCTCGCCTCTCGGACAGCGCAAGAAGCTCGTCACCGTCCTGGACGGCTCGGCCGCCGCCCACGCCACGATCTGCGTCTCGGCGGGCCGCCGCGGCCTGGAGGTGGAGCTGTCGCCTCAGGACCTGGCCGGGCTCACCGAGGCGACCCTGGCCCCCATCGGCCGCGCCTGACCTCTCGACGGGATGTCCTTTCTCGGTCAAGCGGACAGGACATGTCGAAGAAGACCCGGAAACGCAAGTGGCGCATACGGAAACGCCGGGCCAACCATGGCCGGCGTCCGTCGTAGGGGCCGGCGCCCGTCGCCGGGGCCGCCGGAGCCGTGTCCCAGCCCTCTCACGGTCGGTCCGGCCGGCTGTGCGAGCTACCGGGCCTCTCCGTGCGGCCCGTACCCCACCGGCTCGGGATCCCGGGGCCCGAACAACGCCGTCAGCCCCAGGTGCACCAGCAGTCCCGAGAACGACCAGGCCAGCAGCGCCCCCTTCGCCGCCAGCTCCAGCGGCGCCGAGAAGGTCACCCCCTTGCCCACGTCCTTGGCGTGCGCCAGCACGTCCTGCCCGGGCCCGAGCCATACGCCCAGCCGCCAGGCGAGCAGCGACCCGAGCAGCCCGCCGAGGCCCAGCGCGACCACGAGCGGCGCACCCCCGCGCCGCCGCACCAGGAACACCACGAACGCGCTCACCGCACCGAACGCCAGCGCGAGGAGAGTGAACGTTCCGTCGACCCCGATCGACTGCTCCCCCTCGGTGTCCTTGAGGTAGACGACCCACGTCCCGCTCACCACGTCACCGACCAGCGGCACTCGTGGCGCCAGCCAGTCCCACAGCACCCCGAGCAGCACCCCGCACAGCGCCAGGACCACCGTGATCACGGTGGCCTCCCGCAGCTCGGTCTTCATCCCGGGCCCGTCCTCACCCTTGCTCGCCTGGGCGCTTCCGTGAGCGACGGCGTGAGCGTGCCCACCCGCACCGTGTCCGGCCCCGGCCGGGGGCCACGCACGGTGCGAGGACTGTTCATGCGGCGGCGGTGGTGGCGTCAACGGTGCTGTCACCCTGACATCGTGCCAGGCCCGTCCGTGGCGTGCGTCACCGGACGGCGGCCCGGCGGTACGCCCAGGTGGCGACCGCCAGCGAGATCACCCCGACCCCGGCGCACACGGCGAGGTCCGCGGCCACCCGGGCCCAGTCGGGCTGCGCGGCGAAGGTCCGCGCGTACGCCTCCACCCCGTACGTCGACGGCAGCAGATCCCGGGCGAACCGCACGATCTCCGGCATCCGGTCCGGCGGCAGCACGCCCAGCAGCAGCGCCGCCGACATCCCGAGCTGCCCCAGCAGCGTGGCCAGCTCCGGCCGCGGCGCGAGCAGCCCGAGGGCGGCCCCGAGCCCGGCCAGCGCGGCCCCGGCCAGCGGGATCACGGCCAGCAGGACCCACAGGTTGGCCATCGGCAACCCGAACAGCACGCATCCGAAGACGGCGGTCACCAGCGTCCCCGGCACGGTGAAGGACGCGTACGCCCCCGCGGCTCCCAGCACCACCGCGGCCGGCGGCACCGGCAGCGTGGCGTAGTGGTCGAGCCCGCCGGTGGCCCTGAGTTGCCCGAAGTACTGCGCGAGGAGGTTCAGCGCGACGAACGCGACGACCACGATCGACGAGCCGGCCACCACGGTCTGCGCCTCGCCCCCGCCGTCCACCACGCCCCGCATCATGATCATGATGCCGACGGACTGGAAGGTCGCCACGAACAGCAGCGGGATCCGCGCCACCCGCGCCCGGGACAGCTGCGCCCGGTAGACGGCCGCCAGCGACGGCCACAGCCGCGCGGGCGGCGCGAGCTCGGCCGCGCCCCGGGCCGCTCCGTCGGCGGCCAGGACACTGCCCGGCAGCACTTCTGCGGGTACGACACTCACGTCGCGCTGCTCCCCTTCCGCGGTTTCACTCCGGCGTTTCCCCCGTTCCGTACGGATGCGACGGCCCGACGACTCACGCTCATGCCTTGACCAGCCCCTGCCGCGCCGCCCCGCCGAGCGCCATGTACACGTCCTCCAGGCTCGGCGTGGTCAGGGTGAAGTCGTCCAATGCGGCGAAGGCGGCCCCGCCGGTGACCGTCGAGACGACCGCGCGGGCCTCCTCCGGGGCCAGCCGCAGCGTCCAGCGCCGCCCGGACTCCACGACCCGGTCCCGCAGCGCGGCCACCTCGGGCACGTCCAGCGGGGCCCGCTCGCGCCACACCAGATCGACCCGCACCTCACCGGCGACCTGCTCCTTCAGCCCGGAAGGGGTGTCGCAGGCGATCACGCGTCCCTGGTCCAGGACGGCGACCCGGTCGAGCACGGTCTCGGCCTCGATGACGTTGTGGGTGACCAGCACGACGGTCGTGCCGCGCTCGGCCCGGCGCCGGTCCACCGCGGACCACACGGCCCGCCGCGCCACGGGGTCCATCGCCGCGGTGGGCTCGTCCAGCACGAGCAGCGGCCGCTCCCCCACCAGCGCCGCGGCGAGGCAGGCCAGCCGCCGCTGTCCGCCGGAGAGCTTCTTCAGCGGCCGCCCGGCGATCGCGGTGAGCCCCAGCTCCTCCAGCACGGCGTCCCGCTCCGCCCGCGCCGGCCGCGCGTCCAGTCCGCGCAGCCGCGCGGTGGTCTCGGCGGCGAGGGCCACGGTCAGTTCGTCGAGGGCGGTGGACTCCTGCCCGAGGTAGGCGAGGATGCGTGAGGCCCGCTCCGGGTGGCGCACGATGTCGTGGCCGAGGATCTCGACACTGCCCTTGTCGGGCCGCATCAAGCCGGTCAGCTGGCGGACGAGGGTGGACTTGCCGGCGCCGTTCGGCCCGAGCAGCCCGAAGATCTCACCCCGGCGCACATCGAGCCGCACGTCGTCGGTGGCCCGGACCTCTGGTGTGGCGGGCGTCCCGCGCCGGGCCCGTACCGCCGGATAGGTCTTGGTCAGCCCACGTACCGCACACACGACCTCACCACTGTCCCGGAAGGCCTGTGCCGCGCGCGTACTCACAAGGGACGAGCCTACGGGGTCCACACCCCCGGCACGCTCCCGGGTCGGCCTACGCCACGAAAACCGCCTCTGAGCATGAACCCACCGCAACGGCACGCGAGCACGGCGGCGCCGGGCGGCGCCGGAGCCGCCCGGGCACCGCTCACTGCTCCACGGCGGGGGCGGGTTCGGCCGCCGTACGGACGTCGATCTCCCGCCAGAAACCGGCCCGGATCGCGTACCGGTCGTGCTCGTCGATCTGGTCGTCCTTGTGGGCGAGCAGCCCGAAGCGGGCGGCGTACCGCAGCAGTTCCCCGTCGATCCGGTGTGGGATCCGTGGGTACATCCCGGACAGCTTCTGCAGGTGGGCCTGGTCGCCGAGCCGGGCCATCCACCGTCGCGCGAACACCTGTCCGACCTCGTACGGGTCCCCGCCGACGGTCGTGATGTCCTCCTCCCGGTCGGCCCACCGCTGCTCCGCCGTCGTCAACTGCGCCAGCGTCGGCATGGAGGCGACCTCGGGCGGCTCAGCGGCGACGCCGGGGCGGTCCACCCAGCCCTTGTCGGAGGACCAGCGCAGGGTCGCGGTGGCGGGCTGCGGGGGCTGCGGGCCGTGGGCGCGCAGCGCGGCCAGGTCCTTGGGCGTCGGGACGCCCTTGGGCGCCGGGACCCGCTCCTCGGCGCCGTTCTGTGCGGCGGCCGGGGCGGTGCGCGGCGGCTCGTCGGCGGGCCGCTCGGTGGCGGGGGCGAGCGTGGAGTCGGGCAGCGGCGCGGACAGGATCGCGGCGATCTCCGGCCGGGGTACGGGCGGCGGTGCGCAGATCCCGCCCAGTTCCTTGGCGCGTACGGCCTTGGTGATCCACGTCCGGTCGAGCACGCGCCGCTCGTCGGCCTCGGCGACCAGGTCCTCGGACTGGTTGTAGTCGCCGTCGGCGGCCTGTACGGCCCACAGGTGCACGGCGACCCCGTGCTCCTTGGCGGCCATCATGCCCGGCAGCAGATCGCCGTCGCCGGTCACCAGGACGATGTCGGAGCAGGCGCGGTTGCGTGCCAGCTCGGTGAGCTCGGCGTGCATCGCGGCGTCGACGCCCTTCTGGTTCCACCGGCCGTCGCTGCGGGTGAGCGCGCCGAGGCGGACCGTGACCCGGGGCATCACGCGCAGTCGGCGGTGCTCGGGTTGCGGAACGCGGTCGGGGGCGCCGTCGAACCAGTAGATGCGCAGCAGCGGCCGTTCCGTGTCGGACTCGGCGCGTTCTCGCAGCCCCTGGATCAGGGCGGTGTGATCCACGGTGATCCGGGACCGTGAGGGCTCCCCGGCGAGGAGGCTGGCGGCGGCCCCCAGCAGATACCCGGCGTCCACCAGGACGACGCAGCGGTCCACGCGACTCACCCTCTTCCCGGGAGGTTTGCTTCGGGCTTCCTTCGAGTCTGCCCGACCACGCGGGGGTTAACGGCCCGAACTCGATCTTCGGCGTGGCGTTTCGGGTATTCGCGCTCCCCTCTCGCGCCGACAAGCCCTGTCACACACGGTAATTGTCCGACATGCGATCGTTATCGGCATATGTGAATCTGGTCCCGGCCCTGGCCCCTAGATCCCCCTCAGGAGGCAGATCACCATGGCCAAGAACAAGAACCGTGACCGTAAGCAGCAGCAGACCGGCCGTGCCGCCCGGCAGCCGGAGCAGCAGTCGGCGGAGCCGATGTCGGAGCAGCAGGCCGCGCAGCCGTCGCCGATAGACGTGGCCCGCAAGGGCCGGCAGAAGCGTTTCGGCCACAACTGACATCCGCACAGCGGGTCGTTGCGGCCCCGGCAGATGACGAGGGGCGCGTCCGGCATCGGAGGCGCCCCTCGCTCACGTCGGGACGGGGGACCTCAGCCCGCCAGGCAGGACGGCCCGAGCAGCACCTTCAGATCGCCGAACAACGCGGGGTCCGGCTTCACCCGGTGCCGGTCCAGGCGCAGAACGGTCGTCTTCGTCGGCCCCTGGAGCTTGATCCGCACCTCGCTGTCGCCCTTGTGGTGGGTGAGGATCTCGCCGAGCCGGCTGATCATCGGCGGAGTGACCTTCACCGCCGGGATGGTGAGCACCACGGGCGCGTTGGTGCCCGCGTTGGACAGGTCGGGGACCATCAGCTCCATCGCGACCAGCCGCGGCACGTCCTCGCGCTTGTCGAGGCGGCCCTTGACGAACACCACGGCGTCCTCGACCAGTTGGGTCGACACCAGCTGGTACGTCGCCGGGAAGAACATGCACTCGATGGAACCGGCGAGGTCCTCGACCGTCGCGATCGCCCAGGCGTTGCCCTGTTTGGTCATCTTGCGCTGCAATCCCGAGATGATGCCGCCGATGGTGACCACCGCGCCGTCCGCGTGCTCACCACCGGTGAGTTGGGCGATGCCCGCGTCGGCCTTGTCGGACAGCACGTGCTCCAGGCCGAAGAGCGGGTGGTCGGAGACGTACAGACCGAGCATCTCCCGCTCCTGGGCGAGCAGGTAGGTCTTGTCCCACTCCTCGTCGGTGAAGACGACGTCGAGTCCGAAGCCGGGCTCGTCGCTCTCCTCCTCGCCCATGCCGCCGAAGAGGTCGAACTGGCCCTCGGCCTCCTTGCGTTTGACCGCGACCACGTTGTCGATCATCGGCTCGAAGTGCGCGGTGAGGCCCTTGCGGGTGTGCCCCAGGCTGTCGAACGCGCCCGCCTTGATCAGGGACTCCGTGGTGCGCTTGTTGCACGCGGTCGCGTCGACCTTGTCGAGGTAGTCGGGGAAGGACGCGTACTTGCCCTTGGCCTTGCGGCTCTTGATGATCGACTCGACGACGTTCGTACCGACGTTGCGCACGGCCTCCAGGCCGAAGAGGATCACGTCGTCGCCCTGGGCGGCGAAGTTGTGCACCGACTCGTTGACGTTCGGCGGGAGCACCCTGATGCCCATGCGGCGGCACTCGTTGAGGTAGACGGCCGACTTGTCCTTGTCGTCCTTGACCGAGGTCAGCAGGGCTGCCATGTACTCGGCGGGGTGGTTCGCCTTGAGGTAGGCGGTCCAGTACGACACCAGGCCGTACGCGGCGGAGTGCGCCTTGTTGAACGCGTAGCCGGCGAAGGGGACCAGCACGTCCCACAGGGCCTGGATGGCCTCGTCGCTGTAGCCCTTGTCCCGGGCGCCCTTCTGGAAGAGGACGAAGTTCTTGGCCAGTTCGTCGGGCTTCTTCTTGCCCATCACACGGCGGAGGATGTCGGCCTCGCCGAGCGAGTACCCGGCGATGATCTGGGCCGCCTTCTGTACCTGCTCCTGGTAGACGATCAGGCCGTAGGTGACGGCCAGGACCTCTTGGAGGGGCTCCTCCAGCTCCTTGTGGATCGGGGTGATCTCCTGGAGCTTGTTCTTGCGCAGCGCGTAGTTGGTGTGCGAGTCCATGCCCATCGGGCCGGGACGGTACAGCGCCGACACGGCGGAGATGTCCTCGAAGTTGTCGGGCTTCATCAGGCGCAGCAGCGAGCGCATGGGGCCGCCGTCGAACTGGAAGACGCCGAGGGTGTCGCCGCGCTGGAGGAGTTCGAAGGTCGTCGGGTCGTCGAGCGGCAGGGAGAGCAGGTCGAGGTCGATGCCCTTGTTGGACTTCACCATCTTCACGGCGTCGTCCATGATCGTCAGGTTGCGCAGGCCGAGGAAGTCCATCTTCAGCAGGCCGAGCGACTCGCACTGCGGGTAGTCCCACTGCGTGATGGTCACGCCGTCCGTGTGCCGCACCCAGATCGGGGCGTGGTCGACGATGGGCTCGCTGGACATGATCACACCGGCGGCGTGCACGCCCATCTGCCGCACCAGGCCCTCGACGCCCTTCGCGGTGTCGATGACCTTCTTGACGTCCGGCTCGTTCTCGTACATCCCGCGGATCTCGCCCGCCTCGCTGTAGCGCGGGTGCGAGGGGTTGGTGATGCCGTCGAGGTCGATGCCCTTGCCGAGGACGTCGGCGGGCATCGCCTTGGTGAGGCGGTCGCCCATCGCGTACGGGTAGCCGAGCACGCGCGCGGAGTCCTTGATGGCGTTCTTCGCCTTGATCTTGCCGTAGGTGCCGATCATGGCGACCTTGTCGGCGCCGTACTTCTCCGTCACGTACCTGATCACCTCGACGCGCCTGCGCTCGTCGAAGTCGATGTCGACGTCGGGCATGGAGACGCGCTCGGGGTTGAGGAACCGCTCGAAGATCAGGCCGTGCGGGATGGGGTCGAGGTCCGTGATGCCCATGGCGTAGGCGACGATCGAGCCGGCCGCGGAGCCTCGGCCGGGGCCGACCGCGATGCCGTTGTTCTTGGCCCACATGATGAAGTCGGCGACGACGAGGAAGTAGCCCGGGAACCCCATCTGGATGATGACGTCCATCTCGTACTCGACCTGCTTCTGGCGGTCCTCGGGGATGCCGCCGGGGAAGCGGCGCTCCATGCCGCGGCGCACCTCCTCCTTGAACCAGGTGACCTCGGTGAAGCCCTCGGGGATGTCGAACTTGGGCATGAGGTCGCGCTTCTCGAACATGCCGTCGGTGTCGACCATCTCGGCCACCAGGAGCGTGTTGGCGCAGCCCTCCTGCCAGGCGTCCGAGGAGTCGATGGCGTACATCTCGTCCGTGGACTTCAGGTAGTAGCCGGTGCCGTCGAACTTGAAGCGGTCGGGGTCGGAGAGGTTCTTGCCGGTCTGGATGCACAGCAGCGCGTCGTGGGCGCCCGCCTCGTGCGCGTACGTGTAGTGCGAGTCGTTGGTGACCAGCGGGGGGATGCCGAGCTTCCTGCCGATCTCCAGGAGGCCGTCGCGGACCCGGTGCTCGATCTCGATGCCGTGGTCCATCAGCTCCAGGAAGTAGCGGTCCTTGCCGAAGATGTCCTGGTAGTCGGCGGCCGCCTTCAGCGCCTCGTCGTACTGACCGAGGCGCAGCCGGGTCTGGAGCTCGCCTGAGGGGCAGCCGGTGGACGCGACGATCCCCTCGGACCACTGGGAGATCGTCTCCTTGTCCATCCGGGGCCACTTCTGGAGCCACCCCTCGGCGTACGCGTCCGAGGACAGCCGGAAGAGGTTGTGCAGACCCGTCTTGTTCACGGCCCACATCGTCTTGTGGGTGTAACCGCCCGAACCGGAGACGTCGTCCCGCTTCTGGTGCGGCTGGCCCCACTGGATCTTGCGCTTGTTGCGCCGGGACTCGGGGGCGACGTACGCCTCGATGCCGATGATCGGGGTGACGCCCGCCTTCTTCGCGCTGTGGAAGAAGTCGTAGGCCCCGTGGAGGTTGCCGTGGTCGGACATGGCGATGTGCGTCATGCCCATCTCGTTGCACGCGTTGAACATGTCCTTCAGCCGCGCGGCACCGTCCAGCAGCGAGTACTGGGTGTGGACGTGCAGGTGCGTGAACGGCGGCTTCGACACGGCTTCGGCCTCCAAGGAAAACGTACGTCGACGGGGGTCCGACAGGCTGCGGACAGTCTGGGGGACAGCGTCGAAGTCTATGCCCCGGCTCTGACACTCGACGGGCACTCCCGCGTACCTTCGTGCGTTGGAAGGTGGCGGACGGGCTGTGCCGGTGTGCGCGCACCATCCGTCCCACAGGTCACGCACGACCCGCACCAGGAGGCACCCAGCGATGTCGTTCCCCCAGCTCGACGACGAGCACCGCGGCGAGGAGATCCTCGCCGTCTTCGACACCGCCTTCGGCGAGCTGCTCGCCGCCGACCCGGCCGCGTTCCGGGTGAAGTTCCGGAAGATGGCGGCCTCGGCGTTCGCCTTCTACCGGGGCACGGCCTGCCTCTTCTACCACGACCTGGACGCCGAGAGCGCCGGGCGCGGCGACGACGGGACATACACCGGGCCGTTCCTGGACGAGCGCACCTCGCGCGTGTGGATCCACGGCGACCTGCACGCGGAGAACTTCGGCACGTACATGGACTCGAACGGCCGGCTGATCTTCAACGTCAACGACTTCGACGAGGCGTACGTCGGCCCCTTCACCTGGGATCTGAAGCGCTTCGCCGCCTCCATAGCCCTCATCGGGTACGCGAAGGCGCTCAGCGACGAGCAGATCACCGAGCTGGTGACGATCTACGCGACGGCCTACCGCGAGCGGGTGCGCGCGCTGGCCACCGGCGCCAAGAGCGACGAGGTGCCGCCGTTCACCCTGGACACGGCCGAGGGCCCGCTGCTGGACGCGCTGCGTGTCGCCCGCTCGCTGACCCGGTTCGGGCTGCTGGACTCGATGACCGACATCCGTGACTTCGAACGCCGGTTCGCCCCGGGCGGCGGCTCCATCGAGCTGGACGCGGCCACGCGCTACAAGGTGCTCGCGGCCTTCGACGGCTACCTGGAGACGCTCCCCGAGTCCTCGCTGACCCGCCCGGACTCGTACCGGGTCAAGGACGTCGTCGGCCGCCGCGGCATCGGCATCGGCTCGGCCGGCCTGCCGTCGTACAACATCCTGCTGGAGGGCAACAGCGACGCCCTGGAGAACGACGTGGTGATCTACGTCAAGCAGGCCCAGACCCCGGCCGTCTCCCGGCACATCACCGACCCGGCGATCCGCGAGTACTTCCAGCACGAGGGCCACCGCACGGTGATCTCCCAGCGCGCCCTCCAGGCGCACGCCGACCCGTGGCTCGGCTGGACCGAGCTGGACGGGGCGGGCCAGCTGGTCGCCGAGGTGTCGCCGTACGCCGTCGACCTGGACTGGGGCGACATCGACGACCCCGAGGAGATCGCCGCGGTCGTCGCCGACCTGGGCCGCTCCACGGCCACCATGCACTCGGCCGCCGACGACGACTCGGGCCACTCCGACCTGGTGCCGTTCTCCACGGAGCGGGCCATCGACGCGGCCCTCGCGGGCGACGAGGACGGCCTCGTGCCGCTCCTGGTGGACTTCGCGCACACCTACGGCGCCCGCGCGCGTGCCGACCACCAGATCTTCGTCGACCTCTTCCGCAACGGCCGGATTCCCGGCCTCTGACCGACCGACCGTCCACCCAGGACCTCACAGGGACCCTTTAGGAGTCCCTTACGGGAGTCCGTGACACACTCTCCCCGCTATGGACATATCCGGGACACATCTCAGAGCCGTACGCGCGGCGCTGTTCACGGCGATCGTCGTGACGCTCAGCACCGCGTCGCACGTGCTGCTGTCCCGGGCCCCGCTGCCGCTGGGCACGGTGGCGGCGATCGCCGCCACCGTGTTCGTCATCGCGTACGCGCTGGCCGGCCGTGAACGCGGCTTCGGCAGGATCGCCGCGCTGCTGATCCCCCTGGAGCTGGCCGCCGACACGGTGTTCACCGCGGGCCAGCACGCCTGTTACGGCCGGGCGGGCGGCCCGGTCGCGGGCCCGCTGCGCTCGTTCGGCCTGGACGTGCTGTGCGGCGGCGGCGACGTGGGCTCACCGCTCGCGCGGATGGCGGGCACCGCCGGCACCGACCGGGTCGCCTCCGTCCTGGCGCACGCGCACCCGCAGACCGCCTGGCTGCTGCTCGGCGCCCATGTCGGCGTCGGCCTGCTCGCGGCCGCCTGGCTGCGCCGCGGCGAGCGGGCCCTGGCCCAGCTGCTGAGCGCGATGGCCGCGACCACGTTCCGGCCGCTGCTGCTGGCGGCCGCCGCCCGCACGGTGCGGCCCGCCGCACCGGCCCCCCGGCTCCCGCGCCCCACGCGTCGTACGGCCCCCGCGCGCGACCGGCTCCTCACCCACTCCCTGGGACGGCGTGGCCCGCCGCGCGTCGCCGCCTTCGCCTGACGGACCAGGCGTCCAGCACCGCGGCGCGCCCTGAGAGGCGCGGGGAACTGCGCGACAGGCCACGAGGCACGCGCAGTCGACGATCCCCCGCCACGCCCTCAGCGGCGCTCCACCCCGACGGCGTCGGGCGAACGCGTACCGCGACCAGCGACGCACGTCCAGTCCCCCACCGAGCAAGCGCACGCGATCCGTGCGCGTCCCACACGGAGAACACCACCATGAGCAAGCGGAACAGCCAGGCGGCGAAGACGGCGGCCCGGGAGCGGCTGCGGGTCGAGCGCGAGCGTGAGGCCAAGCGTGCCAAGGTCAGGCGGCAGATCATCGTCGCCTGCTCGGTCGTCGGCGTCCTCGCCGTGGCCGGCGGCATCGGCTACGCCGTCGTCCAGACCAACCAGCCGAGCAAGTGGGAGGAGGCCGCCGACGCCGAGGTCGTCGCCCCGGCCAACACCTCCGGCAAGGACGGCACCACGATCCTGGTCGGCGAGTCAAAGTCCGACAACCTGGTCCACCTCTACGAGGACCCGCGCTGCCCGGCCTGCGCCTCCTTCGAGCAGACCGTCGGCGAGACCGTCAACAAGGGCATGGAGGACGGCGACTACAAGCTCTCCCTCACCCTCGGCACCTTCCTCGACGGCAACCTCGGCGGCGAGGGCTCCAAGAACGCCCTGAGCGCGCTCGGCGCCGCGCTGAACGTCAGCCCCGAGGCCTTCCTCGACTACAAGTCCGCGCTGTACTCGTCGGAGTACCACCCCGAGGAGTCCAGCGACGAGTTGGCCAAGGACGACTACCTGATCAAGGTGGCGGACACGGTGGACGCGCTGAAGAACAACAAGAAGTTCCAGGACGCCGTCGAGAAGGGCACGTACGACGCCTGGGCGATGAGGATGAGCGACTCCTTCGACAACACCAAGGACGTCAAGTCGACCCCGACCATCAAGATCAACGACAAGGTGATCGAGAACCCGAGCACCGTCGCCGAGTGGGAGAAGGCGCTCAAGGACGCGGGCGTCACCAAGTAACACGACGTCAGGCGGTGACGTCGTACGAAAGCGCGAAGAACGAGCGGGCGAACTCTTGCCGGTTCGCCCGCTCTTCGCGTACCCGTGCCTTACCGAAAGCGCTACCGATCAGTAATCTGATCGCCCGTGACCAGTCGACACAGACCCGACACGGGCCTCAACTCCCCTACTCCGCGCCGCCGTGCGGTCGTCAAGGCGGCCGCCGCCGGAGCCGTTCTCGCCGCGCCGCTCGCCGGCGCCCTGCCTGCCCTCGCGGCCTCCGAGACAACCGCCTTCCTGCACGGCATCGCCTCCGGTGACCCGCTCCCGGACGGCATCCTGCTGTGGACCCGCGTGACGCCCACCGCCGAGGCGACGCCCGGCTCCGGACTCGGCCCGGACACCCCGGTCAGCTGGACCGTGGCCACGGACAAGGCGTTCATGAACATCGTCGCCAAGGGGTCCACCACCGCGACCGCGGCCTCCGACCACACGGTCAAGGCCGACATCCGCGGCCTCGCACCGGCCACCGACTACTGGTTCCGCTTCTCGGCCGGTGGCACCGACTCCCCGGCCGGCCGCGCCCGCACCGCCCCCGCCACCGACGCGGCGGTCGCGAACCTCCGCTTCGGCGTCGTCTCCTGCGCCAACTGGGAGGCGGGCTACTTCGCCGCCTACCGCCACCTCGCCGTCCGCGGCGACCTGGACGCCTGGCTGCACCTCGGCGACTACATCTACGAGTACCCGGCGGGCGAGTACGGTACCCGAGGCACCTCCGTGCGCGCCCACGCCCCCGCGCACGAGATCACCACCCTCGCCGACTACCGCATACGGCACGGTCGTTACAAGACGGACCCGGACCTCCAGGCGCTGCACGCGGCCGCCCCGGTGGTGGCCATCTGGGACGACCACGAGATCGCCAACGACGCCTGGTCCGGCGGCGCCGAGAACCACACCGAGGGCGCCGAGGGCACCTGGGCGGCCCGCCAGGCCGCCGCCAAGCAGGCCTACTTCGAGTGGATGCCGGTCCGCCCGGCCATCGCCGGCACCACCTACCGGCGGCTGCGCTTCGGCAAGCTCGCCGACCTCTCCCTGCTCGACCTGCGCTCCTTCCGCTCGCAGCAGGTGGGTCTCGGCAACGGCGACGTCGACGACCCGGAGCGCACGCTCACCGGGCGCGCGCAGCTCGACTGGCTGAAGGCGGGCCTGAAGTCCTCGGACACCACCTGGCGGCTGGTCGGCAACTCGGTGATGATCTCGCCGTTCGCCATCGGCTCGCTCTCCGCCGAGCTGCTCAAGCCGCTGGCCAAGCTGCTGGGCCTGCCGCAGGAGGGCCTGGCCGTCAACACCGACCAGTGGGACGGCTACACCGACGACCGCCGCGAGGTCCTCACCCACCTGCGCGCGAACGCGATCCGCAACACGGTGTTCCTGACCGGCGACATCCACATGGCGTGGGCCAACGACGTACCGGTGAACGCAGGTACGTACCCGCTGTCGGCGTCCGCCGCCACGGAGTTCGTGGTCACCTCGGTCACCTCCGACAACCTCGACGACCTCGTGAAGGTCCCCGAGGGCACCGTCTCCGCCCTCGCCTCGCCGCTCATCCGCGCGGCCAACCGGCACGTCCACTGGGTCGACACCGACCGCCACGGCTACGGCGTTCTGGACATCACCGCCGAGCGCGCGCAGATGGACTACTACGTCCTGGCCGACCGGACCAAGGCCGACACGAGGGCCTCCTGGAGCCGCTCGTACCGCACCCGCAGCGGCACGCAGAAGGTGGAGCGCGCGTACGACCCCGTGTGACCGCCGGCCTGAGCCGATCCTAGAGGCTCTGGAGGAAGCCGAGCGCCACCCGCCAGGTGGCCTCGGCGGCCTCCTCGTCGTAGTCCGGCAGCCCGGGGTCGGTGTACAGGTGCCCGGCCCCGGCGTAGCGGTAGACCTCCACGTCCGCCCCGGCGCGGCGCATCTGCAGATACCAGGCGCTCAGCCAGTCGTCCGTCTCGAAGGGGTCCGGCTCGGCGACATGCAACTGCACCGGCAGGTCGTCCACCGAGGTGTTGGGGGCGAGGTCCGACGTGCCGTGCAGGAGCAGCAGCCCGCGCGCCTTCCCGTCGCCCAGCGCGAGGGTCTGCGCCACCGAGGCACCGAGGGAGAACCCGGCGTAGACCAGGCCGCGCTCCGAGTAGGGCGCGGCGGCCAGCACCGCCCGCCTCAGCAGCTCGTCCTTGCCGACCTCCTCCTTGAACGCCATGCCCTCCTCGGCCGTCCCGAAAGTGCGCCCCTCGAAGAGGTCCGGCGTCCACACCTCGTGACCGGCCGCTCGCAGCCGGTCCGCCGCGGCGCGCACCGCGGGTCCGAGGCCGTAGGTCGAGTGAAACAGCATGATGTTCATGAGGCCATGGTGCCAGCCGGTTGCGACGGGTCAGGTCCGGGGCAGTACCCAGATCCGCCGGGAAGTCACATGTTCACTGCCCCGCGGGACTGGTTACGTTCGAGGGCATGGAGAACCTGCTCCGCCCCCTCATAGTCATCGGCGGCTCGGTCGTGCTCGGCCTGCTCATCGGGTGGGCCACCGACCTGCTGCTGCGCAAGGCCGACCAACGGCACCCGGAGACCCCGCTGTGGGGTCTGCTGCGCCGCGGCCGCATCCCCTTCCAGCTCGTGCTGTGCGCCGCGCTGCTGAGAGGCTCGTACGACGAGGCACAACTGCTGGAGGACCACCGGGTCGGCATCGGCCAGGCGCTCACGCTGGTGCTGATCGGGTCGGCGGCCTGGCTGGTGATCCGGATCGCGGCGGCGGTCGTCGAGACCTCGTACTCGCGCTACGCCAACTCCCACGCCCGGCGTGACCCGGCCCGGGTCCGCCGGGTGCGCACCCAGGTCACGCTGATCACGCGGGTGGTCGCAGCGGTCGTCGGTGTGGTCGCCGTCGCCTCGATGCTGCTGACCTTCCCGGCGATGCGCGCGGCGGGTGCCTCGCTGCTGGCCTCCGCCGGAATCCTCGGCATCGTCGCCGGTGTGGCGGCGCAGTCCACGCTGAGCAACATGTTCGCTGGGCTGCAGATCGCGTTCGGCGACATGGTGCGCATCGGCGACACGGTCGTGGTGGACGGCGAGTGGGGCACCGTCGAGGAGATCACGCTGACCTACCTCACGGTCCGCACCTGGGACGAGCGCCGGATCACGATGCCGGTGTCGTACTTCACGTCCAAGCCCTTCGAGAACTGGTCGCGCGGCACCCCGCAGATGACCGGCATCGTCTACTGGCACCTCGACCACACCGCGCCCCTGGCCGCGATGCGCGAGAAGCTCCGCGACATCCTGCGCGAGTG
Organism: Streptomyces sp. NPDC059861; assembly: GCF_042731435.1. Lineage (NCBI taxonomy): Bacteria > Bacillati > Actinomycetota > Actinomycetes > Kitasatosporales > Streptomycetaceae > Streptomyces > Streptomyces sp. NPDC059861. Next base: position 26,592 of record NZ_JBHWJQ010000010.1, on the reverse strand, counting down.
CCCCGCCTGGGACGGCCGCGCCTACGGCCTGGACGTCACGGACACCACGCCCAACACCATGGAGGTACGGGCCCTGGTGACGGCGAAGGACGCCGACGACGTCTGGACGGTACGGGTCACGGTCCGCGAGCGGATGATCGCCTGGCTGATCCAGGAACACCAGTACGCCCTCCCCCGCGTCAACACGGCGGACGCGAGCCTGCCCCCGGGCCCGAACGGCCACCGCCGCTCCCCCGACGGCCCACCCCGCCGGGCGGTGGAGACCCCGAGGCCGGACCGAGGCTGAGCCCACGAAGGGAGAGCCGCCGACGGCGCCGGTGCCCCACAGGCGACGCTCACCCCTCTGCGGAACGGAACGGCTGGTGCGTGGGTGGGAGACCGACCCCCCACCCACGCACCCGCGCTCACCGCAGACTACGCACGTCCAGCTGCCGCAGCACCCGATCCACCACCTCCGGATCCGCCCCCACCTCACTGCGCGCGGCCAGCACCTCATGCCGCGCCGCACTCAGCATCTCCCCCTCGATCCGCCGCAGCCGCCGCACGCGCCGGGCGCGCTGCTCGTGCCCCTCCCGCCGCTCGTCCTCCCCCAGCTCCGGACTGATCCGCCAACCGATGTCGGACGCCCGCCGCAACATCCGCTCGGACAGCTCGTCCGGCAGCTCCTCCACCTCCTCGATCTCCCGCAGCCTCCGCTTGGCCGCCTTCGCGGCCCGCACCGCCAGCGCCCGCTCGAACTCCTGCTCCTGCGCCGTGTCCGCCCGCACCCCCAGCCGCCGCACCAGCCACGGCAGGCTCAGCCCCTGGAGCACCAGCGTGGCCATGATCACCCCGAACGCGACGAACACGATCTCGTCGCGGTTGGGGAACGGAGCCCCGCTCTCCGTCTCCAGCGGAATCGCGAGCGCCAGCGCCACCGACGCGACTCCTCGCATCCCGGCCCACCACATCACCACGGTCTCGCGCCAGCTGGTGGGGATCTCCTCGTCGTAGTCCCGTCTGGCGTGCAGCCGCTTGGTGAGCCACGTGGCCGGCAGCAGCCACGCCAGCCGCACCAGTACGACGACCCCCACGACCGCCGCCGACCACCCCAGCAGCTCGCCCCACCGTCCGGACGCCGTGCGGATCGCGTTGTGCAGCTCCAGCCCGATCAGCCCGAACGCGACACCGGTGACAAGGGTGTCGACGATGTCCCAGAAGGTGTGCCCGGCGAGCCGCGTCAGCACGTCGTCGGGATCGCTCGCGTACTCGGCGAGGAAGAGCGCGGTGGTGAGCACCGCGAGCACCCCCGACCCGTGCAGCTCCTCGGCCAGCACGTACGACGCGTACGGCACCAGCAGCGTCAGGCTGATCTGGAGGGTGGCGTCCCCGAGCACGTCCATCAGCTTGTTCGCGCCCCAGCCGAGCGTGAGCCCCACCGCCACCGCGACCACGGCCGACAGCACCAGCTGGCCACCGGCCTCCCACGGCGAGAACGTCCCGCTCACGGCCGCCGCGATCGCCACGTGGTACAGCACGATGGCCGTCACGTCGTTGAACAGCCCCTCGCCCTCCAGGATCGACACCAGCCGCCGGGGCAGCCCCAGTTGCCCCGCGACGGCGGTCGCCGCGACCGGGTCGGGCGGCGCGACCAGCGCCCCGAGCGCCAGGGCGGCGGCGAGCGGCAGCCCCGGCACGATCGCGTGGGCCACGGCGGCCACACACACCATGGTGACGAAGACCAGCGCCACGGCCAGCAGGAAGATCGGCCGGACGTTCGCCGTGAACTGCCGCCAGGACGTGCGCCGCACGGCGGCGTAGAGCAACGGCGGCAGCAGCAGGGGCAGGATCAGATCCGGCGGGATGTCGACGTTCGGCACGAACTCCAGCAGCGCCAGCGCGATGCCCAGCAGGGTCATCAGCACCGGCGCCGGCAACCGCAGCCGGTCCCCGACCGGGACGCTCACCACGGCCCCGAGCAACAGCACGAACAACAGGGCCAACTGATCCACGGTCAGCACTCCGAGCTCAGAACGGACGAAACCCCCGCCGAACGGTCAAGCTCCGCGTCGCACGGCCGAGCCGTGCCAGGACGCTAGAGAGGACGCCGCATGGAGCGGTGCGGTATCCCCGCGTCGGGGAACTCCGGGCCGTACGCCACGTATCCCAGCCGCTCGTAGAACCCGAGGGCATGCGTCTGCGCGTGCAGGTCGACGGCCGCCAGTCCGCGCGCGCGGGCCGCGTCCTCGATGGCCCGCACCAGCGCGGCGCCGACGCCGAGCCCCCGGGCCTCCCGCGTCACCGCGAGCCGTCCGAGCGAGCCCACCGACAGGTCGCCCCCGGTCTTGCCGGCCGCCTCGGCGCCGTACAGCAGCCGCCCGGTCCCGAGCGGCACGCCGTCCTCCCGCACGGCGAGCACATGCAGCGCGCCGGCGTCGTACGTGTCGTACTCCACGTCCTCCGGTACGCCCTGTTCGGCGACGAAGACCTCCTTGCGTACGGCGAAACACGCCTCGCGGTCGGCCGCCTCCTCGGCGACCCGCACGACGTACCCGGCGCTCATCCGTAGGTCTCCTCACGCACCTTGTCCAACGCCTGTCGCAGGTCCTCGGGGTAGTCGCAGGCGAACTCCACCCACTCGCCGTCGCCGGGGTGCTCGAAGCCCAGCCGAACGGCGTGCAGCCACTGCCGCGTCAGCCCGAGCCGCTTGGCGAGCGTCGGGTCGGCGCCGTAGGTCAGGTCGCCGGCGCAGGGGTGCCGGTGGGCGGCCATGTGGACGCGGATCTGGTGGGTGCGGCCCGTCTCCAGCTTCACGTCCAGCAGCGAGGCGGCGCGGAAGGCCTCGATCAGGTCGTAGTGCGTCACGGACGGCTTGCCCTCGGCCGTGACCGCCCATTTGTAGTCGTGCTGGGGGTGGCGGCCGATGGGCGCGTCGATGGTGCCGCTGGTGGGGTCGGGGTGGCCCTGGACGAGGGTGTGGTACCGCTTGTCGACCGTGCGCTCCTTGAACTGGCGCTTGAGCGAGGTGTACGCGCGCTCGGACTTGGCGACCGCCATCAGACCCGACGTACCGACGTCGAGACGGTGCACGATGCCCTGGCGCTCGGCGGCGCCGGACGTGGAGATGCGGTACCCCGCGGCGGCCAGGCCGCCGATGACCGTCGGGCCGGTCCAGCCCGGGCTCGGGTGCGCGGCCACGCCGACCGGCTTGACGATGACGACCACGTCCTCGTCGTCGTGGACGATCTCCATGCCCTCGACCGGCTCAGCCACCACCTGCACCGGTGGGGCCGCCTGCGGCATCTCGACCTCCATCCAGGCGCCGCCGTGCACCCGCTCGGACTTGCCGACCGTCGTGCCGTCGACCAGCACCTTGCCCGCCGCGGCGAGCTCCGCGGCCTTGGTACGGGAGAAGCCGAACATGCGGGAGATGGCGGCGTCGACACGCTCGCCCTCCAGGCCGTCCGGCACGGGCAGGGTACGGATCTCGGGAATCGTGCTCACCCGTCGAGTATGCCGGACGGGTCCGACAGTGCCGTACGCCAGCCTGCCGGCCGGCCGCTCCGGGGTTCAGTCCTTGTGGACGGTGCCGTCGGGGTCGAGGCCCTTGAAGGACAGCAGCACAATCAGGATGCCGCCGCAGACGATCGCCGAGTCGGCGAGGTTGAAGACGGCGAAGTGCTTGGGCGCGATGAAGTCGACGACCGCGCCCTTGAAGACGCCCGGCGAGCGGAAGATCCGGTCGGTGAGGTTGCCGAGCGCACCGCCGAGCAGCAGACCGAGGGCGATCGCCCAGGGCAGGCTGTACAGCTTGCGGGCCAGCCGGGCGATCACCACGATGACGGCCGCCGCGATCACCGTGAAGATCACGGTGAAGGCCTCGCCGAAGCCGAAGGCCGCGCCCGCGTTGCGGATCGCCTCGAAGCGCAGCCAGTCCCCGATGACCTCGATCGGCTCGTGGTGCTCCAGCTTGGCGACCACGATCATCTTGCTGATCAGGTCGAGGGCGTACGCGAACCCGGCGACCGCGAAGAGCACGGCGATCCGGCGCCTGCCCCGGGGCCGCTCGGCCGGAGCGTCCCCCTCGTCGGTGCCGGACCCGCCGGCCGGGGTCTGTGCCGCCTCGGCATCGGAGCGTTCCGGCGACGCGGCGTCGTCACCGGGCCGCTCCTGCTCGGCCCGCGTCGCGTCCGGACTGCCCGGCGTACCGATGATGCGCTCCGCCTCTGCCACGTGAGTCCCTCAACCTAGGTGCCTGACTGAGCACGAGGGTACGGCACGCCGCTGACGGCGCACGTGCTCAGGAGGCATACGGAGGGCAATCGGCGGATCAGTACCGCCGCTCCTGCTTCTGCTTGCACTCGACGCACAGGGTGGCCCGGGGGAAGGCCTGCATACGGGCCTTGCCGATCGGGTTGCCGCAGTTCTCGCACAGGCCGTACGTGCCCGCGTCGAGCCGTTGCAGGGCGTGCTCGGTCTGGGTCAGCATCTCGTTCGCGTTGGCGGCCAGGGCCAGCTCGTGCTCGCGCGTGATGTTCTTGGCGCCGGTGTCGGCCTGGTCGTCCCCGGCGCCGTCCCCGGAGTCACGCATCAGGCCGACCAGGGACGACTCGGCGTTGGCGATCTCGGCGCGCAGCCGCTCCATCTCCGACGTCAGCTCCGCGCGGGCCTCCTCGACCTCTTCCGGGGTCCAGGGGTCCTCGCCGGGGCGCACCGCGAGGTCGCCCGGCTCCGCCGCGGCCACGCGCGCCTTGGGGACAGCCGTCTTCGCCGCCGCGGCCTTCCCAGGGGTCTTCTTCGCAACCACCGTCGTGGCTCCCGTCTGCTTCGCGGCCCGCGCCGCGCCCGCCTTCTTGCCCGAACCCCGCCCGCCCGCCCCTTTCGAGGCGTGCTCCTCCCCGACCCCGGTCCCTACGGCGCCATCAGCCGCCGCGCTCCCGGATGCCGCCACCTTCGCGACGCCCCCTTCCTCATCCCCCGCACGCGCGGACACGGCACCCTCCTTGGCCCCAGCCGCCTTGGCAGACGCCACCTTCTTACCCACGGCCTCCTCACCGGCCACAGCCTTCTTCCCCACGGCGTCCCGCCTTGGCGCCGCCTTCTTCCCCACGGCGTCCCGCCTTGGCGCCGCCTTCTTCCCCACGGCGTCCCGCCTTGGCTCCGCCTTCTTCCCCACGGCGTCCTTACGAGGCGCCGCCTTCCTGGCAGCAGCCCCCTCATCGGCCGCGCGCCCGGCAGCAACCTCCGCGTCCACCGTGTGCTCGGAAGTTGCCGACTTCCCGGCCGCGCCCTCCTTGGCAGACGCCGCCTTCCTGGCCAAATCCTCCTCGCCGGGCGCCGCCTTCTTGGCAGCAGCCTTCTTCTCCACGGCCTCCTTCGAGGCCGGGGCCTCCTTGCCGGGCGCCGCCTTCTTGGCAGCAGCCTTCTTCTCCACGGCCTCCTTCGAGGCCGGGGCCTCCTTGGCGGCGCCCTTCTTCGCGGCCGTCTTCTTGGCCGCACTCTTCTCGGCGACGGCCTTCTTGGCAGCCGTTCCCTCCGGCACCGGCGCTTCCCCGAACACGGCCGACTCGACCACCGCCGGCTCGGCTGCCGCCGACTCGACCACCGCCGGCCCGGCTGCCGCCGACTCGACCACCGCCGGCCCGGCTGCCGCAGTCTTCTGCGCCGCCTCCTTCTCGGCGACAGCCTTCTTGGCAGGCGTCTTCGCAGCCGCCCCCTCCCGCACCGGCCCCTCCCCGGCCACCGCCGACTCGGCCATCGCAGCCTTCCCCGCCGCGCCCTTCTCGGCGACCGCCTTCCTCGCAGCCTTCTTCGCAGCCACCCCCTCCCGCACCGGCCCCTCCCCGGCCACCGCCGAACCGGCCGCCCCAGACTCCTGCCCCGCAGCCCCCTTCGGCGCCGCGGACTTCTTTGCCGCGGACTGCTTGGCCACACCCTTCTTCGCCGCCCGCTTCCCGGCCGGAGCCCCGCCACCGACCGCCTTCCTCGCGGCGCGCACCTCGCCGGACCCCTTCTTCGCGACGCGCACCTCGCCGGACCCCCTCTTCGCAACGCGCTCCTCGCCGACCCCCGCGTCCTCGGCCACCCTCCCCCTGGCGACCCGCTCTCCGGCAGCCACCTCCCTGGCAGCGGCCTTCTTGGCGGCAGCCTTCCCAGCAGTCGTCTTCTTGCCCGCCACCCGCACAGCCGACGCCACCTCAGTCCCGGGCTCGGCCACCGACTCCCTCTCCGAAGCCTTCCCCCCGGACGCCGCCCCCGCCGCCCTCCCGCCAGGCGCGGCCCGCGCCCCCGACGCCTCGGCGCCGGGCGCCGCCGCCTCGCCGTCCGGCGGCGTCTTCGCGCTCGTCCCCGCCGCAGCCGCCCCCCGTACCCGCTTCACGCTCTCCATGGCCTTGTCCACCGCGCGCTTCGCGGCCGACGCCATGCCCTGCGCGCCCTTCTTGCCGCTCGCACCCTTTGCCGCCCCGCCGGAGGCGTGCGTGGACCGGCCGGACGCCGACTGCTCTGCGGCGGTCTTTTTCGCCACCATGGCCGCGGCCCCTTCACATATTGTGATCTTGCACGCGAATCGTGCTGGGACGATAAATCGACTCGACGCCCGCGGCAACGGGGCACGCCACCCAAATCGCCCACCCCGCGACCGCCACGCCCCCGGCATGCATGCGTTGTGCCCAGCTCCCCGCCGGGTAATCCGCCGAGCCGGACATCACAGGATCCGAATTCACATAATTGACCAATCGGGTCAAAATACACCCATACCGCCGCCACCGGAAATCCGGTCGGCCACGCTCCGCCCGGCGCCGTACACTGGGCGGAGCGAAAGGCGTGGATGGGGACGAGTAGCGGCGTACGCAGCCCAGAGCGACCCGGGGACGGTGGAAGCCCGGGGGCGAGCGCGACGCGAAGATCACCCCTGAGCCGCCGGAAGAAAGCCCCCGCTCAGGAGCGGGGGCCGGTAGAACCGGTATCGCGACCCCAATGAGGGGGCTCACCGACGCACACCCCGCGCCGGCGAGCCAAGGAGGGTGGTACCGCGGGAGCGCGCCAAAGCGGCGTAGGAAAGTCGGAGCTCTCGTCCCTCCGGACGGAAGGCAGCAAGTCCGCCGGAGGAAGCTCGCTGATGACAACGCCGACGTACCGCCAGGTGCCCGCCCAGGTCGACCTGCCCGCCCTCGAGCACGCCGTGCTCGACTTCTGGCGCGAGCAGAAAATCTTCGCCAAGAGCCTGGAGCAGTCCGAGGGCCGCCCCGAGTGGGTGTTCTACGAAGGCCCCCCCACCGCGAACGGCATGCCGGGCGCCCACCACATCGAGGCCCGCGTCTTCAAGGACGTCTTCCCCCGCTTCCGCACGATGCGTGGCTACCACGTGGCCCGCAAGGCCGGCTGGGACTGCCACGGCCTGCCGGTGGAGCTGGCGGTGGAGAAGGAGCTGGGCTTCTCCGGCAAGAAGGACATCGAGGCGTACGGCATCGCCGAGTTCAACGACAAGTGCCGCGCCTCCGTGCTCCGCCATACCGACGCCTTCTCCGAGCTGACGACCCGCATGGGCTACTGGGTCGACCTCGACGAGGCGTACGTGACCATGGAGCCCGAGTACATCGAGTCGGTCTGGTGGTCGCTGAAGGAGATCTTCAACAAGGGCCTCCTCGTCCAGGACCACCGCGTCGCCCCATGGTGCCCCCGCTGCGGCACCGGCCTGTCCGACCACGAGCTCGCCCAGGGCTACGAGACGGTCGTCGACCCCTCCGTCTACGTCCGCTTCCCCCTCACCTCCGGCCCCCTCGCCGGCGAGGCCGCGCTCCTGGTGTGGACGACCACCCCGTGGACCCTCGTCTCCAACACCGCCGTGGCCGCCCACCCCGAGGTGACCTACGTCGTCGCGACCGACGGCGAGGAGAAGCTCGTCGTCGCGCAGCCGCTGGCCGAGAAGGCCCTCGGCGAGGGCTGGGAGACCACCGGACAGAGCTTCACCGGCGCCGAGATGGAGCGCTGGACCTACCAGCGCCCCTTCGAGCTCGTCGAGTTCCCGGCCCAGGCGCACTTCGTCGTCAACGCCGAGTACGTCACCACCGAGGACGGCACCGGCCTGGTCCACCAGTCCCCCGCCTTCGGCGAGGACGACCTCAAGGTCTGCCGCTCCTACGGCCTGCCCGTCGTGAACCCGGTCCGCCCGGACGGCACCTTCGAGGAGGACCTCCCCCTCATCGGCGGCGCCTTCTTCAAGAAGGCCGACGAGAAGCTCACCGAGGACCTCGGCGAGCGCGGCCTGCTCTTCAGGCACCTGCCGTACGAGCACAGCTACCCGCACTGCTGGCGCTGCCACACCGCGCTGCTCTACTACGCGCAGCCGTCGTGGTACATCCGCACGACGGCCGTCAAGGACCGGCTCCTGGAGGAGAACGAGCGGACCAACTGGTACCCGGACACGGTCAAGCACGGCCGCTACGGCGACTGGCTCGACAACAACATCGACTGGGCCCTGTCGCGCAACCGCTACTGGGGCACCCCGCTGCCGATCTGGCGCTGCGAGGACGACCACCTCACCGTCGTCGGCTCCCGCGCCGAGCTCACCGAGCTGACCGGCACCGACCAGTCGGGCCTCGACCCGCACCGCCCGTTCATCGACGACGTCACCTTCGCCTGCCCGAGTTGCGCGAAGACGGCCACGCGCGTGCCGGAGGTCATCGACGCCTGGTACGACTCGGGTTCCATGCCGTTCGCGCAGTGGGGCTACCCGTACAAGAACAAGGAACTCTTCGAGTCCCGCTACCCGGCGCAATTCATCAGCGAGGCCATCGACCAGACGCGAGGCTGGTTCTACACGCTGATGGCGATCGGCACCCTGGTCTTCGACAAGTCCTCGTACGAGAACGTCGTCTGCCTCGGCCACATCCTCGCCGAGGACGGCCGCAAGATGTCCAAGCACCTGGGCAACATCCTGCAGCCGATCCCGCTCATGGACCAGCACGGCGCGGACGCGGTCCGCTGGTTCATGGCGGCCGGCGGCTCCCCGTGGGCGGCCCGCCGCGTCGGGCACGGCACCATCCAGGAGGTCGTCCGCAAGACGCTCCTCACCTACTGGAACACGGTCGCCTTCCAGGCCCTGTACGCCCGTACGTCGAACTGGGCCCCGTCCGGCGCCGATCCGGCCCCGGCCGACCGCCCGCTGCTCGACCGCTGGCTGCTGTCCGAACTGCACGCGCTGACCGACCAGGTGACCCAGTCCCTGGAGGCGTACGACACCCAGCGCGCCGGCAAGCTCCTGTCGGCGTTCGTCGACGACCTGTCGAACTGGTACGTGCGCCGCTCCCGGCGCCGCTTCTGGCAGGGCGACAAGGCGGCGCTGCGCACGCTGCACGAGGTCGTCGAGACGGTCACGAAGCTGATGGCCCCGCTGACCCCGTTCATCACCGAGCGGGTCTGGCAGGACCTGATCGTGCCGGTCACGCCCGGGGCACCGGAGTCGGTGCACCTGTCCTCGTGGCCGGAGGCGGATCTGACCGCCATCGACCCGGAGCTGTCGCGGCACATGGTGCTGGTGCGCCGCCTGGTGGAGCTGGGCCGGGCCACGCGCGCGGAGTCGGGCGTCAAGACGCGTCAGCCGCTGCGGCGCGCGCTGATCGCCGCCACGGGCTTCGACGCCCTCTCCCCCGAGCTGCACACGCAGATCACGGAGGAGCTGAACGTCGAGTCGCTCGCGTCGCTGAGCGAGGTCGGCGGCTCCCTGGTCGACACGACGGCCAAGGCCAACTTCCGCGCGCTGGGCAAGCGGTTCGGCAAGCGCGTCCAGGACGTCGCCAAGGCCGTCGCGAACGCCGACGCGGCCGCGCTGTCCCTCGCCCTGCGCGAGGGCACGGCGTCGGTGGAGGTCGACGGCGAGACCATCACCCTGGCCCCCGACGAGGTCATCATCACCGAGACCCCGCGCGAGGGCTGGTCGGTGGCCTCGGACTCGGGTGCCACGGTCGCCCTCGACCTGGAGATCACGGAGGAGCTGCGCCGCGCGGGCCTCGCCCGTGACGCGATCCGCCTGATCCAGGAGGCCCGCAAGAACAGCGGCCTCGACGTCGCCGACCGCATCGCGCTGCGCTGGACCGCGACGGACCCGGCGTTGATCGCCGCGCTCGGCGACCACGCCACGCTGATCGCCGACGAGGTCCTGGCAACGGACTTCGCGCAGGGCGACGCGGACGACAGCTACGGCGCCCCGTTCACGGACGAGCCGCTGACCCTGACGTTCCGCCTGCGCAAGGCGTAACACCCCCGGCGAAGGCCCGGGACACCGAAGAATCTCGGTGGCCCGGGCCTTCGGCGTTGTGTACACCCACACAACTGCGCCCATGTCCGAACACAGTCGGCAAATACCGTGAACACGCGTAGCACAAGGGCGGGGCCCCGGATCGGAATCCGGGGCCCCGCCCTATGAACGCTGCCGACGTCTACGCCGTACTACCGACCGTCAGTTGTCGTCCTCGTCGATGAGGAACCCACGCATCGGCGAGGGGGCCTGGCCCATCGGCGACGGGCCCTGCGGCCGCACCGGAGCCATCGGCTGGGTCATCGCCGGGGACATCTGCTGCTGGCCACCGTAGGACGGGCCGGCCGGCGAGGGGCCGCCACCCATCGTCTGGTTGCCACCGTAGGACGGGGCACTCGCGCCGGCCGGGGCCATCGAGGGCGCCGGGGACGGCGGGAGGGACGCGGTCGCGGGGGTCCGCGGCGGGGCGAGCGAGTCGTCCGCCTGGGTCTCCAGCTGACGCAGCTGCGACTCCAGGTAGGACTTCAGACGCGTGCGGTACTCCCGCTCGAAGCCGCGCAGGTCCTCGACCTTGCGCTCCAGCGTGGCGCGGGCGGACTCCAGCGAGCCCATCGCGACGCGGTGCTTCTCCTGGGCGTCCCGCTCCAGCGCGTCGGCCTTGGCGCGGGCGTCCCGCTCCAGGCCCTCGGCGCGCGAACGAGCCTCTCCGACGATCTTGTTGGCCTCGGAACGGGCCTCCGCGATCGCCTGGTCGGCGGTCTGCTGGGCGAGCGACAGAACACGCGCGGCGCTGTCACCACCGGGGCCCTGACCGGGCATACCGGGGCCACCCATCGGACCGCCCATGGGACCCGGGCCCATCTGACCCTGCATCGGTCCCTGGCCCATCGGTCCCTGGCCCATCGGACCCTGACCCTGCGGGCCCTGACCGCCGGGACCGGCGGGCAGCTGCGGGGCACCGCTCGGCAGCTGGGGCGGGCCACCCATGGGGCCACCCATCTGCTGCTGCGGCGGGCCCGATATGCCGGCGGGCACAGGAGCGCCGGGACCGCGCATGCCCTGCTGCGGCATACCTTGCTGCGGCATGCCCTGTTGGGGCATACCCTGCTGAGGCATCCCCTGCTGCATCCCCTGCTGCTGGTCCGGCCCCTCCGGGGGCTTGCGCATGTTCTGCTGGTTCTGCGCGGCGGCGCGGGTGGCCGCGGCCAGCTTGGCGCGCAGATCCTCGTTCTCGCGCAGCAGACGGGTCAGCTCGGCTTCGACCTCATCGAGGAAGGCATCGACCTCGTCCTCGTCATAGCCTTCTCGGAGGCGGACGGTCGTGAACTGCTTGTTCCGCACGTCCTCGGGGGTCAACGGCATCTCTTCACCTCAACGTAGTCGTCGGCATTCGGCAAGACCGTAGTTCACATCGCTCACAGCCGACTCACGATCGAGATCAGGATGTAGACGATGATCATCAGTACGAAGAAGGACAGGTCGAGCGCCACGCCCCCGAGACGCAGCGGCGGAATGAACCGCCGCAGAAGCTTGAGCGGTGGATCAGTGACAGTGTAGGTGGCCTCCAGAACGACCACCATCGCCTTGCCGGGTTGCCATGAGCGGGCGAACTGGAAGACGTAGTCCATGACCAACCGGAAGATGAGCACGATGAGGAAGCACATCAGCGCGATGTAGACGACATCCAGGACCACGCTCATGACCCTTGCTTCCCTCTCCCCTGATCCATGCTCTGGGTACTGCTCGGTGATGCTTGTACTGATGTTTCCGGTCGTACGTCTCAGCTCTGGTTGAAGAACCCGCCCTCTGCGATGCGGGCCTTGTCCTCCGCCGTGACATCGACGTTAGCAGGAGACAACAGGAACACCTTCTGCGTCACCCGCTCGATACTGCCGTGAAGACCAAACACCAAACCCGCCGCAAAGTCGACAAGTCGCTTGGCGTCTGTGTCATCCATCTCAGTCAAGTTCATGATCACCGGGGTGCCCTCACGGAAGTGTTCCCCGATGGTACGGGCTTCGTTGTAGGTCCGCGGGTGAAGCGTGGTGATCCGGTACGGCTCTCGTTCCGACACGACTTTGGGCATGATCACCGGCGCGTTCTTCTCCAGGCTCTGACGTTCTTGTGTGATGGATGCCACGGGCGCGATGCGCGCCGGACGTCCGGATTCCGCGGGTAGCGAAGCGGCGTGGGCGAGTGGCTCGCGAGGCGCCGGAGGCTGCACCATTCGTACCGGTTCATCCCTTTGGGACTGATGTGCACTGTGAGACTGGTGCGACGACTCGTGGCGCCGGTGGTCCCGCTCGGGCTCCGGGTCGAGTTCGGGTTCGAAGTCGTCGTCGGGGTCGAATCCCCTGCCGTCGTACCCATCGTCCTCCACGAGGCCGAGGTAGACCGCCATCTTGCGCATCGCGCCGGCCATGCTCTGAGTCCTCCGCTCTGTGGTGGATCGGCTGACGACTGCCAAGTGCCCGCGATCCACGAGGTCGTTACGCCCGCCCTGCGACGGCAATGACCATATTTTCTGCTGTGGTCCGACTTCTTGGCGACGTTACCCGAGCCTGGGGCGGACTCCGAGTACCGCAGTGCCGACGCGCACATGTGTCGCTCCGGCGGCCACGGCCTGTTCGAGGTCCGCACTCATCCCTGCCGAGACCATGGTGGCAGCCGGATGGGTCCGGCGCATGTCAGTCGACAAATCCATCATCCGCTCGAACGCCGCCAGTTCGCGTCCCGCGAACTGGCCGGTGAGCGGCGCGACGGTCATCAGCCCGTCCAGCCGCAACCCCGGAGCCCCGGCCACGAGGTCGGCCAACTCCCCGATGCCGCCCGGCGCCACACCGCCCCGTTCGCCTCGCGCGCTGTCGCCCGCGTCGAGCGCGACCTGGATCAGGCACCCCAGCTCGCGCCCGGCGCGCACGGCCTCCCTGGACAGAGCCGTGACAAGCTTGGAACGATCTACGGACTGTACGACATCCGCGTAACCGACCACGGAACGCACCTTGTTGGTCTGCAACTGGCCGACGAAATGCCAAGTAAGGGGCAGATCCGAGCATTCCGCGGCCTTGGGTGCCGCGTCCTGGTCGCGGTTCTCGGCGACATGGCGCACACCGAGCTCCGACAGGATCCGCACATCGGCCGCGGGGTAGGTCTTGGTGACCACGATCAGGGTCACGTCCTCGCGCCGCCGCCCGGCGGCCGCGCACGCGGCGGCGATGCGCTCCTCCACATTCGCCAGATTTCTGGCGAGTTCGTCCTTACGGTCCGTCATGTGCCTCAGTCCAGCCACACATAGCCCGCGAGCCGACCGGTGGTGCGGTCGCGGCGGTACGAGAAGTGATCGCCCGACTCCAGCGTGCACACCGGCGCCTGCTCCCGGTCGCGCACCCCGAGCCGGGTGAGCTGGGCGTGCACTCCGGCGGCCACGTCGACCGCGGGCGTGCCCCAGCTCGTTTCGGCGTACGCCTCCGGCTCGACGGCGGCCACCTCGGCGCGCATCGCCTCCGGCACCTCGTAGCACCGGCCGCAGACGGCGGGTCCGGTGCGGGCCACGATCCGCTCCGGCTCGGCACCCAGTTCCATCATCGCGCGTAGCGCGGCCGGGACGACCCCGGCGATCATGCCGGGGCGGCCCGCGTGGGCCGCGGCGGCGACCCCGGCGACGGGGTCGGCGAGCAGGACGGGTACGCAGTCGGCGGTGAGGACGGCGAGGGCCAGGCCCCGCCGCCGGGTCACGATCGCGTCGACCGCCGGGATCTTCGCAGCGGAGTCCCAGGGTCCGTCGACCACGGCCACGTCGTCGCCGTGCACCTGGTTCATCCAGACGACCCGCCCGGGGTCGAGCCCGAGGGACTTGGCGGCCAGCTCACGATTGGTCCGTACCGCCTCGGGGTCGTCCCCGACCGCCCCGCCGAGATTGAGCTCCTCGTACGGAACGGCGCTCACCCCGCCCCACCTGTCGGTGAAAGCGAAGTGCGCGCCGTTCACGGTGTCGCGCTGTCCTATCACTTCAGGAAGTCCGGTACGTCCAGTTCCTCGGCCGCGCTGTCCGTGTAGCTGCGCGACGGCGGCACCGGCGGCGGCGCCTGGATCTCGCTCACCGGCTCGGGCGCGGGCTCCGGCTCCTCCTTCGGCTTGACGCTGCCGAGGGCGCCGAACGACGGGCGGCTCTCGGTCTGCCGTGCCGGAGCCGGCTCCTCGCGCTTGGCAGTGGTCGAGCCGAGGACGTTGTCCCGGCGGGCGGGGGGCTGGCCCCCGTCGAAGCCGGCCGCGATCACGGTGACCCGGACCTCGTCGCCGAGGGCGTCGTCGATGACCGCGCCGAAGATGATGTTGGCCTCGGGGTGGGCGGCCTCGCTGACCAGCTGGGCGGCCTCGTTGATCTCGAACAGTCCGAGGTCGGAGCCGCCGGAGATGGAGAGCAGCACGCCCCGGGCGCCGTCGATGGACGCCTCCAGGAGCGGCGAGGAGATCGCCATCTCGGCGGCGGCCACCGCGCGGTCGTCGCCGCGGGCCGAGCCGATGCCCATGAGGGCCGAACCGGCCTCCGACATGACCGACTTCACGTCGGCGAAGTCGAGGTTGATGAGGCCTGGGGTGGTGATGAGGTCGGTGATGCCCTGGACGCCGGAGAGAAGGACCTGGTCGGCCGACTTGAAGGCGTCGAGGACCGAGACCTGGCGGTCCGAGATGGACAGCAGCCGGTCGTTCGGGATGACGATGAGGGTGTCGACCTCTTCACGGAGCTCGGCGATGCCGTCCTCGGCCTGGTTGGCCCGGCGCCGTCCCTCGAAGGTGAACGGGCGCGTGACCACGCCGATGGTGAGGGCGCCCAGCGAGCGGGCGATGTTGGCCACGACGGGCGCGCCGCCGGTGCCGGTGCCGCCGCCTTCACCGGCGGTCACGAAGACCATGTCGGCCCCCTTCAGGACCTCCTCGATCTCCTCGCGGTGGTCCTCGGCGGCCTTGCGGCCGACGGCCGGGTTGGCTCCGGCGCCGAGTCCGCGGGTGAGTTCCCGGCCGACGTCGAGCTTCACGTCGGCGTCGCTCATCAACAGCGCCTGTGCGTCGGTGTTGATGGCGATGAACTCGACACCCTTGAGACCGACCTCGATCATCCGGTTGATGGCATTGACACCACCGCCGCCGACACCGATGACCTTGATGACTGCGAGGTAGTTCTGCGGTGCTGCCACGTCGAAGGCCTCTCGCCTCGAATTACGTGCCGTCGTCTCGCGGTGCCCCGCGGTCCGACGACTGATGCCGAATGGGACGGTCCGTAACGCCGACCCGAACCCTAACGCTGAAGTTTAGGGTTACCAGTGTGTCTGTTCCCTGGAGTCTTCTGAACAGGACACTAAGTCGACAAGTGGCGCACGTTCAACGAACACGCCGAACCTCCCGTTTTTCTTTTCACCCTATGTGATCAGCCGTAGCGCTGCCCAACCAGGGTGCTGGCCTGCGCTGATGTGCGTCAACTCCCTGCTGACGCAGGGGCGGTGGGAACGCTGACGTCGAAGTGCCGCGCGCCGGAAGCGGCTTTCATGAGAGCGGTGAGACTACGGGCCTTCGCCGACCCCTTCTCGCCGCTCCCCCACACGACCGTGCGTCCGCCGGTCAACTCCAGTGAGATCTCGTCGAAGGAACGGACCTTGACGACCCGGGTCTGCCGGGCGACCGCGGCGGGAACGGCGTCGGCGACCCGGACCGCCTCGCGTACCAGGCGGAGCTCTCCGAAACGGCGGTGACTGGCCGCGGCCGAACCCGACCGGGACACCGTCAATTCCAGGAGCGGAACGCCTTTCGGGGCCTCGGAAACCGTGGCGAAACGGACACCTTCGTCGTCCACTTCGACGAACTCGCGACCTTTTTCGACGAGCAGCACCGGGGTCCGCTCGGTCACTTTCAGACTGATTCCATGCGGCCAGGAACGGGCCACACGAACCGCGTCAATTCGGGGCAATTTCCGGCGCAGTCGCGCCTCGATGCGGTCGGTGTCGACCGAAATCAGCGGGGCGCCGACCGGTACGTCGGCGGCATCGCGTACCTGCGCGGGCGTCAGGACGTCGGTCCCGGAGACGGTCACGCGCTCCACGCGCGTCCACTGCGCGCCGTACAACAGCCAGCCGGCACCGGCTCCGAGGGGAATCAGGACAATCCCAAGAATGATGATCGTACGAAGCCTGGGCAGCCTCAGACTCCGGACGGGGGGCGGGCCGGACGTCTCCTGCTGGCGTGCACCGCGCTCGGCGGTGGTCGGTCCGGCCACGCTCCCTGCCTTCCGTTCAAACGTGCCTATCGGTGTGCACGGTTGGCGGCGATCGCCTCGTACACCATGCCGACGAGGAGTTCGTCGGCGTCCCGACGGCCGAACTCACCGGCGGCGCGGGACATCTCGTACAGCCGGTGCGGGTCGGCGAGCACGGGCAGGACGTTCTGCTGCACCCACTCCGGGGTGAGTTCCGCGTCGTCGACCAGCAGTCCGCCGCCGGCCTTGACCACCGGCTGGGCGTTCAGCCGCTGTTCACCGTTGCCGATGGGCAGCGGGACGTAGGCGGCCGGCAGTCCGACGGCGGAGAGTTCGGCGACGGTCATCGCGCCGGCCCGGCAGAGCATCATGTCGGCCGCGGCGTACGCGAGGTCCATCCGGTCCAGGTAACTTACCGGGATGTACGGGGGCATCCCCGGCATCTGGTGTACCTGCGGCAGTTCGTTCTTCGGGCCGACCGCGTGCAGGATCTGGATCCCCGCCTGCTGGAGCCACGGGGCGACCTGCTGGACCACCTCGTTGAGCCGCCGGGCGCCCTGCGAGCCGCCGGTGACCAGCAGCGTGGGCAGGTTGGGGTCGAGGCCGAACATCGCGCGGGCCTCGGGCCGGGCGGCGGCCCGGTCCAGGGTGGCGATGGAGCGCCGCAGCGGGATGCCGATGTAGCGGGCGCCGCGCAGCTTGCTGTCGGGCGTGGAGACGGCTACCTGGGAGGCGTACCGGGAGCCGATCTTGTTGGCGAGGCCGGGGCGGGCGTTCGCCTCGTGGATGACGATCGGCACACCGAGCCGCTTGGCGGCCAGATAGCCGGGCAGGGCGACGTAGCCGCCGAAGCCGACCACGGCGTCCGCCTTGGTGCGTTCCAGGATCTGCTCGGCCGCCTTGATCGTGCCGCGCAGCCGGCCCGGGACGGTGATCAGCTCGGGAGTGGGCTTGCGCGGCAGGGGGACGGCCGGGATCAGCGCCAGCTCGTAGCCGCGTTCCGGGACGAGCCGGGTCTCCAGGCCGCGCTCCGTGCCGAGGGCCGTGATCCCCACCGTCGGGTCCTGCCTGCGCAGGGCGTCCGCGAGGGCGAGCGCGGGCTCGATGTGGCCGGCGGTCCCCCCACCAGCGAGTACGACATGCACCGAAATTCACCGCTCTCCGGACGAGCGCGCCGTGGCGCGCCGTCGCATCGTGTTCCAACTCCGGGGACTCCGATTGGACGCAGTACCCCCGGCTCCCCGCTTTCTACCGAAGCGGGGTTGCCGCATCGCAAGCGCCGCCCGCGCAGCGGGCTCGTCGCGCGCGAAGGCGATCAGCAACCCGATGGCGAACATGGTCGGCAGCAGGGCGGATCCCCCGTAGGAGAACAGCGGGAGGGGGACGCCGGCGATCGGCAGCAGGCCGAGCACCGCACCGATGTTGATCACGGCCTGGGCCGTGATCCAGGTGGTCACGCCTCCCGCGGCATACCTGACGAAGGGGTCCTCCGTGCCTCCGGCCACGCGGATACCCGCATAGCCTAGAGCGGCGAAGAGGGCGAGCACCGACAGCGTCCCCGCCAGGCCCAGTTCCTCACCGGTGACGGCGAAGATGAAGTCGGTGTGCGCTTCCGGGAGTTGCCCCCATTTTTCCACACTCGCACCGAGTCCGGAACCGAAGAGTCCGCCGGAGGCCAGGGCGTAGATGCCGTGCACGGCCTGCCAGCAGGAGCCGTCGGGGCCCATCTCGGTGGCGCCGATGCAGCGGAACCGGTCCAGCCGGTTGGAACTGCTCTGGATCAGGATCGCGCCGAGCACCGCGGCGACCGCCAGTACGCCGACGAACAGCCGGGTCGGGGCGCCCGCCAGCCACAGCAAGCCGAACAGGATCGCCGTGAGGATGATCGCGGTGCCCATGTCGCCGCCGAGCATGATCAGGCCGAGCAGCATGAACGCGACCGGCACCAGCGGCACCAGCATGTGCTTCCACTGCGCGAGTAGGTTCTTGTCCTGCTTGCGGGCGAGCAGGTCCGCGCCCCACAGCACCAGGGCGAGCTTGCCGAACTCGCTGGGCTGGAGCTGGAAGGAGCCCCCGAGGGAGATCCAGTTCTGGTTGCCGTTGACAGCCATCCCTATCCCCGGCACCTGCACCAGGGCCATCAGGAAGACCGCGCCGGCGATGATCGGGTAGGCGAGCGCCCGGTGCAGCTTCACCGGCATCCGGGAGGCGACGTACAGCAGCACCGCGCCGATGACGGCGGCCAGCATCTGCTTGCGGAAGAAGTACGACCCCGACAGGGACATCTGCAGCGCGGTGATCTGGGAGGCCGAGTAGACCATCACCAGGCCCAGCACGGTGATCAGCAGGCTGCCGCCGAGGATGAGGTAGTACGCGGTCAGCGGCCGGTCCCAGGCGCGGCGCACGCGGATGTAGACCCGTACCGCGCGGTTCTCGCGCGGCTGACGGGCGGCGGCGGGCGCGCGGACGGTCCGTCGGACCGGAGGACGTCCGGTACGGCTGCCGGACATCAGCGGCTCCCACCGGCGGGGAACCGAAGCCGACCAAACCCGAGCCTCATCCGAGTCACCTGTCCCTCCAAGGGTCCCCACAGCACCCGCCGTGGCCGAGACCCGCCGTCAGGCGCCCGCGCCGAGTTCGCGAACCGCCTCCGCGAACGTGTCTCCTCGCTTGTTGTAGTTGGCGAACATGTCCATGGAGGCACAGGCGGGTGCCAGAAGCACCGTGTCTCCGGTGACGGCCAGGCGCCGCGCCTCCTGGACAGCCGCGAGCATCGCCCCAGTGTCGGTCCGGTCGAGGTCGACGACGGGTACCTCCGGGGCGTGTCGCGCCAGGGCTTCCCGGATCAGGGCGCGATCGGCGCCGATGAGCACGGCCCCGCGAAGCCGCTTCGCCGACTTGGCGACCAGTTCGTCGAAGGTCGCTCCCTTGGCGAGTCCGCCCGCGATCCACACGATCGACTCGTACGCGGCCAACGAGGCCTCGGCCGCGTGGGTGTTGGTGGCCTTGGAGTCGTCGACGTAGGCCACCCCGTCCACGTCGGCGACGTGCGAGATGCGATGGGCGTCCGGGGTGAAGGCGCGCAGGCCGTCCCGCACGGCGCGGGCGGGCACGCCGTAGGCGCGGGCGAGGGCCGCCGCCGCAAGGGCGTTGGCGATGTTGTGCGGGGCCGGCGGGTTGACGTCGGAGACCTCGGCCAGCTCCTGGGCGTTCTTGTGCCGGTCCTCGACGAAGGCGCGGTCGACCAGGATGCCCTCCACGACGCCGAGTTGGGACGGCGCCGGGGTGCCCAGCGTGAAGCCGACGGCCCGGCAGCCCTCCTCGACGTCCGCCGCGCGCACCAGGTCCTCGGTGGCCTTGTCGGCCGCGTTGTAGACGCAGGCGACGCGATTGCCCTCGTAGACACGGCCCTTGTCGGCGGCGTAGGCCTCCATGGAGCCGTGCCAGTCGAGGTGGTCGGGGGCGAGGTTCAGCACGGCGGCGGAGTGGGCGCGCAGCGAGGGCGCCCAGTGCAGCTGGTAGCTGGACAGCTCGACGGCGAGGACGTCGTAGCGCTCCTCGCCGAGCACGGCGTCCAGCAGCGAGACGCCGATGTTGCCGACGGCGGCGGTGCGCAGTCCGGCCGCCCGCAGGATCGAGGCGAGCATCTGGACGGTCGTGGTCTTGCCGTTGGTACCGGTGACGGCGAGCCAGGGGGCCGCGTCGGGGCCCCGCAGCCGCCAGGCCAGTTCGACGTCGCCCCAGACCGGGACACCCGCCTCGGCCGCCGCCGTGAACAGCGGCTTGTCCGGCTTCCAGCCCGGCGCGGTGACGATCAGCTCGGTGCCCTCGGGCAGGGTCGCCCCGTCGCCGAGGCGGACGGTGACGCCGAGCGTCTCCAGCTCGGCGGCCTGGGCCCGGGCGCGCTCGTCGTCGCCGTCGTTGACGACGACGACGTGCGCACCGAGGCCGTGCAGGACCTTGGCCGCCGGGACGCCGGAGACGCCGAGCCCGGCGACGGTGACGTGCTTGCCCTTGAGCTCCGAGGAGGTCACTTTTCCGCTGCCCATCCCGCATAGAAGAGGCCCAGTCCGACAATCACACAGATGCCCTGAATGATCCAGAAGCGGACCACGACAAGGACTTCGGACCAGCCCTTGAGTTCGAAGTGGTGCTGGAGTGGTGCCATCCGGAAGACGCGCTTGCCGGTGAGGCGGAACGAGCCGACCTGGATGACCACCGACATGGTGATCAGCACGAACAGACCGCCGAGGATGGCCAGCAGCAGCTCCGTGCGGGAGCAGATGGCCAGACCGGCGAGGACACCGCCGAGCGCCAGCGAGCCGGTGTCGCCCATGAAGATCTTGGCCGGTGAGGTGTTCCACCACAGGAAGCCGAGGCAGGCACCCATCAGGGCCGAGGCGACCACGGCGAGGTCGAGCGGGTCGCGCACCTCGTAGCAGGCGCCCGGGTTGGTCAGGGTGCCCGCGTTGGCGCAGGACTCCTGGAACTGCCAGACGCCGATGAAGGTGTAGGCGCCGAAGACCAGCACGGAGGCGCCGGTGGCGAGGCCGTCGAGGCCATCGGTGAGGTTCACGCCGTTCGACATCGCGAGGATCATGAACAGCGCCCAGATGACGAACAGCACCGGGCCGATCGTCCAGCCGAAGTCGGTGATGAACGACAGCTTGGTGGAGGCCGGGGTGTTGCCGCGGTTGTCGGCAAACTGAAGTGACAGCACCGCGAAGGCGATGCCGACGATCAGCTGTCCGGCCATCTTGGCCTTGGCCCGCAGACCCAGCGACCGCCGCTTGACGATCTTGATGTAGTCGTCCAGGAAGCCGACCAGACCCATGCCGGCCATCAGCCCGAGCACCAGCAGACCCGAGAAGGTCGGCGGCTTGCCGGTGATCACCTTGGACAGGAAGTAGGCGGCGATCGTGGCCGAGATGAAGGCGATGCCACCCATGGTGGGCGTACCGCGCTTGCTGGCGTGCTCGCGCGGACCGTCGTCGCGGATGTACTGGCCGTAGCCCTTGCGGGCCAGCAGCTTGATCAGCAGCGGCGTGCCCACCAGTGTCAGGAACAGGCCGATGACGCCCGCGAACAGGATCTGATTCATCATCGGGCGGCGACCTCACCCTCGGCACCCGTGGCGAGCAGCGCCTCGGCGACACTCTCCAGGCCGACCGAACGGGACGCCTTCACGAGGACGACGTCCCCCGGGCGCAACTCGCTGCGCAACAGGTCGACCGCCGCCTGTGCGTCGGACACGTGCACCGACTCCTCACCCCACGAACCCTCGTTATATGCGCCCAGTTGCAGCCAGGCGGCTTCCCTGCCCCCGACCGCGACGAGCTTGCTGACGTTGAGCCGGACGGCGAGCCGCCCGACCGCGTCGTGCTCGGCGAGCGCCTCGTCCCCGAGCTCGGCCATCTTGCCGAGCACCGCCCACGTACGACGCCCCCTACCCATGGCCACCAAGGCGCGCAGGGCGGCCCGCATGGACTCGGGGTTCGCGTTGTAGGCGTCGTTGACGACCGTCACGCCGTCCGGGCGCTCGGTGACCTCCATACGCCAGCGGGAGAGGGAGTCTGCCTCGGAGAGCGCGGTGGCGATCTCTTCCGCGGACATGCCCAGCTCATGGGCGACGGCGGCCGCGGCGAGCGCGTTCGACACGTGGTGCTCACCGTACAGGCGCATGGTCACATCACTGCACCCGGAGGGTGTGTGAAGGGTGAAAGAGGGCTGGCCGGAGTCCGTCAGGCGCACGTTCTCGGCGCGTACGTCCGCTTCGTCGGCCTCTCCGAAGAGGATCACCTTCGCCTTGGTGCGCGACGCCATGGCGCGTACGAGGGGATCGTCGGCGTTGAGGATCGCGGCACCGCCGTCCTCCGCCGACGGCAGCGCCTCGACGAGTTCGCCCTTGGCCTGCGCGATCTGCTCGCGGCCGCCGAACTCGCCGATGTGCGCGGTGCCGACGTTGAGGACCAGCCCGATCCGAGGAGGCGTCAGACCGGTGAGATAGCGGATGTGGCCGATGCCGCGCGCGCCCATCTCCAGTACCAGGAAACGGGTTTCCTCGGTGGCG
This sequence comes from Streptomyces sp. NPDC059861, assembly GCF_042731435.1. Classification (NCBI taxonomy): domain Bacteria; kingdom Bacillati; phylum Actinomycetota; class Actinomycetes; order Kitasatosporales; family Streptomycetaceae; genus Streptomyces; species Streptomyces sp. NPDC059861. Next base: position 4,038 of record NZ_JBHWJQ010000010.1, on the reverse strand, counting down.
CTGAGCGCGGTCAGCGGCAGCCCGATCTCGTTGTTGAACGAACCGGGCGTCCACACCGTCGGCGCCTTGCGCTGGAGTACCTGCGCGATCAGGTCCTTGGTGCTGGTCTTGCCCGCGGAGCCGGTCAGCGCGACGAGGGTGGTGCCGAGCTCGCGCACGACATGCCGGGCGAGGGCGCCGAGGGCCGTCTGGACGTCGTCCACGACGATCGCGGGCACGCCGACGGGACGCGACGCGAGCACCGCGACCGCGCCCGCCCCGACGACCTGTGCCGCGAAGTCGTGGCCGTCCACGCGTTCGCCGACGAAGGCGGCGAACAGGCTGCCGGGCACGACCTCACGGGAGTCCCGGACGACCGGTCCGGTCACCTGTGCCGACGGATCCGGTATGTCGTGCGTCTGCCCGCCGACGACTTCTGCGATCTCGGCGAGAGAGAGGGCGATCACAAGTTCATCCCCTGGGTCTTCTGGATTTTCATCCCTGGGTTTTCCGGATTGCTTCGCGCAGTACCTGGCGGTCGTCGAACGGTCGGACCACCCCGGCGATGTCCTGGCCCTGCTCATGGCCCTTGCCCGCGACCAGTACGGTGTCCCCCGGCTGCGCCCGCCCGACGGCGGCGGCGATGGCGGCGGCCCGATCCTCGAACAGCAGCACCTCCCCGCGTTCGTGCGCGGGCACCGTCGCCGCGCCCTGCAGCATCGTGGCGAGGATCGCGAGGGGGTCCTCGGAGCGGGGGTTGTCGGACGTCAGTACGGCCGTGTCGGCGAGCCGGGCCGCGGCGGCGCCCATCGGGCCCCGCTTGGTGATGTCCCGGTCACCGCCGCAGCCCAGCACGACGTGCACCTGGCCCTTCGTGACCTTGCGCAGCGCCTTGAGGACGGACTCGACGGCGTCCGTCTTGTGGGCGTAGTCGACGACCGCGAGGTAGTCCTGGCCGGCGTCCACGCGCTCCAGGCGGCCCGGCACTCCCGGTACGGCGGCGACGCCGTCGGCGGCGGTCTGCGGGTCGAGGCCCGCGGCGGCGAGGGCGACGATCGCCGCGAGGGTGTTCGCCACGTTGAACGGGCCCGGCAGTGGCGAGCGGGCGCGGATCCGCTCGCCGTCCGGGCCGAGCACGGTGAAGGGCGAGTCCAGCGGGCCGACCTCGACGTCCTCGGCGCGCCAGTCGGCGTCCGGGTGGCCCTCGGCAGAGTAGGTGACGACCGGGACGCCGGCCTCGCGGGCCAGCCTGCGGCCGTACTCGTCGTCGATGTTGACCACGCCGAGTCTGCTGCGTTCCGGCGTGAACAGCTGCGCCTTGGCCCGGAAGTAGTCCTCCATGTCGGAGTGGAACTCCATGTGTTCCGGGCTGAGGTTGGTGAAGACCGCGACGTCGAAGACGCAGCCGTCGACCCGGCCGAGGACCAGCGCGTGGCTGGAGACCTCCATGGCGACCGCCTCGACCCCCCGTTCGCGCATCACGGCGAACAAGGCCTGGAGGTCGGTGGCTTCGGGCGTGGTGCGCTCGGACTTGATGCGCTCGTCGCCGATCCGGGTCTCGACCGTGCCGATCAGACCGGCGGCGCGGCCCGTCCTGATGCCGCCCTCGACGAGATAGGCGGTGGTGGTCTTGCCGGAGGTACCGGTGATGCCGATCTGGAGCAGCTCGCGGCCGGGGTGGCCGTAGATCGTCGCCGCCAGCTCGCCCATCTCCGCGCGCGGGTCGCCGACGGTGAGCACCGGCAGTCCGGTGGCGGCGGCGCGCTCGGTGCCGGCCGGGTCGGTCAGCACGGCGGCGGCGCCGAGGCCGACGGCCTGGGTGACGAAGTCGGCGCCGTGCACGCGGGCGCCGGACAGCGCGGCGTACAGGTCGCCGGGGCGGACGGCGCGCGAGTCATGGGTGACCCCCGTGACCGCGGCGGCCGCTTCCGGGGCGGTGACACCCAGCTGATCGGCGAGCTCCGCGAGGGGTGTGGCGGAGACCCGTTCCGGCCTCGGCGGTCCCGGGTAGGTCACGGGAACGTCCTTCTGAGTGGTTTGGGACTGATCAGCGTGTGGCACGGCGGTGAGCGTACCGGGCGCACCCGCTCCGGAGCGAAGTGAGGGGCGGGGGCTGCTCTGGTTCCCGGGATCGGGGGTGATCGTTGTCACGGATGGTTCCTGGGGTGCTCGGTGCTGATCAGGGCATGAAGGTGACCGGGAGCCTCGCGGGCCCGGCTCCCGTCGGCGGGACCTGGAGGGTCTTCAGGGCGAACTCCATCACCTGCTTGTAGACGGGCCCGCAGATCTGGCCGCCGAAGTAGCTGCCCTTGGTGGCGTTCTGGATGGCGCAGTAGACGGTGACGCGGGGCTTGTCCGCGGGGGCGAATCCCGCGAACGACGAGGTGTAGCCGCGGTACTTGCCGGTGTCCGGATCCACGCGGTTGGCGGTGCCCGTCTTGCCGGCGACCCGGTACCCGGGGATGCGCGCCTTGGTGCCGGTGCCCTCCTCGTCGTCGACGACCGACTCCAGCATCCGGGCGAGTGTCGTGGCCGTCTTCTCGCTCACGACCCGTGTCCTGTCCGGCTCCGGGGCGGGTGTGAAGCGTCCGTCCGGTCCCTTGGTGCCACGTACGAGCGTGGGTTCGACGCGCAGACCGCCGTTGGCGATGGTCGAGTACACGGAGGCCGCCTGCATCGCGTTGATGGACACTCCCTGGCCGAAAGGAATCGTGTACTGCTGCGACGTCGACCACTGGTCCGGCGGCGCGAGGATGCCCTTGGTCTCCCCGGGGAAGCCCAGCCCGGTGTAGCCGCCGATGCCGAACTCGCGCAGGTACTTGTGGAGCACCCGGTTGGCCTCGGCCTGCGTCTTGCCGAGCTGCCCGGTGGCCAGGATGGTGCCGATGTTGCTGGACTTGGCCAGCACGCCGTTGAGCGTCAGGTACCAGGTCGGGTGGTCGATGTCGTCCTGGAAGAGCCGGTCGCCCCGGTGCAGCCGGTTCGGCACGACCACGTGCGTCTGGGGTGTGGCGACGTTCTCCTCCAGCACGGCGGCCATCGACATGACCTTGGCGGTGGAGCCGGGCTCGAACGCGTCCTGGAGGGCCGCGTTGCCCATGGCGGCCGCGTCGGCCGTGGTCAGGTCGTTGGGGTCGAAGCCGGGCGAGTTGGCCATGGCGAGGATCTCGCCGGTGCGGGTGTCCTGCACGATCACATAGCCACGGTCCGCGTCGGACTTCTTCACCTGCTCGGCGATGGCGTCCTGCGCGGCCCACTGGATGTCGCGGTCGATGGTCAGCTCGATGTCGGAGCCGGGCACCGCGGGCGTCTCGGTGGAGCCGACGGTCGGCACCTGGAGGCCGCCGGACTGGGCGTAGCGGATCTTGCCGTCCTCGCCGGCCAGCCGGTCGTTCAGCTGCTGCTCGATACCGCCGCCGCCCTTGCCCTCGGCATTGACCCAGCCCAGTATCCCGGCGGCCAGGTCGCCGTTGGGGTACACGCGCTTGCTGCTGGGCTCCGCGAGGACGCCGCCGAGGACGTTGACGGTGCTCGTGTCGGCCTCCGCCTTGGTGGCCAGCGCGGTCCTCAGGTCCTTGATCTGCTTCCAGACCTGCGGGGTCTGCCGGGTGGCGAGCCTGACGTAGCGGAGGTTCCTGTCCTTCGGGCGGAGCTTGCTGGTGAGCTCGGCCTGGTCCTTGCCGAGGATCGGCGCGAGGAGTGCCGCCGCCTGCTCGGGAGCGTCGTCGACCTTGAGCTGCTCGCGGGTGAACAGCGTGGGGTCGGCGGTGATGTCGTACGCGTCGACGCTGGTCGCCAGGGCCACGCCGGTGCGGTCGGTGATCTCGCCGCGCTGGGCGGCGAGGGTGTGCACGACGTACCGGTTCTGCTCGGCCTTGGCGGCGTAGGCGCTCGCGTCGACGGCCTGCACCTGTAGCAGCCGGACGACGAAGACCATCATGACGAGGGTCAGCGCGAAGCCGATCAGGCGCAGCCGGGGGCGAGGGCTGCCGAGCCGGAGCGCGGGCGGGGCCGCCGGACCGGGCCGGCCGGGCCCGCGTGCCGGGCGGGCGCCGGGGC
>NZ_JBHWJQ010000009.1:0-214096 GCF_042731435.1 Streptomyces sp. NPDC059861 | reverse complement strand
CCGCGGCACGCCTCGGGGACCGGGCCGGTGCTGATCGGCGGGAAGTGGCGGACCGTCGCGGGACGGATCGCGATGGACCAGTTCGTCGTCGACCTAGGGGGAGACGAGCCGCCGGTGGGTGCGCAGGCCGTGCTGTTCGGGCCCGGCGACCGGGGCGAGCCCACCGCAGAGGACTGGGCGCAGGCGGCGGGGACGATCGCGTACGAGATCGTGACCCGCATCGGAACGCGCGTCCCGCGCGTCTACGTCGATGTCGATGAGGAGCCGCCGGCGGGGCCGGCGCGAACAGGTCGGCCGGGAACAGCCCCTCAGGGGTAGGTGAACGGGGAACAAGACGGGTATCCGGGGCGGGGCCACCTGTCCCACGGGGCGGGCCCGCACCGGCTGACCCGACGGGGGCCCGGAAGCAGCAGGACCGGCGTACGACAACAGATCCGGCGAAGAGGAGCGGTACGTGAGCGAGAGCAGTGCGGAGGGCGTCGCCGACGCCGCCGCGGCCGTCGCTTCCGCCACGGGGGTGGCCGGAAACTGGCGCAAGGTGACCGGCGTCGCCGGCGCCGCCATAGGTGTGATCGCCGCCGGGGCGGCCGCCGGCGTCGCGATAGAGCGGATGACCGTCGGCCGCGGCATGCGAAGGAAGGCCCGGCTCGCCCTCGACTCGACGGGGCCGTACGGCGCGCTGCGCGGCACGCCCGGCCGGGCCTACGGCGACGACGGCACCGAGTTGTACTACGAGGTGGACGAGGTGGAGGCCGAGGCCGGCGTCTCGCCACGGCGGCGCCGGCTCTTCGGGCGCAAGGCACCCACGCCCGTCACCGTCGTCTTCAGCCATGGCTACTGCCTCAGCCAGGACTCCTGGCACTTCCAGCGGGCGGCACTGCGGGGTGTCGTACGGACCGTGCACTGGGACCAGCGCAGCCACGGCCGCTCCGGGCGGGGAGCGGCGCAGGTCCAGGACGGCGCGCCGGTCACCATCGACCAGCTGGGCCGGGATCTGAAGGCCGTGATCGACGCGGCCGTGCCCGAGGGGCCGATCGTGCTGGTCGGGCACTCCATGGGCGGCATGACGATGATGGCCCTGGCCGACCAGTGTCCCGAGCTGATCCAGGACCGGGTCGTCGCGGTCGCGCTCGTCGGTACGTCCTCGGGGAAGCTCGGCGAGGTCAACTTCGGGCTGCCCGTCGCCGGAGTCAACGCGGTGCGGCGGGTGCTGCCCGGCGTGCTGCGGGCGCTGGGGCAGCAGGCGGAGCTGGTGGAGAGGGGGCGGCGGGCGGTCGCCGATCTGTTCGCCGGGATCATCAAGCGGTACTCGTTCGCCACCCGGGACATCGACCCGGCCGTCGCGCGGTTCGCGGAGCGGATGATCGAGGGCACGCCCATCGACGTCGTCGCCGAGTTCTATCCGGCGTTCACCGACCACGACAAGACCGAGGCGCTCGCCCACTTCGCGGATCTGCCGGTCCTGGTGCTGGCCGGGCTCAAGGACCTCGTCACGCCGAGCGAGCACAGCGAGGCCATCGCCGATCTCCTGCCCGACGCGGAACTGGTCCTCGTACCCGACGCCGGGCATCTGGTGATGCTGGAACACCCGGAAGTGGTCACCGACCGGCTCGCCGACCTGCTCACACGCGCGGGTGCCGTGCCCGCAGGGGCTACCGTGGGTGGCTATGGAAGCACCAGCGGCACCGCACAACCCGGCTGAGACCGAGCTGATCGTCCACTCGCCCGAGCAGATGCGTGACCTCGGCCGCCGGCTCGCCAAACTGCTGCGCGCCGGAGACCTCGTCATGCTCAGCGGCGAGCTCGGCGCGGGCAAGACCACGCTGACCCGGGGGCTCGGCGAGGGGCTCGGCGTGCGCGGAGCGGTCACCTCACCGACGTTCGTGATCGCCCGTGTGCATCCGTCCCTCGTGGACGGGCCGCCACTCGTCCACGTCGACGCGTACCGCCTGGGTGGCGGGCTGGACGAGATGGAGGACCTCGACCTCGACGTCTCGCTGCCCGAGTCCGTGGTCGTCGTGGAGTGGGGCGAGGGCAAGGTCGAGGAGCTGACCGAGGACCGGCTGCAGGTCACGATCCACCGGGCCGTCGGCGACACGACGGACGAGGTGCGGCACGTGACGCTCACGGGCCTCGGTGAGCGCTGGGCGCCGGTGGATCTGGAGTCGCTGTCCGCGTGACGGCATGAACATTCCGACAAGACGTCGGCAAGATGTTGCGTCCGGCGTCCCGGACGTGGTCACATGGTATCCAGTCGCTAGTTAGGTGTGCCTAAGTTGCACCCACTGGCTCCGCCCCCGCCCTCAGGAGGCGTCCATGTCGACCACGGACCGCACACCGCAGCCGCGCCCCCTCGCGTCCGCCGGGGTGTCCATGCGCGATCTGCTGGCCTCCTGCGCCGCCGCGAAGGCGATCTCCACGCCGCCGCGCGCCCCTGAGCCGCCGACGCCCCGGCAGGACGTGGACCACCGCGAAGCGGCATAGCGCCGGCTGCCCCATGACACGACGGCTGTCGGCTGCACCATGACGGCGGCTGTCGGCTGACCCGCGACGCCGCGCACCTGCGGCACCTAACGGATGACGACGACCTTCTGACCGATCGTCGCGAACATCCACATCGCGTCCCCGTCCTCCTGCGTCTCCCGGATGCCCCCGGTCCGCACGGCCGGGTCGGGTGGCGCGGTGCTGCCGTCCACCGCCGCGCTGAAGCCGATGACCACGCCGTCCACGCTGGTGAAGCGGACGACGTGCTCGACCTGGGTGCCGTCGGAGCCGGTGGTCTCGCCCGAGCGGGACGTCACCGCGTAGGTGCCCGGCGCCGGGTCGACCGCGCTCGGCATGACCCTGAACGTGTGCTGGACCCGGTTGCGCGGGCCGACCAGCCACACCCGATCGTCGTCGAGCGAGTACACGACCCGTTCGCCGACGCCGGAGCCGCCGGGCAGGGCGGTGGGGTGCCGCTTGTCGCGGGGGGCCTTGGACGCGGCCGCCGCGGGTGAGCCGCCGACGCCGTTCGGCGACGCGCTCAGTTCGGCGGGGACGGTCGCCGCCGCCTGATAGGCGAGGAAGCCGACCGCCGTGAGGGCGGCCGCCGTCAGCCCGGTCACGATTCCGGCACTGGTGCTGGCCACGGCGCCCACCTCCGCGTCGTAAGTCCTGGCTTGTGGTTACCGTAGGTGACGGTAGCAGCACAAAGCGGGTGGATCCGGGCGGCCGTGCCCGCGACCGGGCACCGTGTCGGAGCCCGGACGGGCCGCCGACGCCATGGCGTCCGCCACCGGCCACGAGGAGCCGTACGCTGATTGCGTGCTCTTGCTCGCTCTGGATACCGCCACCCCCGCCGTGACCGTCGCCCTGCACGACGGCACGGACGTCATCGCCTCGTCGAGCCAGGTGGACGCCCGCCGGCACGGTGAGCTGCTGCTTCCGGCCGTCGACCGCGTCCTGACCGACGCCGGGCTGAGACTCGACGCCGTCACCGGGATCGTCGTCGGGATCGGCCCGGGGCCGTACACCGGGCTGCGCGTCGGGCTGATGACCGCCGACACCTTCGGGCTCGCGCTCGGGGTCCCCGTGCACGGCGTGTGCACGCTGGACGGCCTCGCCTACGCGGCCGACAGGGAAGGCCCCTTCGTCGTGGCGACCGACGCCCGCCGCAAGGAGGTCTACTGGGCGCGGTACGACGACTCCCGTACCCGCGTCACGGACCCGGCCGTCGACCGGCCCGCCGACATCGCCGCCGAGGTCGCGGGCCTGCCCGCGGTCGGCGCGGGCGCGCTGCTGTACCCGGACACCTTCCCGCTCGCGTACGAGCCCGAGCACGTCTCGGCCGCCGCGCTCGCCCGGCTGGCCGTCGAGCGGCTGGACAAGGGCGAGGAACTGCCGCCCGCCCGGCCGCTCTACCTGCGCCGCCCGGACGCGCAGGTGCCCAAGAACTACAAGGTGGTCACCCCCAAGTGACCGAGGTGACCGAGCCCGTGACGCCCGTGCTGCGGGAGATGCGCTGGTGGGACCTCGATCCCGTGCTGGAGCTGGAGCGGGATCTGTTCCCCGACGACGCCTGGTCGCGGGGCATGTTCTGGTCCGAGCTCGCCCACGCCCGGGGCCCCGGGGCGACCCGGCGGTACTTCGTCGCCCAGGACGGCGACCGCATCGCCGGGTACGCCGGGCTCGCCGCCGCCGGTGACATCGCCGACGTCCAGACGATCGCCGTGGCCCGCGAGTACTGGGGCACCGGCCTCGGCGGGCGGCTGCTGGCCAAACTGCTGCGGGCGGCGACCGCGTTCGAGTGCGCCGAGGTGATGCTCGAATGCCGGGTCGACAACGTCCGCGCCCAGAAGCTCTACGAGCGCTTCGGCTTCGAGGCGATCGGCTTCCGGCGCGGCTACTACCAGCCCGGCAACGTCGACGCCCTGGTGATGCGCCTGACCGACCCTGCAACCTCCGTACAAGGAACCGAGATCCGACATGGCTGACGAACCCCTGGTCCTGGGGATCGAGACCTCCTGCGACGAGACCGGCGTCGGCGTCGTCCGCGGCACCACCCTGCTGGCGGACGCCGTCGCCTCCAGCGTCGACGAGCACGCCCGCTTCGGCGGTGTCGTGCCCGAGGTCGCGTCCCGTGCCCACCTGGAGGCGATGATCCCCACCGTCGACCGGGCGCTGAAGGAGGCGGGAGTCAGCGCGAAGGACCTCGACGGCATCGCGGTGACGGCCGGTCCGGGACTGGCGGGCGCGCTGCTGGTCGGCGTGTCGGCGGCGAAGGCCTACGCGTACGCGCTCGGCAAGCCGCTGTACGGCGTCAACCACCTCGCCTCGCACATCTGCGTCGACCAGTTGGAGCACGGGGCGCTGCCCGAGCCGACGATGGCGCTGCTGGTGTCCGGCGGCCACTCGTCGCTGCTGCTGTCCTCCGACATCACCTCAGACGTACGGCCGATGGGCGCCACCATCGACGACGCGGCGGGCGAGGCCTTCGACAAGATCGCCCGGGTGCTGAACCTGGGCTTCCCCGGCGGTCCGGTCATCGACCGCTACGCGCGCGAGGGCGACCCGGACGCGATCGCCTTCCCCCGCGGTCTGACCGGCCCGCGCGACGCGGCGTACGACTTCTCCTTCTCCGGTCTGAAGACGGCCGTGGCCCGCTGGATCGAGGCCAGGCGGGCGGCCGGGGAGGAGGTGCCGGTGCGCGACGTGGCGGCGTCCTTCCAGGAGGCGGTCGTGGACGTGCTGACCCGGAAGGCCGTGCGGGCCTGCCGTGACGAGGGCGTCGACCACCTGATGATCGGCGGTGGCGTCGCCGCCAACTCCCGGCTGCGGGCCCTCGCCGCGGAGCGGTGCGAGGCGGCCGGAGTCCGGCTGCGGGTGCCCCGGCCCAAGCTGTGCACCGACAACGGGGCGATGGTCGCGGCGCTGGGCGCGGAGATGGTGGCGCGCAACCGGCCGGCGTCGAGCTGGGACCTGTCGGCGGACTCGTCGCTGCCGGTGACGGATCCGCACGTGCCCGGGCACGACCATGTGCACGAGGTCAGCAAGGAGAACCTGTACTCGTGACGGTCGCGTTGATGTGGGAGGCGCGGGCGGTGCCCGGCCGGGGGGAGGAACTGCTGGCGTGGGCACGCGCACAGCGCCTCGACCCCGGCCCGCTGCGCCGGGAGACCTTCCGCGCACCGCAGGACCGGGTCCTCGTCATCACGTGGTGGGACGCGGCCCCCGACGCCGGTCTGCCGGAACTGCCGGAGCCGGACGGCGGGTTGGTCACGCGGGCGGTGCATCGGTGGCGGTTCGAGTCGGTGGACGAGTCGGTGGACGAGCAGTGAGGGCGGGCACAGCGGTCGTCCCGGCCGGTCAGCCGAGGGGGCGGGCATCCGTCTCGCACACCAGGTGTCGGGCCGGTCCCAGTAGCCGCTGCGGGCCGTGCAGGGTCAGGCGTCGGGTGTGGCGGACGTCCGTGCTCGATGCCGCGAGACGGAGTTCCAGCGCGCCCGGTTCCACGACGCGGTGGCCCGAGCGGGCCGTGAAGGACGCCAGGTCCGCGTGGAAGTGGAAGGTGACGCGGGCCGCCCCGCCCGGGGGCAGGGTCACCCGGCGGTAGCCGATCAGGCGGACGTCGGGGCGGGTCACCGAGGCCACCGGGTCGTGCAGGTAGAGCTGGACGACCTCCGCGCCCTCGCGGTCGCCGGTGTTGCGGACGGTGACGGACAGCTCGTAGGAGCCGTCCGTCGGGACCCGCGGGTCGCCGCCGGCGACGTCCTCCCAGGTGAACGCCGTGTACGAACGGCCGTGGCCGAAGGGGTACAGCGGCGTCGGGTCCAGGTTGCTGACCTCGCCCGCCAGGCCCAGGGGCGGCTGGAGGTACGTCCACGGCTGGCCGCCCGGGTCGCGCGGCACGCTCACCGGGAGGCGGCCCGAGGGGTTGACGCGGCCGGAGAGGACGCCCGCCACCGCCGGGCCGCCCTCCTCGCCGGGGAAGAAGGCCTGGACCACCGCTCCGAGGCGGCCCTGCCAGCGGCCCAGCGCGTACGGGCGGCCGGTCAGCAGGACGAGGACCACCGGGACGCCCGTCTCCACCAACGCGTCCAGCAGGTCCGCCTGGACGCCGGGGAGCTGGAGGTCGCTCGCGTCGCAGCCCTCGCCCGACGTGCCGCGGCCGAACAGGCCCGCCCGGTCGCCGAGGACCGCCACGCACACATCCGCCTCCGCCGCCCGCGCCACCGCCTCCTCGATGCCGGACGGGTCGGGTTCCGCGACCTCGCAGCCCTGCGCGAACGTCACCTTGGCGTCCGGGAGTTCCGTGCGCAGGGCCTCCAGCAGCGGGGCGATCTCGATGCCGGTGGGTACCTCGGGGTGGCGGGGCAGGACGTGGGAGGGGAAGGAGTAGCAGCCGAGCATCGCGAGCGGGTCGGCCGCGCGGGGGCCGACCACGGCGACGCGGGTGTCGGGCGCAAGGGGCAGCAGTCGGTCCGGGTTGTCGAGCAGGACCACCGACTCCTGCGCCAGCCGGCGGGCCAGGGCGCGGTTCGCCGCCGAGTCCAGGTCGACGGACCGCTCCGGCGGCTCGGGCCGCCAGTCCTCGTCCAGCAGCCCCAGTTCGCACTTCTGGAGCAGCACCCTCCCGGCCGCCCGGTCCACCAGTGACTCCGGCACCTCGCCCGCCCCGACCGCCTCCGCCAGAGGCCGCCCGTAGCACTTCAGGGTCGGCAGCTCCACGTCGATCCCGGCCGCCAGCGCCGCGTGCGCGGCCTCGGCGTCAGTGCCCGCCACGCGGTGCAGGGTCTGGAGGAAGCCGACGCCGAAGTAGTCCGAGACGACCGTGCCGGTGAAACCCCACTCCTCGCGCAGGAGTTCCGTCAGCAGGGTCATGTCCGCCGAGGCCGGCACCCCGTCCGTCTCCGTGTACGCCGCCATCACCGAGCGCGCGCCGCCCTCGCGCAGCGCAAGCTCGAACGGCGGCAGCGTGACGTCCGCGAACTCGCGGGTCCCGGCCCGGACGGGCGCCAGGTTGCGGGCCCCGGCGGAGGAGGCGTACCCGGCGAAGTGCTTCAGCGTCGCCACGACCCCGGCCGACTCGAGGCCGCGCACATAGGCGGCGCCGATGGTGCCGACCAGGTACGGGTCCTCGCCGATCGTCTCCTCGACCCGGCCCCAGCGTGGGTCGCGGACCACGTCCAGCACGGGCGCCAGTCCCTGGTGGACGCCGACCGAGCGCAGGTCGGCGCCGATCCGCCGGGCCATCTCCGCCACCAGTTCCGGATCGAAGGTGGCGCCCCAGGCCAGCGGGACCGGGTACGCCGTCGCGCGCCATGCCGTGAAGCCGGCGAGGCACTCCTCGTGGGCGAGCGCCGGGATGCCGAAGCGGCCGGACGCGGCGATCCGCCGCTGGGCGCGGGCCAGGGAGCGGGCGCCGGCCTCCGGGTCGACGGGGGCGGTGCCGAAGGGGCGGGTGAGCTGGCCGAGGCCGTGCCGGATCAGCTCGTCGAAGTCGAAGTCGTCGCTCATCTCGTGCTGGTGCGGGGCGACTCCGTCGCCGTCCGTGCCGGCGCCCACCCACACGCCGTAGAGCTGGGCGGTCTTCTCTTCGAGGGTCATCCGGGAGAGCAGGTCCGCGACACGGACGTCCGCGGGCAGGCCGGGGTCACGCCAAGGGGCGGTGGTCATGAAACTCCTGTCGTCGAACGCGTAGGGAGGGCGCTACTTGCCACCGACGCCCATCAGGCCGCCCACCAGGGCCCGCCGCGCCACCAGGTAGACGGCGAAGATCGGGATGCCGGAGAGGACGACGGAGGCGAGCAGGGCGGGGATGTTCACGCCGAACTGGCTGACGTAGTTGAACAGGCCGAGGGTGAGGACGCGCGGCCCGTCGGACTGGGTGAAGATCAGCGGGAAGAGGAAGCCGTTCCAGGCCTGGAGCGCGGCGTAGATGACGACCGTGCTGATGCCGCCCTTGGCCAGCGGGATCGTCAGCTGGAACAGCATCCGCAGCGGGGAGGCGCCGTCCAGGGCCATTGCCTCGTACAGCTCCTCCGAGATGTCGCGCAGGGTGCCGGTCAGGATGAGGACAGACACCGGCATCGCGAAGGCGGCCGTGGGCAGGATGACGGCGAGCAGGCTGTCGTAGAGGTTCAGCTTGGCGATCATCAGGTAGAGCGGGACCACGACCGCCTGCGCCGGGATCGCCACGCCCAGCAGGAACAGCCGGAAGGCGGCGCCCGACCACCGGGTGCGGGTGCGTACGGCGACGTAGGCGAGCGGCGTACCCAGGACCAGGACGATGGCCACGACCGCTGCCGCGACGAGCGCCGTGTTGGCCATGAAGTGGCCGAAGCCGCTGTTCAGAACGGTGTTGTAGTTGTCGAGGGTGGGACGGGTGGGCGGCTGGAGGGCGTTGCGGCCCAGCGCCTCGTCCTGGTGGGTGAGGGAGGCCGAGATCATCGCGTAGATCGGGACGATCACGACCGCCAGCCAGAGCACCGAGCCGAGCCCGGCCAGCGGGTTGACGTGCCTTGGCCAGAAGCGGCGGCGGCGCGGCGCCGGGGCGGACGGCCGGTCGCGACGGGAGGTCTTCACAGGGTGCGGCAGCGTGTCGTGCGCCATGGCGTCACATCCCTTCCCGGACGCTGCGCATGGCGCCGAAGCCGGACAGCCGGACCAGCAGGAGCGACAGCGCGGTCGCCGCCGCCACCAGGAAGGAGGCGATGGCGCTGGCGTAGCCGAAGTCGTAGCTCTTGAAGCCCGCCTCGTACATCAGGTACGGCAGGATCGCGGTGTCCGTGCCGGGGCCGCCCTGGGTGAGGATCAGGACCGTCTCGAAGTAGGTCAGCGAGCCGACCACCATCAGGACGCTGGACGTCGTGACGGTGTGGCGCAGTTGCGGCAGGGTGACGGAGACGAACTGACGGTAGCGGCCGGCGCCGTCGATCGCCGCCGCCTGGTAGAGCACGGGCGGGATCTGGCGGGCGCCGCCCTGGTAGATCAGCGTGTGGAACGGGATGAACTGCCAGCCACCGACGAAGACGATCGCGAGGAACGCGCCGCTGGAGGAGCCCAGGGTGTCCTTCCGGACAATGCCGAAGTTCGGGTCGAGCAGCGCGTAGAAGAGCAGGGCGATCGCCGTCGAGGAGAGCAGGAACGGCACGAAGAAGACCGCCGACAGGATCGCCCGGTTGCGCTGCCGGCCCGCCGCCCAGACACCCAGCAGCAGTGCCACGACGGTCTGGAACGCCCAGCTGACGACGGTCAGCAGAACCGTCAGCCACAGGGACTGGGTCAGGCGGGGGTCGTCCAGGAGTCGGCGCCAGTTGGCCAGTCCCACCGGCCTCGGGTCGCCCAGGCCGTTCCACTCGGTGAAGGACAGCAGGAAGGCCAGCACCATCGGCGCCACCGCGAAGAACGCGAAGAACAGGACGCCGGGCAGGGCCCAGACGGCGTGCGGTCGGCCGGTGCGGGGGGCCGCGCCGGGAGCGCTCACTTCAGCTCCTTCAGCGCGGACACGAACCGGCTCGGCGTCGACTGGCCGACGAACAGCTTGTTGATCTCGGTGAGCATCGGCGTCTGGACGCTCGGGTCCACCGCCTGGTCCCAGCTCAGCGTGAAGGCGGGCGCCTGCTCGACCATCTCGTACTGGAACGCCGCGAACTCGGGGTTGGGCGCCGATTTCAGCAGCTCGGCCGCGTTGGAAGTGGTCGGGATGTCCCCGTTGGCGACCAGGTCCTTGGCGTACGCCTGCGACGCGCAGTCCTTGAGGAAGGCGATCGCGGCGTCCTTGTTGCGGGTGCGGGCGTTGACCGACCAGTAGTTGGTGGGGTTCCCGACGACGTTGCGCACGTCCCCGGTGCCGCCGTCGAACTCGGGGAACGCCGCCCAGCCGAGGTGCTTCTTGGCGAAGTCCGGGAACTTGCCGAGCTGCGTGGAGTACTCCCAGGACCCCATCAGGTGCATGGCCGCCTTGCCCTGCGCGAAGACCGCCGGGGCGCCGCCGTTGACGTACGACACGGAGTTGAAGCCCTTGCCGAAGGCGCCGGCGTCCACGAGATCGCGGACCGTCTCGGCCGCTTTGAGGACGGACGGGTCGCCCCAGCCGGCGGAGTCGCCGTTCTGGATCCGGGCGAACACCTCGGGGCCGCCGATGCGGTCGACCAGGTACTCCAGCCACATCAGCTCGGGCCAGATGTCGGCGCCGCCCAGCGCGAAGGGGGTGATGCCGGCCTTCTTCAGTTTGGCGTTGGTGTCGAGGAGCTGGTCCCAGGTGGTCGGCGGCTGCAGCTTGTGCTCGGCGAAGACCGCCTTGTTGTAGAAGAGGATCACCGGTTGCATGCCGCGCATCGGTATGCCGTACCGGCGTCCGCCCAGGGCGCCCGCGTCCAGCACCGAAGGCAGGAAGCCGTCCTTGAGGACCGGGTCGCCCTCGATGACGTCGGTCAGGTCGACCAGTTGGCCGGCCTCCTGGTAGGCCTTGATGGAGCCGCCGCCCCAGTTGAAGAAGACGTCCGGGGCGTTGGGCGAGCCCATCGCCGTGCGCAGCTTGGCCGGGTACTCGGAGCCCGGTACCTTCTCCAGCCCGACGGTGCCGCCCGTGTTCTTCGCCGCCTTGGAGGCGTTGAACCGCTCGACGGCCGCCTGCTGCACCTTCGCCGCGTCGTCGCCGTACACCAGGGCGGTGAGCGCGCCGCCCGCGCCGCCGGAGTCACCGCCGGAACCGCAGGCCGTGAGGCCCGTGGTGAGCACGGTGGCGGCACCGGCGCCGAGCATCCAGCGCCTGCTGAACCTACGCCCGCCGTCGGGCGACGTGGTGGACCCCAGGGACCCAGACCCCATGACAGCACGCATCCTCTCGCGACTCTCTTCGTGCGCGGAACGTTGCTCGATGACCGAATGTTTCGGCCAGAAGCTCGAATGTTCCGGGAACGTATGGCGCCGCATGGGGTCCGTCAAGAGGTCGCGCAGGGATACGATCGCCGCCATGACTCCCCCGGAAAGCCCTCAGACCCGGACGGCACGGCGGTCCGCGCAGACCGCGACCCTCGCCGAGATCGCCCGCGAGGCCGGAGTCTCCGCGCCGACTGTTTCGAAGGTGCTCAACGGCCGGGCCGACGTCGCCCCCGCCACCCGCCACCGCGTCGAGGGCCTGCTGCGCGCCCACGGCTACCGGCGGCGCCGGGCCGAGGCGACCCGCTCACCGCTGATCGACCTGGTCTTCCACGAGCTGGACAGCGCCTGGGCCCTGGAGGTCATCCGGGGGGTGGAGAACGTGGCCCGGGAGGCCGGTCTGAGCGTCGTGCTCTCCGAGAGCGCGGGCCGGCTGACGCCCGGGCGGACCTGGGCCGACCAGGTCGCCGCCCGCCGCCCGCACGGCGTGATCCTGGTGCTGAGCGAGCTCGACGAGTCCCAGCGGGCGCTGCTGACCAGCCGTTCCATCCCGTTCGTGGTGATGGACCCGGCGGGCGACCCGGGCACCGACGTGCCCTCGATCGGCGCCACCAACTGGCAGGGCGGCCTCGCCGCGACCCGGCACCTGGTCGAGCTGGGGCACACCCGGATCGGCGCGATCACCGGGCCGTCGCGGATGCTGTGCAGCCGGGCCCGCGTGGACGGCTACCGGGCCGCGCTGGAGACCGCCGGACTGCCCGTCGACCCCTCGCTGGTCGTGGCCGGCGACTTCCACCACGACGCCGGCTACCGGCTCGGCGTTCAGCTGCTGCGCCGCCCCGACCGGCCGACCGCCGTGTTCGCGGGCAACGACCTCCAGGCGCTCGGGCTGTACGAGGCGGCGCGTGAGCTGGGGCTGCGGGTGCCGGAGGACGTGAGTGTGGTGGGGTTCGACGACCTTCCGGTGGCGCGCTGGGTCGGGCCGCCGCTGACGACCGTACGGCAGCCGCTGACGGAGATGGCGGAGGCGGCGGCCCGGCTGGTGCTCGACCTGGGGCGCGGGGACGCGGCCGCCGCCACGACGCGGGTGGAGCTGGCCACGAGCCTGGTGGTGCGCAGCAGTACGGCCGCACCGTCGAAACTTTCGGATCAGCGAGCGCTGGAGAAGTCTTAGATTTTCCCAAGAAAACGGGGTTCGCGTCCCCGCTGGTAATAATTCGGACGTACGTTCCTGTCCGTGACGGGACACATAACGGAACATGGCGGGGACGGGGACGAGGGTCCAAGAGGCCGACGGCCGAGGGCGCTGAAGGCCGTGGGGCTGGTGCTCGCCGCCGCGCTGGTGCTCGGGGGCGCCGGGGCGGGCTGGGTCTACTGGCGGCTGAACGACAACATCACGAGCGTCGACATCAACAGCGCCCTGGGCGACGACCGCCCGGCGAAGCCGACGCCCTCCCTCCCCGCGTCCGCCTCGACGCCGCCCCAGGAGGCCCTGAACATCCTGGTGCTGGGCTCGGACTCGCGCGGCGGCGCCGAGAACCAGGCCCTCGGGGGCGGCGACAGCGAGGGCGCCCGGTCCGACACGGCGATGGTCGTGCACCTCGGCCCCGGGCGCACCGAGGCCACCGTGGCGAGCATCCCGCGCGACACCCTGGTCACCCGCCCGTCCTGCCCGCTGGAGTCGGGCGGTGAGTCGGCCGAGGCCCATGGCGTCATGTTCAACAGCGCGTACGAGCTGGGCGGCCCGGTGTGCGCGGTGAAGACCGTCGAGTCGATGACCGATGTCCGTATGGACCACTACATCGAGATCGACTTCGCCGGTTTCGCCAAGCTGGTGGACGCCCTCGGCGGGGTCACCGTCACCACCGAGCAGGACATCGACGACGAGGACAGCCATCTGAGCCTGACGGCCGGCACCCATCACCTCGACGGCGAGCAGGCCCTCGCCCTGGCCCGCACCCGGCACGGCATCGGGGACGGCAGCGACCTGGGGCGCATAGGCCTTCAGCACCTGCTCGTGAAGGCGCTGCTGGAGCAGATCGCGTCGACCAGCCTGCTCTCGGACCCGACCCGTCTGTACGAGGTCGCCGACGCGGTGACCGAGAGCCTGACGACCGACACCGGTCTCGACTCGCTGCCCGAGCTGGTGGGGTTCGGGGAGAGCCTGCGGGGCCTGCCGGCGGACGCCATGGAGACGGTGATGATGCCGGTCCTCCCGGCGGCCTCGGACCCGAACCGGGTGGTGGCCGACGAGCCGGAGGCGGGGGAGCTGTGGGAGTCGCTGCGGTAGGGCGTGGGCGGGCCCGGGGGCGGGCGGAAAGGATCGCGAAGAAAGTTCCGAGGAAAATCGGCGAGGGTGTCGATCCGCGCGGACGCCGTTCGACGCATGCGTGAGGAGCAACCACGACTACCGAGGGAGCCACCATGCCCCGTTACCTGTCGCTCGTGCAGATCGACGAGAAGAACGCGCCCGCCGAGGGCCCGAGCCCCGAGCTGATGCAGCGGATGGGGGAGCTGATCGAGGAGATGACCAAGGCCGGTGTGCTGCTCGACACCGCCGGGCTGACGCCGTCCGCGCAGGGCACCCGGGTGCGTTACGAGGACGGGCAGATCTCCGTCACCGACGGGCCGTTCACCGAGACCAAGGAGGTCGTCGGCGGCTACGCCCTGGTGCAGGCCAAGGACATGGCCGAGGCGATCGAGTGGACCAAGCGGTTCCTGAAGGTGCACGAGGCGCACTGGACGGTGACCTGCGAGGTGCGCGAGGTCGTCGAGGGCTGAGTCCACCCCGGTCCCGCTTGGCCCGGGGCCGCGCGGGGTGTTCGATGGTGGGCTGTGGAACCACAGCCCACCGCCGCCCCGGGCGGCACCGCGGACGCCGCCCGGGACACCGTCGGGACCGTCTTCCGTATCGAGTCGCCCCGGGTCATCGCCGCCGTCGCCCGGATCGTCCGGGACGTCGGCATCGCCGAGGAACTCGCACAGGACGCCCTGGTCGCGGCGCTGGAGCAGTGGCCGCGGGACGGCGTGCCCGACAACCCCGGCGCCTGGCTCATGACCACCGCCCGGCATCGCGCCGTCGACCTGGTCCGGCGCCGGGAGAACTACGCCCGCAAGCTCCAGGAGATCGGCCGGGACCTGCCGGGCGCGACCCCGCCCGAGGAGCCCGCCGACCCGGACGACATCGACGACGACCTGCTGAGGCTGGTCTTCACGGCCTGCCACCCGGTGCTGTCCTCCGAGGCCCGCATCGCCCTCACCCTGCGCCTGCTCGGCGGCCTGACGACACCCGAGATCGCCCGCGCCTTCCTGGTCCCGGAGGCGACGGTCGCCCAGCGCGTCGTCCGCGCCAAGCGCACGCTCGCGAAGAGGAACATCGCCTTCGAGGTGCCCTACGGCCCCGACCGCGAGGCGCGCCTGTCCTCCGTCCTGGACGTCATCTACCTGATCTTCAACGAGGGTTACGCCGCCACGGCCGGCGACGATCTCCTGCGGCCCGGCCTGTGCGAGGACGCCCTGCGCCTGGCGCGCGTGCTGTCCGGTCTGATGCCGAAGGAGCCCGAGGTCCACGGCCTGACCGCGCTCCTGGAGTTCCAGGCGTCCCGCACCGCCGCCCGCACCGGCCCGCACGGCGAACCCGTGCTCCTCAGGGACCAGAACCGGCGCCGCTGGAACCGCCTCCTCGTCGCCCGCGGCATCACGGCCCTGACCCGCGCCGGCGCCACCGCCACCGGCGCCCCGGGCCCGTATGCCCTCCAGGCCGCCATCGCCGCGTGTCACGCCCACGCGTACACGTACGAGGAGACCGACTGGCCGCGCATCGCGACGCTGTACGGCCTGCTCGCCGCCCGCGCCCCGTCGCCGGTCGTCGAACTCAACCGAGCGGTGGCCGTCTCCATGGCCGAAGGCCCCTCCCGCGCCCTGGAGATGGTCGACGCCCTGTCCGCCGTACCCGCCCTGCGCGACTACCACCTCCTGCCGAGCGTCCGCGGAGACCTGCTGAACCGGCTGGGCCGCGCGAAGGAGGCCCGCGCGGAGTTCGAGCGCGCGGCGGCACTGGCCCGCAACGGGCGGGAGCGTGAGCTGCTGCTGCGCCGGGCGGCCGACTGCGGCTGACCGCGGCTGTGGCCGCCGAGGGGCCGGTCAGTTCGCCGGGTGGCCGATCAGCATCGTCGGGGCCCCCGCGACCCGGGTCAGGAACACCGTCGCGGAGTGGGGGCCCTGCGGCTTCACCTTCCTGCGCAGTTCCTCCGGCTCGACCGCCGAGCCCCGCTTCTTCACGGTCAGGACCCCCACCTCCCGCTCCCGCAGCAGGGCCTTCAACCTCTTGACGTTGAAGGGGAGCCGGTCGGTGATCTCGTAGGCGGAGGCGTACGGCGTCGGGTGCGCTTCGTCGGAGGTGACGTACGCGATGGTCTCGTCGACCAGCCCGCCACCGACCTCGGCGGCCACCTCGGCGACCAGATGGGCGCGGACGACGGCGCCGTCGGGCTCGTACAGATAGCGCCCGACGGGGCGTACCGCCGGATTCGGCAGGCCGCGCGAGCGCAGGGTGCGCGGGCCGGGGAGGAGGGTGGCGCGCACCAGGCCGGGCTCGGTGCCGAACCACAGCACCGCCTCCTTCACGTCCCCGCCGTCCGAGATCCACTCCGCCTCGGCGGCGTCGGGCACCGCCTCGTGGGGGATGCCGGGCGCGACCTTGAGCGCGGCGTGCGGGGCGGTCGCGGCCGCCCGGACCGCCCAGGACAGGGGCGGCGAGTAGGCCTCCGGGTCGAAGATCCGGCCCCGCCCGCCGCGGCGCGCCGGATCCACGAAGACCGCGCCGTACGCCGACACGTCCACCTCGCTGACGTCCGCCTCGCGCACCTCGACGAGCCCGTCCAGGCCCAGCGCCTCGGCGTTCGCCCGCGCGACGGCCGCCGTCAGCGGGTCGCGGTCCACGGCGAGGACGCGGATCCCGGCGCGGGCGAGGGCGATCGCGTCGCCGCCGATCCCGCAGCACAGGTCGGCCACGGAGGTCACGCCCAGCTCGACGAAGCGCCGCGCGCGATACGTCGCCACGCTCGCCCGTGTCGACTGCTCGACCCCGTTGGGCGTGAAGTACATGCGCTCCGCGTCCGCCGTCCCGAACTTGGCCACCGCACGCTGTCGCAGCCGCGCCTGGCCGAGGGCCGCCGACACCAGATCGGCCGGATGGTCGCGGCGCAGCCGGGTGGCGACGGCGAGTTCCTGGGCGGGGTCGGTGCCGCGCACCTCGTCGAGGAGGGCCCGGCCTTCGGGGGTGAGGAGAGGGGCGAGGTCGTTCACCGGGACATTGTCGGCCAGTCGGTGGATGGTCCGCCTCCGGCGGCGGTGTCAGCGGGGGTTCGGGGGCGGGGCCTGGGAGGATCCGGCCCCATGGAACTAGTAGTACAAAATGACAAAAAAGGGCCGAATGGCCGCCGGAGGGCCACGACGACCATGGCGGGGGTCGCCGTACTGACCGCCGCCGCCATCGCCTCGGGGTGCACGCGGAGCACCGAGGCGCCGCCGCCCCTCAAGGCCCCTCCGGCCCGCGCCCTGGACGGATACGCCGCCAAACTCCGCGCCGAGCAGGCCGCCCGGGTCGCCGCCGCGAAGCGCTGGGGCCTGAAGGAGACCCCGCTGCGGGCACCGGCACCGCCCGCCCGGAAACCGCAGATCACCACCCGCGACGGCTTCGAGGTGGACGGACACGAGGAGCAGGGGCTCCCGCCGGTCTTCACCACCGTCCCCACCAAGGAGAAGGTCGTCTTCCTCACCATCGACGACGGCGCCGAGAAGGACCCGGCGTTCCTGCGGATGATGAGCGACCTGAAGATCCCGTACACCGCGTTCCTCAGCGACTACCTGGTGAGCGAGGACTACGGCTACTTCCGGAAGATGCAGGCCAGGGGAGTCACCCTGAACAACCACACCCTCAACCACCCCTACCTGCCCGGCCTGTCCTACGAGGAGCAGAAGAGCGAGATCTGCGGCATGCAGGATGTCATCGAGGAGCGCTACGGCAAACGCCCGCTCCTGTTCCGCCCGCCCTACGGCAACTACAACTCCGACACCCTGCACGCCGCCAAGGACTGCGGCGTCACCCACGTCCCGCTGTGGAACGAGGAGGTCTTCGTGGACCGCTGGGACTACCGCGAGTGGGACCGCGACATCCACCCCGGCGACATCGTCCTCAGCCACTTCCGGGGCACCGACGACTGGGCCGGCGAGATGCCCGACATGATCCGAGTCTTCCTCGACAAGGTCACGGCGAAGGGCTACGCGGTGGGCCGCCTGGAGGACTACCTGTGATTCGGCGCGGGTGGACGGCCGGGGTCGCGCTGCTGCTGGCCCTGCTCGCCGGCTGCGCCCTGCCCGACGGCCCGCACGGGCGGTCCGTGGAGGCGGGGGCGGCACCCGGCTCCGCGGCCTCGCAGCCCCCGCCCCACCGCCGCTGGGGGCTGTCCGCGCCGCTCTCCCCACCGCCCTCGCCGCTGCGTCACCCCGCCCGGCCGGTGGACGGGCTCGCCCCGGTCCTGGACCGCATCCCGACCTCCCGCAAGGTCGTCTTCCTCACCTTCGACGACGGCGCCGAGAAGGACCCGCGCTTCGTCGACATGGTCCGCGAACTGCGCCTGCCGGTCAGCATGTTCCTCACGGACAGCGTCGTCGGCCCCGGCTACGGCCACTTCGCGCGGCTCCGCTCTGTCGGCGCGAGCGTCCAGAACCACACCCTCGACCACGCCGCCCTGCGCGGGCTGCCGTACGCCGGCCAGCGCGCCGAAATCTGCGGCCAGCAGCAGAAGCTCCGCGTCCGCTTCGGCGTCCGCCCCCATCTGTTCCGCCCGCCCTACGGCACGTACGACACGACGACCCGGAAGGCGGCCGCGGACTGCGGCATCAAGGCGATCGTCCTGTGGCGCGCCACGATGAACGCGGCCGATCTCACCTTCACGAAGGGCCCCGTCCGCCTGCGCCCGGGTGACATCGTCTCGGTCCCCTCGACCGAGACGCCCGAGCCCATGCTCCGCGAACGCACGACCCTCCTGCTCCGGCGGGTCCAGGAGGCGGGGCTGACGGTGGGGCGGCTGGAGGACTACCTCTGAGGTGCGGCACCGGTCGCCACGGCCGACGCGCCGCGGCGAATTGGCACTCCGCTTGACCGAGTGCTAACCGCAGTCATAGTCTCGGCTCTGGCACTCCCCACTGGAGAGTGCCAACACAGCGACGGGCAGGTCCGGCACCCGCGACGACGGATCCACCTGGTCGCCACCTCAGACAGTTAACCCCGTGAGATCTCCGAAGGGGGAGGTCGGATCGTGACGACCACCAGCTCCAAGGTTGCCATCAAGCCGCTCGAGGACCGCATCGTGGTCCAGCCGCTCGACGCCGAGCAGACCACCGCCTCTGGCCTGGTCATTCCGGACACCGCCAAGGAGAAGCCCCAGGAGGGCGTCGTCCTGGCCGTGGGCCCGGGCCGCTTCGAGGACGGCAACCGTCTTCCGCTCGACGTCTCCGTCGGCGACGTCGTTCTCTACAGCAAGTACGGCGGCACCGAGGTGAAGTACAACGGCGAGGAGTACCTCGTCCTCTCGGCTCGCGACGTCCTCGCGATCATCGAGAAGTAGTTCACCCACAGCACACCGTTTGAGCTGCGCCCCTGGCCCCCGCGACCGATAACGAAGCCGGGCGTCCGGGGCGCAGTTCATTTACCGCAGACTTTCCGAGAGGGCTCCCGCTGCCATGGCGAAGATCCTGAAGTTCGACGAGGACGCCCGTCGCGCCCTCGAGCGCGGCGTCAACAAGCTCGCCGACACGGTGAAGGTGACGATCGGCCCCAGGGGCCGCAACGTCGTCATCGACAAGAAGTTCGGCGCCCCCACCATCACCAACGACGGCGTCACCATCGCCCGCGAGGTCGAGGTCGAGGACCCCTTCGAGAACCTCGGCGCCCAGCTGGTGAAGGAGGTGGCGACCAAGACCAACGACATCGCGGGTGACGGTACGACCACCGCGACCGTCCTGGCCCAGGCGCTGGTCCGTGAGGGCCTGAAGAACGTCGCCGCCGGCGCCTCCCCGGCCGCCCTGAAGAAGGGCATCGACGCCGCGGTCAAGGCCGTCTCCGAGGACCTGCTGGCCTCCGCCCGCCCGATCGACGAGAAGTCCGACATCGCCGCCGTCGCCGCGCTGTCCGCCCAGGACCAGCAGGTCGGCGAGCTGATCGCCGAAGCGATGGACAAGGTCGGCAAGGACGGTGTCATCACCGTCGAGGAGTCCAACACCTTCGGTCTGGAGCTGGACTTCACCGAGGGCATGGCCTTCGACAAGGGCTACCTGTCGCCGTACTTCGTGACGGACCAGGAGCGTATGGAGGCCGTCCTCGACGACCCGTACATCCTCATCCACCAGGGCAAGATCTCCGCGATCGCGGACCTCCTGCCGCTGCTGGAGAAGATCATCCAGAGCAACGCCTCGAAGCCGCTGCTGATCATCGCCGAGGACGTCGAGGGCGAGGCCCTCTCCACCCTCGTCGTGAACAAGATCCGCGGCACCTTCAACGCCACCGCGGTGAAGGCCCCCGGCTTCGGCGACCGCCGCAAGGCGATGCTCCAGGACATGGCGACCCTCACCGGCGCCACGGTCATCTCCGAGGAGGTCGGCCTCAAGCTCGACCAGGTCGGTCTGGACATCCTCGGCAGCGCCCGCCGCGTCACCGTCACCAAGGACGACACCACGATCGTCGACGGTGCCGGCAAGAAGGCCGACGTCGAGGGCCGCATCGCGCAGATCAAGGCCGAGATCGAGGCCACGGACTCCGACTGGGACCGCGAGAAGCTCCAGGAGCGCCTCGCGAAGCTGGCCGGCGGCGTGTGCGTGATCAAGGTCGGCGCCGCGACCGAGGTCGAGCTCAAGGAGAAGAAGCACCGTCTGGAGGACGCCATCTCCGCGACCCGCGCCGCGGTCGAGGAGGGCATCGTCTCCGGTGGTGGCTCCGCGCTCGTCCACGCCGTGAAGGTGCTCGACGACAACCTCGGCAAGGAGGGCGACGAGGCCACCGGTGTCGCCGTCGTCCGCCGCGCCGCCGTCGAGCCGCTGCGCTGGATCGCCGAGAACGCCGGCCTGGAGGGCTACGTCATCGTCTCCAAGGTCGCCGAGCTGGAGAAGGGCAGCGGCTACAACGCCGCCACCGGTGAGTACGGCGACCTGATCAAGTCCGGCGTCATCGACCCGGTCAAGGTCACCCGCTCCGCCCTGGAGAACGCCGCCTCCATCGCCTCCCTGCTGCTGACGACCGAGACCCTGGTCGTCGAGAAGAAGGAAGAGGAGCCGGAGGCCGCGGGCCACGGCCACGGCCACGCGCACTGACCTCAGCCACACCTGGCGAGGCCCGGCACCCGATGGGTGCCGGGCCTCGTTGTTTCCCCTCGCGGGTCTGTCCGTACCTGTTCGGCCTGTACCTGTTCGGCGGCCCTATCGCTCCATCTCGTCGAGGACGCCCAGCTGTTCCATCAGCCCCAGCCGGTCGTACTCCCACCATCCCTCGGCGAGCTTCCCGTCCCCGCCGCACCGGAAGACCGTGGTACCCGTCATCGTGACGGCCTTCCCGGTGGCCGCGATCCCCAGGAACTCGCCCTTGTGCGTGCCCTTCCAGAACCACCGCGCGCACACCCGGTCGCCCTCGGCGATCAGATCCTCGATGCTGAAGGCGAAGTCGAACCCGTCCCGCCAGACCCGCATCTCGCGCCGGACGTGATCCATCCCGATCGTGTCCTCCACGTTCGCCGGATCATGACCGCGGTAGTGCTCCGTCATCACCTCGTCCAGCGGCGGCAGCTGACCGGGCGTCCCCGCCAGGTCGAAGAACCGCCGGACCGTGGCGCTGGACAACTGCTCGTCCCGGATCACGTCCAGATCGGTGAACGTCGGCATCTCGTCGCACAGGGCGATCATGTCCTGAAAGATCCGGTCGGTCTCCGGGAGGGTCGAGTTCCGCATCGCTTCCTCGTACGACGGGAACTCCACTATCTCGATGAAGTGCGACGCGTCGCCCCGGTCCTTCCCGATGAGACTGTGCGTCGCGGTCCGCTTGCCCTTGGTCTGCTCGACCCAGGCGTCCATCAGCCGATCCAGCTCCTGGAACCGGGTGGTCTTGCAGTCGATGACCTGCACGAATGTCATGGCCCGCCTCCCGTCCCCCCTGGGTTCCGGTGCACGGCTCCATTGTCCCACCAGGTCCGCCCGGCGCCTGGCCGCCGCCGAGGAGCGGCGGCCCCGCGACCACGGCCGGAGCGCGGTGACACCGGCTACTGAGGCCCGTACTTCCGTCCCGCCCGCGAGCTGACGCCGCCGAGCAGTCCGCGCGGCGCCACCTTCACCACACCCATGAGGGCCTTGTAGCGGGGGTCCGGGACCGAGAGCGTCTTGCCGCGGGCCAGGTCCGCGAGGGCCGAGGC
This sequence comes from Streptomyces sp. NPDC059861, assembly GCF_042731435.1. Taxonomy (NCBI): domain Bacteria; kingdom Bacillati; phylum Actinomycetota; class Actinomycetes; order Kitasatosporales; family Streptomycetaceae; genus Streptomyces; species Streptomyces sp. NPDC059861. Next base: position 192,275 of record NZ_JBHWJQ010000009.1, on the reverse strand, counting down.
CACCAGCTTGTCCGCGTCGAGCCACATCCAGCCCGGGATGTTGTCCGTGCCCATGCCGGCCCGCTCGTGGAACTCGGTGCGGACGAAGCCGGGGCACAGCGCCATCAGCCGTACGCCGGTGCCCGCCAGGTCGCGGGCCGCGCCCTGGGTGAACTGGACGACCCAGGCCTTGGACGCACCGTAGGTGCCGCGCGGCAGGAACGCCGCGACCGAGGCGACGTTCACGACGCCGCCGCGGCCCCGCTCCCGCATCGCGTCGGTCGCCGCCGACGTCAGTCGCAGGACGGCCTCGCAGTGCACCTTGAGCATCTTCAGCTCGTCGGCCATGGAGACGTCGAGATAGCGGCCCTTGTTGCCGAAACCGGCGTTGTTGATCAGGAGGTCGACGGGGTTCTTGCGGTCGGCGAGACGGGAGGCGACCGCCTCGATGCCGGCGTCGGTCGCCAGGTCGGCGCCGAGGACCTCGGCCTCGATGCCGTGCCGGTCGTGCAGTTCGGTCGCCTGCTCGCGGAGGCGTTTGGTGTCGCGGGCCACCAGGACGAGGTTGTGCCCGTCCGCCGCCAGCCGCCGCGCGAACGCGGCGCCGATTCCCGCGGTCGATCCCGTAATCAGAGCCGTTGTCATGGACCAAGGGTAGTGACCCGGGCTGCGCGCCGACGGGCGCCGACAGTGAAGTTTTAGCGGGTTACACCCTCGTGACCTGCGGTCAGGCGTCCTGGGGCGCCGCGTACCCGCTCGCCATGTCCAGCCACTCCGGGTGCAGGGCCGCGCCGGCCACCAGCAGCCGCGGCAGCAGCCTCCGCTCCGTCGTCCCCGCGCGGAACGCCAGCGCGACGCTTACCTCATGGGCCGGCCGGTGCACGATCTCGACCGGGTCGCCCGCACGGATCTCGCCGGGCTCCAGCACGCGCAGATACGCCCCCGGAGCCGCCCGCCGCGTGAACCGCTTCACCCATCCCCGTTCATCCAGATGGCCCTGGAAGGTCCGGCAGGGGATCCGCGGCGAGGTGATCTCCAGCAGCACCTCGCGCCCGATCCGCCAGCGCTCGCCGATCAGCGCCCCGGAGACGTCGAGGCCCGACGTCGTGAGGTTCTCGCCGAAGCAGCCGTTGGTCAGGGGGCGCCCCAGCTCGCGCTCCCACGCGTCGAGGTCCTCGCGCGCCATCGCGTACACGGCCTGGTCGTCGCCGCCGTGATGGCGGGTGTGGCACACCGCGTCCCCGGCCAGCCCGCTCGCCCCGACGCCCTTGGGGCCGGGTGCCGCCACGCGTACGGGTTCGTCGACCGGGCGCTTGTCGATCCCGGTGATGCCCTGGGGGTGGTCCGTGTAGGTGACGGCCTTCGCGCGGCCCAGGTTCACAGACAGAAGCCTCATGGCGGAACGGTAGGCGACAAGGGTCAAAGCGTCCACGCATTATTACCCGTGACACCCAAGACTCGCTTATGCTTGAAGGGTGATCGAGGCTCGTCATCTGCGCGTCCTGCGCGCCGTCGCCGCCACCGGCTCCTTCTCCGCGGCGGGGCGCGAGCTGGGCTGCACACAGCCCGCCGTCAGCCAGCAGATGAAGGCGCTGGAGACCTCCGTGGGCACGCCCCTGCTGGTGCGCACCGGACGGGAGATGCGGCTGACGCAGGCCGGCGAGGCGCTCGTACGGCACGCCGCGGGCATCATCGCCGGGCTCACCGCGGCCGAGGAGGAGGTCGCCGCGATCGCCGGGCTGCGCGCCGGGCGGGTCCGGCTGGTGTCCTTCCCCAGCGGCAGCTCCACGCTCGTGCCGACCGCCCTCGCCGCCCTGCGTGCCGCACATCCGGGCACCCGGGTGTCCCTGGAGGAGGCCGAGCCGCCCCAGTCCGTCGACAAGCTGCGGGCCGGCGACTGCGACGTCGCGCTCGCGTTCCGCTACGAGGGTGCGGCGGGCGCCGAGGAATGGGACGACCTGGTCGTACGGCCGCTGCTGAGCGACCGCCTGGTGGCGCTGGTGCCCGAGAGGCACCGGCTCGCGCGGTCGGGGTCCGTCGCCATCGGCGAACTCGTGGACGAGCCGTGGATCGCGGGCTGCCCACGCTGTCGCGGCCAGTTGATCGAGGTGTGCGCGGGGGCCGGCTTCACGCCGCGCATCGACTTCGCCACCGACGACTATCCGGCGGTGGTCGGCCTGGTGGGCGCGGGGCTGGGAGTGGCGGTGCTGCCACAACTGGCGATCGAGTCCGTACGGCCCCGGGGGGCGCGGGCGGTGACGCTGGAACCGGCGGTGCGGCGGGAGATCGTCGCGCTGACGCTGCCCGATCTGGCGCAGGTGCCGGCGGTGCGGGCGACGCTGGATCAGCTGGCGCGGGCGGCGACCCGCTAGCCACGCGCGTCGGAGATCAGAGACACGCTCGGGCGTGCTCCATCTGGAGAAACGTTCCTTCAGGTGTTCGAAGCGGTGTTGCCGCCCGTCGACGCCGGCACCAGCCGGTGACGGGCCCTACCCATGAGCTCCTCGCGCTCGTCCTCGGTCAGCCCGCCCCACACGCCGTACGGTTCGCGCACCGCCAGGGCGTGTGCCGCGCACTGGGCGCGGACAGGGCACCTCATGCAGACCTCTTTGGCCGAGTTCTCGCGAGCGCTCCGCGCCGCCCCGCGCTCACCTTCCGGATGGAAGAAGAGCGAACTGTCGACCCCGCGACAGGCGGCGAGGAGCTGCCAGTCCCATAGGTCCGCGTTCGGTCCGGGAAGGCGGGAGAAATCTGCCATTGTGTGACCCCTTGTAGCCGTTCTGAGCGGATACGGTGCCCACGACCGTACATCTACGATCTAAGGAGATGAAAATATGACTCATTGCGAATCTAGCCTCAGACACCAGTAGATGGGAAGAAATGGGTCTAAATGGGGCACGAGTGTGATGAAAGATTGCGGGTCCCTCGTGCATGTCTGCACCGTGTCCGCGCCCTCACGTAGAGTGCCGAAGATGGCACACGGCCCCGTAACTCTTTCGAGTGACCGTCGTTGAGAGTGCGGAGGCGGTTGAAAACACAAGCGCTCGGGCAGGCGTCCGAGACGGTCGACCGCACAGGTGACGATTTCGTACCAGCCTGGAGGCTCAAGGTGACGCGCATCAGCTGCGGAGGGCGGCCATGACTTCCGTCCTCGTCTGCGACGACTCCCCGCTTGCCCGAGAGGCGCTCCGCCGCGCGGTCGCGACCGTGCCCGGTGTCGAGCGCGTGACGACGGCGGCCAACGGCGAGGAAGTCCTCCGCCGCTGGGGTGCCGACCGCTCGGACCTGATTCTGATGGACGTACGCATGCCCGGACTGGGCGGCGTCGAGACGGTGCGGCGGCTGCTGTCCGCCGACCCCGGTGCGCGCATCATCATGCTCACCGTCGCCGAGGACCTCGACGGAGTGGCCCTCGCGGTCGCCGCCGGCGCCCGCGGGTACCTGCACAAGGACGCCTCGCGGGCGGAGCTGCGTGCCACGGTCACGCAGGCGCTCGCCGACCCGACCTGGCGGCTCGCCCCGCGGCGGCTGCGGTCCGCCGAGATGGGTGCGGCGCCGACGCTCACCGCGCGTGAGATCCAGGTGCTGGAGGGCATGAGCCACGGCCGCTCCAACGCCGAGATCGGCCGCGAGCTGTTCCTCTCCGAGGACACGGTCAAGACCCACGCCCGCCGTCTGTTCAAGAAGCTCGGCGCCTCGGACCGCGCACACGCGGTGGCGCTCGGTTTCCGCTGGGGTCTGGTGCGCTGACGCGTGTCCCGGTGAGCGGGGGCGGCGACGAGCCCCCGCTCGGGTGGGGGAGGAGGCGACACGATGGGGGTACCTCCCTGCCGGTCCGGGAACGCCGGCCCGCCGCACGGCGCCGCCCGCACCGGGCCCGTGCGGAACCCGCCGGGCTCCGTCCCGCACGCCGCGCGCCTGGGTGCGTGGGTGGTGTGTCGGGTCTGTGCCGGGCGCGCCTTCGAGGCGACGGCCCGCCGGACCCGTACCAGGTGCTCGGATGGGTCACGTGTCCGTGGGGACGCCCGACGGACCACGGATTTCGTCGTGCGGCCGGTGGCATTCCGGCGTACGGGTGATCACGTCGTCCGAAGTGCTGTCGTACGTGGTCACAGGGGTCGCGCCGAGGGACTTGGGCGACCCGGATTCCACGCGGGCGGCAGTCGTGGCGGGGCGGTCCGGAGGACGGACGCTGCTCGTTTCGGCGCGGATGCCGCATCCTTGAGGTGTGGAGTTCCTCGGGGACGAGTCGGTCGAGCGGAAGGGGAGGGCGCAGGGGATGACTTCCGGCGCACCTACTCATAACGCTTCGGTGCACAACAACGGAGGCAGTGCCGCGGACCATCCGGCCGCAAGGCACCATGGACCGATGCGTGACGACGAGGCGGCCACAGCCCCAGGGGCGATCGGTGCGCTCGTCCACCGCGCGGTCGAGGGGGACGAGCAGGCCACGCACGACCTGCTCGCCCATGTACACCCCCTGGCGCTGCGCTACTGCCGCACCCGGCTCTCCCGCCTTCCGGGGGACGCGCGCCACTTCGTGGAGGACCTGGCCCAGGAGGTCTGCGTCGCCGTCCTGCTCGCGCTGCCGCGCTACCGGGACACCGGACGCCCCTTCGAGGCCTTCGTCTTCGCCATCGCCGCGCACAAGGTCGCCGATCTCCAGCGGGCGGCCATGCGGCATCCCGGCTCGACGGCGGTCCCGTCCGACGAGATGCCCGAGCGGCCGGACGACTCGCTCGGTCCCGAGGAGCGGGCGCTGCTCAGCAGTGACGCCGAGTGGGCCAAGAAACTGCTGGCCAACCTGCCCGAGAACCAGCGCGAGCTGCTTCTGCTGCGCATCGCCGTGGGCCTCACGGCGGAGGAGACCGGTCAGATGTTGGGAATGTCACCAGGCGCGGTCCGGGTGGCCCAGCACCGCGCGCTCAGCAGACTGCGAGCGCTCGCCGAACAGTAGACGGGCCCGGCGGATGAACATGCGCGAGCGGCCTTCCGTACGAACATGCGAAGCCCTCAACCGTCCACAACCGTGGAATTTGCCGGCCGTGCTTCCCGTTAGCATGGACATCCGCACCGAGCAAGGCCATTTGGGGAAGGTGTCATGACTGCCAACGTCGACGGAGTGCCCGGAAAATTCGCGACCCTCGGGCTGACCTACGACGACGTGCTGCTGCTGCCGGGCGCGTCCGAGGTGCTGCCCAACGCGGTCGACACCTCGTCCCGCATCTCCCGCAATGTCCGGGTCAACATCCCGCTCCTGTCCGCCGCCATGGACAAGGTCACCGAGTCGCGCATGGCGATCGCGATGGCCCGTCTGGGCGGCGTCGGCGTGCTGCACCGCAACCTGTCCGTCGAGGACCAGGTGAACCAGGTCGACCTGGTGAAGCGATCCGAGTCGGGCATGGTCACCGACCCGATCACGGTGCACCCGGAGGCCACGCTCGGCGAGGCGGACGCGCTGTGCGCCAAGTTCCGCATCAGCGGTGTCCCCGTGACCGACCCGGCAGGCCGGCTGCTGGGCATCGTCACCAACCGCGACATGGCCTTCGAGAGCGACCGCAGCCGTCAGGTGCGCGAGGTCATGACCCCGATGCCGCTGGTCACCGGCAAGGTCGGCATCTCCGGTCAGGACGCCATGGAGCTGCTGCGCCGCCACAAGATCGAGAAGCTGCCGCTGGTCGACGACGCGGGCGTCCTCAAGGGCCTGATCACGGTCAAGGACTTCGTCAAGGCGGAGAAGTACCCGAACGCCGCCAAGGACGCCGAGGGCCGCCTGCTCGTCGGCGCCGCCGTGGGTGCCAGCCCGGAGGCGCTGGAGCGCGCCCAGGCGCTTGCCGCGGCCGGTGTGGACTTCCTGGTCGTGGACACCTCCCACGGCCACAGCAGCAACGCCCTGAGCTGGATGTCGAAGATCAAGTCGAGTGTGAACGTCGACGTGATCGGCGGCAACGTCGCCACCCGCGACGGCGCGCAGGCCCTCATCGACGCCGGTGTCGACGGCATCAAGGTGGGCGTGGGCCCCGGTTCGATCTGCACCACGCGCGTGGTGGCGGGCATCGGCGTCCCGCAGGTCACCGCCATCTACGAGGCCTCGCTCGCGGCCCGTCCGGCGGGTATCCCGCTGATCGGCGACGGCGGCCTGCAGTACTCCGGCGACATCGGCAAGGCGCTCGCCGCCGGTGCGGACACGGTGATGCTGGGCAGCCTGCTCGCCGGCTGCGAGGAGTCGCCGGGCGAGCTGCTGTTCATCAACGGCAAGCAGTTCAAGTCGTACCGTGGCATGGGCTCGCTGGGTGCCATGCAGTCCCGCGGCCAGGGCAGGTCGTACTCGAAGGACCGCTACTTCCAGGCCGAGGTGGCCTCCGACGACAAGCTCGTGCCCGAGGGCATCGAGGGCCAGGTGCCCTACCGCGGCCCGCTGGCCAACGTGCTGCACCAGCTCGTCGGCGGTCTGCGCCAGACCATGGGCTATGTGGGCGCCGCCACCATCGAGGAGATGGAGACCAAGGGCCGTTTCGTGCGGATCACCTCCGCCGGTCTGAAGGAGAGCCACCCGCACGACATCCAGATGACGGTCGAGGCGCCGAACTACAGCCGCAAGTAGCGCAGTAGGTGTCGGCCACGCGCGCGCGAGGCCTGCTCAAGGGCGGTCCCGGGGTTCCGGGGCCGCCCTTGGCGTACCCGTCGGGGATACTGGAAGGCGCTGTAACGCATCAGGGAAAGGCCACAACGTGACTGAGATCGAGATCGGGCGCGGCAAGCGCGGCCGCCGGGCGTACGCCTTCGACGACATCGCCGTCGTCCCCAGCCGCCGTACGCGGGACCCGAAGGAGGTCTCGATCGCCTGGCAGATCGACGCCTACCGCTTCGAGCTGCCCTTCCTGGCCGCTCCCATGGATTCGGTCGTCTCGCCGGCCACGGCGATCCGCATCGGCGAGCTCGGCGGCCTGGGCGTGCTGAACCTGGAAGGCCTGTGGACGCGGTACGAGGACCCGCAGCCGCTGCTCGACGAGATCACCGAGCTGGACGCCGACAGCGCGACCCGCCGCCTCCAGGAGATCTACGCCGCGCCGATCAAGGAGGAGCTCATCGGGCAGCGCATCAAGGAGGTGCGCGACTCGGGCGTGGTCACCGCGGCCGCGCTCTCCCCGCAGCGCACGGCGCAGTTCTCCAAGGCCGTCGTGGACGCGGGCGTGGACATCTTCGTCATCCGCGGTACGACGGTGTCGGCGGAGCACGTCTCCGGCTCGCACGAGCCGCTGAACCTGAAGCAGTTCATCTACGAGCTGGACGTCCCGGTGATCGTCGGGGGCTGCGCCACCTACACCGCGGCCCTGCACCTGATGCGCACCGGCGCGGCCGGCGTGCTGGTCGGCTTCGGCGGCGGCGCCGCGCACACCACGCGCAACGTCCTGGGCATCCAGGTCCCCATGGCCACGGCGGTCGCCGATGTGGCGGCGGCCCGGCGGGACTACATGGACGAGTCCGGCGGCCGCTATGTGCACGTGATCGCGGACGGCGGTGTCGGCTGGTCCGGCGACCTGGCCAAGGCGATCGCCTGCGGCGCCGACTCGGTGATGATGGGCTCCCCGCTCGCCCGCGCGACCGACGGCCCGGGCAAGGGCCACCACTGGGGCATGGAGGCCGTCAACGAGGAGCTGCCGCGCGGCAAGAAGGTCGACCTCGGCACGGTCGGCACCTTGGAGGAGATCCTCACCGGCCCGTCGCACACCCCGGACGGCTCGATGAACCTCTTCGGTGCCCTGCGCCGCGCCATGGCCACCACCGGCTACAGCGAGCTCAAGGAGTTCCAGCGCGTCGAGGTGACGGTGGCGGACTCGCAGCACCGCCGGTAGGTCCGCGTACCGCCGGCAGGCCGCCCTACGCGAAAGGGTCCGTCCACCGCTCGGTGGACGGGCCCTTCGGCCTGCTCGACTACGCGGCCGCCTTCTTGGCGCCCGAGTACGCGGCGAACGCGCCGATGGCGAGGAACAGGAACGTCATCGCGTCGGCGGACTCCTGCCAGGCCTCCATCAGGAGGTCCATGTGGCCGGTGAACATCTCCGTCGCCGAGACGCCGAGCAGATCGGCGGCGAGGATCGCGGCGCCGACGAGCTGCCCGAGGTAGACGGCACCCAGGGAGAGCACGGCGCTCAGCACGGGCAGCACCGGGTTGGCGCCGCCGAGCTTGCCGGCCGCGAAACCGACCACGAAGCCGACGCCGATCGCCGCGAAGCCGATCTCGTACTCGGTCGCGCCGACGACGGCGCCGTATATCCCGGCACTGACCAGGGCCGCCACGACGGCGGCGAGCACGCCGAGGGCGACGTTGCCCCGCGCGGGCGCGGACGGCGCCGGCGGGACAGGGACCGGCTGCTGGGCGAACGGGTTGCCGTCGGTCGGCTGCGGTGGCACTGACTGGGTCATGACAGAAATCCCCCCATGGGACTGATGAACGATGGGCGTCCGCGCACAGGTGTGCGACAGGGACGCCGAAGAGTAACAGGCACCCCCGACCGCTCCACCAGCGAATTCCTCGCCCAGGGGCCGGTCAGAGACGGTGTGCCGCGCCGGTGGGAGTCGTGCCCCGGGTGTCGAGCAGGAGCTGCGCCTTCACGGAGAGGCCCTGCAGGTCGTAGGTGCGGTGGTTCTGGAGCAGGATCGTGAGGTCGGCCTCGGCGGCGGCCTCGTAGAGGGAGTCCACGCGGGGGACCGGGCGGTCCAGGATGCTCCAGGACGGGATGTGCGGGTCGTGGTAGCTGACGGAGGCGCCGAGCTCCATCAGGCGGATCGCGACCTCCTGGGCGGGGGTGGCCTGCTGGTCGGCGAGGTCGGGCTTGTAGGTGACGCCGAGCAGAAGCACGCGCGCGCCGCGGGCCGACTTGCCGTGCTCGTTGAGGAGGGTGGCGGCGCGCTGGACGACGTAGCGGGGCATCCGGCTGTTGACCTGCTGGGCCAGTTCCACCATGCGCAGGCCGCGGCCCGCGCGGCCGGTCAGGTCCTGCGGTACGGCGTGGCCGCCGACGCCGGGGCCGGGACGGAAGGCCTGGAAGCCGAACGGCTTGGTCTCGGCGCAGCGGATGACGTCCCACAGGTCGACGCCCAAGTCGTGGCAGAGGACGGCCATTTCGTTGACCAGGGCGATGTTCACGTGCCGGTAGTTGGTCTCCAGGAGCTGCACGGTCTCGGCCTCGCGGGGGCCCCGCGCGCGGACGACCTTGTCGGTGAGGCGGCCGTAGAAGGCGGCGGCCGACTCGGTGCAGGCGGGGGTGAGGCCGCCGATGACCTTGGGGGTGTTGGCCGGGGCGAAGTCGCGGTTGCCCGGGTCGACGCGGCTGGGCGAGTACGCGAGGTGGAAGTCGCGGCCGGCACGCAGCTGTGAGCCCTCTTCGAGCACGGGGCGCAGGAATTCCTCCGTCGTGCCCGGGTACACGGGCGATTCCAGGATGACCGTGGTGTGCGGGCGCAGCCGGGCGGCCAGGGTGCGGGCGGCCGCCTCCACCTGGCTCAGGTCCAGTCCGCCGTCCGCGCTCCTGGGGGTCGGAGCGCAGATGACCGCGGTGCGCACCCGGCCGAGCTCGCTCGGGCCCGCGGCGTGCCGGAAGCCCCCCGAGAGCATCCGGCGCAGTTCGGCGGGGCTGAGCGAGCCGGGCTCGGGGCCGGTCTTGTAGCCGACGGTGGGGATGCCGGCGGCGACAGCGGCCTGGGCCAGCGGCAGGCCGAGCGGGCCGAGTCCGATGACGGCGAGGTCTGCGGGCATGGAGTGGGCCGTCCTTCCCAGTAACCGAAGCGGGACAGGTGCGCAAGCCCTGTGGACAGGACGAGCGAGCGCACAGTCAGACTAGGAGTAAATATGACCGTTTTGCGGTATTGCGCTCGGCCGTGTCCGTGCTCGTGTCCGCGTATTCGCGGCTTCCAGGTGCCGATCTCCGGGCAGGTTGTCCACAGGCTGGAGATGTGTGGTGGCTGAAGTCGGACGACGCGGTCAGACTTTGAGCGTGGGGGATGTGGACCGGGTCTCGCCCGACGGGTGCGGCCGACGCGAGGCGATGAGCGGGAGGCAGCAGTGAGGACAGGGACACTGGGGCCGGCGCAGCGCGCCGAGTCGCTCGCGGCGATGGCCGATCGGGAGCTGGACCTGCTGGTCGTGGGCGGCGGAGTGGTCGGCGCGGGCACCGCGCTGGACGCCGTGACCCGCGGCCTGTCCACGGGCCTGGTCGAGGCACGGGACTGGGCTTCGGGCACGTCGAGCCGCTCCAGCAAGCTGATACACGGAGGCCTGCGCTATCTGGAGATGCTCGACTTCTCCCTGGTCCGCGAGGCGCTGAAGGAGCGCGGCCTGCTGCTGGAGCGGCTGGCACCGCATCTGGTGAAGCCGGTGCCCTTCCTCTACCCCTTGCAGCACAAGGGCTGGGAGCGGCTCTACGCGGGCTCGGGCGTGGCGCTCTACGACGCCATGTCGATGGCCCGCGGGCACGGCCGGGGCCTGCCGGTGCACCGGCACCTGAGCCGCAGTCACGCCTTGCGCGTGGCACCCGCGCTGAAGAAGGACGCGCTGGTCGGCGCTCTGCAGTACTACGACGCCCAGATGGACGACGCCCGGTTCGTCGCCACGCTGGTGCGCACCGCCGTGTCGTACGGGGCGAAGGCGGCCAACCGCGCCCGGGTGACGGGCTTCCTGCGCGAGGGCGAGCGGGTGGTCGGGGCCCGCGTGCAGGACGTCGAGGGAGGCGGGGAGTACGAGATCCACGCCAAGCAGATAGTCAACGCGACCGGTGTGTGGACCGACGACACCCAGGCCATGGTGGGGGAGCGGGGACAGTTCCACGTCCGGGCGTCCAAGGGGATCCATCTGGTCGTGCCCAAGGACCGCATCCACTCCAGCACCGGGCTGATCCTGCGCACCGAGAAGTCCGTGCTGTTCGTCATCCCCTGGGGTCGGCACTGGATCATCGGCACCACCGACACCGACTGGGACCTGGACAAGGCCCACCCCGCCGCGTCCAGCGCCGACATCGACTATCTGCTGGAGCATGTGAACTCGGTGCTCGCCGTCCCGCTCACGCGCGACGACGTCGAGGGGGTGTACGCCGGTCTGCGGCCGCTGCTCGCCGGGGAGTCCGACGCCACCAGCAAGCTGTCCCGCGAGCACACCGTCGCGCACCCGGTGCCGGGGCTGGTGGTCGTGGCCGGCGGCAAATACACGACGTACCGGGTGATGGCCAAGGACGCGGTGGACGAGGCGGTGCACGGCCTGGATCTGCGGGTCGCCGAGTGTGTCACCGAGGACGTACCGCTGATCGGCGCGGAGGGGTACCGGGCGCTGTGGAACGCGCGGGCGCGGATCGCCGCGCGCACCGGCCTGCATGTGGTCCGCGTGGAGCACCTGTTGAACCGGTACGGGTCGATGGCGGAGGAATTGTTCGACCTCATCGGGGGGAACTCCTCGCTGGGCGAACCGCTCACCGGCGCCGACGACTATCTGCGCGCCGAGGTCGTGTACGCCGCGTCGCACGAGGGCGCGCGGCATCTGGACGACGTACTGACGCGGCGCACCCGCATCTCCATAGAGACCTTCGACCGGGGTACCCGTTGCGCACGTGAGGCGGCCGAGTTGATGGCGCCGGTGCTCGGCTGGGACAAGGACCAGATCGAGCGCGAGGTCCAGCACTACGAGAAGCGGGTGGAGGCCGAGCGCGAGTCGCAGCGCCAGCCGGACGACCTGACGGCGGACGCGGCGAGGCTCGGGGCGCCCGACATCGTGCCGTTGTAGGAGCGGGGGGCACCCGGGGCGAGAGCCGCTTGTCGGGTGAGGGACAATGGAGGCTCTGTCAGGGCGGGTTGCATGAGGGGACGCATGTCGGAGGCGGAGCGGGCGGGGACATCCCGTCAGGACACTCGTCAGGACAAGAGCGAGCGTCTTCTCGCGGGGCGGTACCGGCTGGGAGACGTGCTCGGCCGAGGCGGCATGGGCACGGTGTGGCGGGCCGAGGACGAGACCCTCGGCCGGACGGTCGCGGTGAAGGAACTGCGGTTCCCGACCAACATCGACGAGGACGAGAAGCGCCGGCTCATCACGCGCACGCTGCGCGAGGCCAAGGCCATCGCGCGGATCCGCAACACGAGCGCGGTGACGGTCTTCGACGTGGTCGACGAGGACGACCGGCCCTGGATCGTGATGGAACTGGTCGAGGGCAAGTCCCTGGCCGAGGTCATCCGCGAGGACGGCCTGCTGAAGCCCCGGCGCGCCGCCGAGGTCGGCCTCGCCGTCCTCGACGTGCTGCGCTCCGCGCACCGCGAGGGCATCCTGCACCGCGACGTGAAGCCGTCGAACGTGCTGATCGCCGACGACGGCCGGGTCGTGCTCACCGATTTCGGCATCGCCCAGGTCGAGGGCGACCCGTCCATCACCTCCACCGGCATGCTCGTCGGCGCGCCCTCCTACATCTCCCCGGAGCGCGCCCGCGGCCACAAGCCCGGCCCCGCCGCCGACCTGTGGTCGCTCGGCGGTCTGCTGTACGCGGCGGTCGAGGGCGCCCCGCCGTACGACAAGGGCTCGGCGATCGCGACGCTCACCGCGGTGATGACCGAGCCGCTGGAGGAGCCCAAGCACGCCGGCCCGCTCAAGGACGTCATCTACGGGCTGCTCACCAAGGACCCCGAGAAGCGCATCGACGACGCCGCCGCCCGGGCCATGCTCAAGTCGGTCGTCAACGCGCCCGACCCCAAGACGGCCGAGCCGGTGGACGCCACCAAGGTCGTGCCGCTGCCCCCGCAGCCGGACGCACCCGAGAAGAGCGGGAGTTCGGCGCGCGGCGAGGGCAGGGACGGGGCCGACCGGCTGCGCGGGGCGCTGCGATCGGCCCGCAAGGCCGCTGCGGCGACCGGAGCGGCGACCGGGGCGCGCACGGCCACCGGGAAGAGCGCCGGGAACGCGAGCGGTTCGGACGCGGCCGCCGGGCGTACGAGCGCCGGGTCGGCGTCCGACTCCGGCGCTCAGGGCGGCAACGGCACCTCGGGCGGCCGGAGTTCCGGCTGGCCCGTGATGACGCCGCCGGACCTGCCGCCGCGGCCGGTGCCGAGGGCGCCGCTCACCGACGTGGTGCCCCGGCGGACCCTGGTGGTCATCGCCGTGGTCGTGGCGCTCGCCGTGCTCGGTGTGGTGCTGGCCGTCGTGCTCAACTCGGGCGGCGGAGCATCCGACCGGTCCGGCGCCCCCGGCGACGGGACGGCCACCGAGGCGAGCGCGGGCGCCGGCACCAAGTCGGACGACGACGGCACCCGCACGGACGGCGCGGCGACGGAGTCGGCCGGGGCCACGCCGCGCAACACGCCCGGCGCGAGCGGTGGGGCGGCGGCCGGGGACGGCGGCGACGAGGCGGACGACTCCTCGGACGGCAAGGGGTCTTCGGACGGCAAGGGCTCCTCGGACGGCACCGCCGCCGAGTCGACGTACAAGGGCGGGCAGGGCTACTCCATAGGACTGCCCAAGGGCTGGAAGTACGGGTCGTCGGACGCGGCGGGCGACCGGTTCACCGGACCCGGCGGGCAGAAGCTGCTGATCGCCTGGACCTCCACGCCCAAGGACGACCCCGTCCAGGACTGGGAGAACCAGGAGCGCTACATGACGCGCTCGCAGTACGACCGGATCCGCATAGCGGAGGTGGACTACCGCGGCTGGAACACGGCCGACTGGGAGTTCACCTATGTCGACGGGGGCACGAAGTACCGGACGATCGACCGCGGGTTCGTCGTCGACGAGCAGCAGGGCTACGCGCTGATGTACACGGCGAAGGCCGCGACATGGGACGGCACGCTGCGTAAGTCCACGTGGCGGACGTTGACCGACTCCTTCCAGCCGAAGGCGTGATCGGGGCCCGGGAACGGGCCGGGCACATGAGATCTCGTGAGATCTCCCATCCCCTCCGTGCGGGTTGCCTCCGGCACGTATCGTGAGTGGTTGCGAACCGTACGCATCGGGAACGCATCGGGAACGAGACGCCACACGAACGGAATTGACCACCGGGCGGCCGGGGGAGGCAACGTGGACGACTACGCGGGGCGCGTGCTCGCCGACCGCTACCGCCTGCCGCTGCCCCCCTCCGACGAGTACGAACTCACCGAGACACGGGCCTTCGACACCTACAGCGGACAGGAAGTCCTGGTACGGCAGGTGCCGTTGCCGGAGGTCGTCGAGGCCGAGGTGCTCGACGCGGAGGGACTGCCCGAGGGGTTCACGGCGCGTGACCGCGCGGCCCGGCGGCGGCCCGCCCAACGGGGCGGAGCCGTCCGACGGCCCACGGACCCGGCGGTCCGGCGTGCGGTCGAGGCCGCGCAGGCGGCTGCATCGATCCCCGACCACCCGAGGCTCGACCAGGTCTTCGACGTGTTCGCCGAGGGCGGGTCGCTGTGGGTGGTGAGCGAGCTGGTGGCCGCGCGATCGCTGGCCGCGCTGCTCGCCGAACAGCCGCTGACGCCCTATCGGGCGGCCGAGGTCGCCTCCGACGTGCTGACGGCGCTGCGGGTGCTGCACGCGCACGGCTGGGTGCACCGGAACATCACCGCGCGGACGGTACTCGTCTGCGACGACGGACGGGTCATGCTGACCGGCCTGGCGGTGGGTGCGGCGGAGGAGGCGCTGTGCGGGTACGACCCGGTGCCGGCGCCTCTGTACGACGACGCGGGCGGCGGGGACGCCGGGGCCCCGGGGACGTTCGGGGCCGCCGGGGCACCCGAGCCGAACGGGGTGGGTGGACCCGGCGCGGGTGCTCTCGGCGGCGGTGACCCCGAGGCCGCCCGCCGGGCCGCCATCGAGGCGCGGGCGGCCGGGGGGCTGCCGGTGGTGCCCGGCGTGGACGCGGCGGAGAGCGTGGGCGGTTCGGCCGCGCCGGCCCGCAGGGCGCAGGAGTCCGGCGGGGACATCCGCGCGGCGCGGGCCGGGGCGATCGCCGCGTACCGGGCGGGAGCACGGGCCGCGGCCCGGGTCCAGGAGGCCGAGCAGAGCGGCCGCGCGGCCCTGCCCGGCGCCCGCCCCGCACCCGAGGGCGGCACGGAGCAGCCGCCGTACCCCCGCGGACCCGAGGGCAACCCGCCGGGGCAGATAGCGGACCCGTACGGCGTGACCACCACGCCCTGGCACGGCGCGACGCCGCGCAGCACCGGTGCCGGAGCCGGGCACCACGGCCAGTCCCGGGCCAACGGTTCCGCCCAGCCGGTGGTGCCGCCGCACGGCACCGGCCTGCCCCAGCCGGGCGTTACGCCGTACGGCAACGGGCTGGCCCAGCACGGCGTGCCGCCGCACCACGACGGTCTGGCCCAGCCAGGCGTACCGCCCCAGGGCGACGGCCTCGCGCGGCCGGGCATTCAGCCCGCGGCCCGCGGCAACGGCCTCGCCCACCCCGTCGTCCCCGCCCCTTCCCACGAAGTGGCGCCCTCCGCACCCCAGACCCGTGCCGGCTCTCCCGCGGGCACCCGCTGGGACGATCTCGTGGCCGGAACCTCCGCGCCCCGCCGTGGTCCCGCCACGGCGCTGGCCGCGGAGCGGGCGCGGCAGGCGCGGATGGCCGTGGTCGGACCGGTGACCGAGCGGTGGGCTCCGGAGCAGGCCGGGCCGGTCCACGAGAACTGGCAGCTCGCGCCGCCCATCGGCCCCGCGACCGACCTGTGGGCGCTCGGCGCGCTGCTCTTCAGGGCCGTACAGGGGCATGCGCCCTACCCGGAGGAGTCGACGGCCGAGCTGGTGCAGCTGGTGTGTGCAGAGCCGCCCGCCTTCGCCGAGGAGTGCGGGCCGCTGCGCCCCGTCGTGGAGTCGCTGCTGCGTCAGGACCCCACCGAGCGACTGGACTTCGAGGAGCTGCGCGGCTGGTTGCGTTCGCTGGTGCGGTCCGCGCCCGAGCCGGAGGCCGGCGTGCACGTGGTCGCCGCCCCGCCGCCCGACGCCAGCCGGCTGCCGATCGTGCGCCGCAAGGGCGAGCTGGTGCGCAGACGGCGCGCCGGACTGCCCGCCCGGCACGGGCGGCACAAGCGGGACCGGGAGCAGACGCGTTCGCCGCGCAGCCTGGGACGCACGCTGCTCGTGCTGATACTGCTCGCGCTGGCCGGAGCGATCGCGTACGCCATGCTGTTCATGCCGAAGGCCGGCGAGGGCGCCGGCGGTGCGAGCCCGGACCGGACCGGGGCCGCCGGGCAGGTCGGCGAGGCACCCGAGCCGACGCCGGAGGCGAGCAGCGAGCCGCGCCCCGACCAGAACTCGCCGGACGACGAACCGAGCGGCACCCAGTCCGACGTCGCCGAGGGCTTCACCCTGCACGACGACCCCGAGGGCTTCCGCGTGGCCGTCGCCGAGGACTGGCAGCGCGCGCCGAAGAACGGCAGCGGCCAGGTCGTCTACTCGAAGGGCGACTTCGAGCTGATCGTCGTACCGGGCAGGGACGGTTCGGACGAGTACGGCGGCGATCCGATGGCGTACCAGCGGGAGCGGGAGCCCGAGCTGCGGCCGTACCGGGAGTCGAGCTGGGCCACCTCCACCGGTCTGAAGACCATCGAGGTGGGCGGGCGGACGATGGCCGAGGGACAGTTCACCTGGAGTGACGACGTCGGCCGCGACCTGTTCGTGCGCAACCTCGCGATGCTCCTGGACGGGCGCTACCACGTGCTCCAGGTGCGCGGCCCGGAGGCCGAGCGGGACGAGGTGACCCGGCTCTACGAGCAGGCGGCGGCGACCTATCAGGGCACCGGCTGAACGTGTCGGGGCAGTTGGCCCGATGGTTGCTTGTCGTCACCGAAAGCGACAACCGTCACAGTGCGGTTTCCTTGGGCCCCCCGTGGTTCCCCGTTCGCGGGCGTGTCCCTACGCTGAACCTGCCAAGAACACTGCGGGGAAACGTGAATCAGATGCAGGGCCTGCTCATCGGAGGCCGCTACCGGCTCACCGACGCCATCGGCAGCGGCGGCATGGGACGGGTGTGGCGCGCCCATGACGAGGTGCTGCACCGGGCCGTCGCGATCAAGGAGTTGACCGCCGCCCTCTACGTCTCCGGCAGCGACCAGGCCGTTCTGCTGGCCCGCACCCGGGCAGAGGCGCGCGCGGCCGCGCGGATCAACCACTCGGCCGTCGTCACCGTCCACGACGTGCTCGAACACGACGGCCGGCCGTGGATCGTGATGGAGCTGGTCGAGGGCCGCTCGCTCGCCGACGCGGTCAAGGCGCAGGGCCGGGTCGAGCCGGCCGAGGCCGCCCGGATCGGCATGTGGGTGCTGCGCGCCCTGCGGGCCGCGCACACCGCCGGTGTCCTGCACCGGGACGTCAAGCCCGGCAACGTCCTGCTCGCCGACGACGGCCGCGTCCTGCTCACCGACTTCGGCATCGCGCAGATCGACGGCGACACGACGATCACCCGTACCGGAGAGGTCGTCGGCTCGGTCGACTACCTCGCCCCCGAGCGGGTCCGCGGTCACGACCCGGGACCGGCCTCCGACCTGTGGGCGCTCGGCGCGACGCTGTACACGGCGGTGGAGGGCACCTCGCCGTTCCGCCGCACCTCGCCGCTGTCCACCATGCAGGCCGTCGTCGAGGAGCACCCCGCCGAGCCCCGGTACGCCGGTCCGCTCGGTCCCGTGATCACCGCGCTGCTGCGCAAGGAGCCGGCCACGCGGCCCTCTTCCGCCGAGGCGGAGCGACTGCTCGCCGAGGTGGCCGACGGGGGCCGCCCGCAGGTGACCGAGGTGCTCGTGCCCCCGGCCCGGCAGCCGGACCCGGGGCCGGTGCGCCAGGAGACGCGGGAGCACTCCCGGCCGAACCCGCTGGGCCCCCCACCGACCGCGGTGCCGGCCGGGCGGCGGCGCCGGCTGCGCACGCTGGCCCTCGTCGTGGCCATGGCGGCGGTCGTCGGCGGCGCGGGCGCGGTGTTGGTGCAGCAGTGGGAAGAGGGTCGCGACCGGGGCGGCGTGTCCTCGTCGGCCGGCTCGTCCGCCACCCCTTCGAAGTCCCCGGACGCCCCGGAGCCCGAGGACTCCGTCCCGGCGACCTGGGTGCGCAAGGACGACCCGGCGGGTTTCAGCCTCTCGCTGCCCAGTGATCGCTGGCAGCGGAAGGTCTACGGCGTCGAGGGCGATCTCACGCAGATCGACTACTCGCCGGACGGCGGTACGCACTTCGTGCGCATCGCCATCGACAAGTCACCGGACTTCGACGTCCCCTACGAGCACCAGCTGGACCTGGAGCAGCAGCTTCAGCGGCTGGCCCGGTACGAGCGCGTGACCATGGAGGAGAACATCTACCGGGACCGCGAGGGGTCCCTGTGGGAGTACACGTGGACGGCGTTGGAGACCGACCCCGGCGAGTACGCGGGGCCGCGCCGGGCGATCGAGGAGATGTACCTGACCCGTGACGGGGTCGAGTACGCGATCTACATGTCGGCGCCCGCGGCGGACTGGGAGACGACGCGCGAACAGTTCGACACGCTGCTGCGGGGATGGCGGCCGGGGAAGCCCTCCTGAGCGGCGTGCCGGCCTGACCGGAAAGCGGTGCGAGCCAGGTCGTTGACCGTGCAACGTACCCGCGCGACATGGGCGTTTGTCGGCCATGCCACCCGTTCGGCCCGGAGCGGCACGCTCCGGCTGGGGCATGATGTGCTCATGGGGAGCGAGGGGTCCGACGAGCGTGTCATCGCGGGCCGTTACCGCCTTCAGGCGACGGTCGGGCGGGGCGGCATGGGCGTGGTCTGGCGCGCCACCGACCAGTTGCTCGGCCGCGAGGTGGCCGTCAAGGAACTCGTCCCGGACGACTCCCCGTCGGCGGCGCGCGCCCGCTCCTCACGCGACCGCACGCTGCGCGAGGCCCGTGCGCTGGCCCAGCTGCGGCACCCGCACATCAGCGTCGTCCACGACGTGGTCGAGGACGACGAACGCCTCTACATCGTGATGGAGTTGATCGACGGCGGCTCCCTCGCCGACCGCATTGCCGCGGGCGGTCCGGTCGACGCCCGCGAGGCCGCCCGGATCGGCATCGCCCTGCTCGGCGCGCTGCGCGCGGCGCACGAGGCCGGTGTCCTGCACCGCGACCTCAAGCCGGCGAACGTCCTCATCGAGTCCGGCACCGGCCGCGTCGTCCTCACCGACTTCGGCGTCGCCCAGGTGGAGGGCGCCACCACGCTCACCGAGTCGGGGACGTTCGTGGGCTCGCCCGAATACACCGCCCCCGAGAGGATGTCGGGGTCGGGGACCGGCCCGGCCTCCGACCTGTGGTCGCTCGGCGTGCTGCTGTGCACGTCGGTCAGCGGCGAGTCGCCCTTCCACCGCGACTCGCTGGGCGGCCTCCTGCACGCCGTGGTCGCCGCGCCGATCCGGCCGCCCGCGCAGGCCGGCCCGATGCTGCCCGTCGTACTCGGGCTGCTGGAACGCGACCCGGAACGGCGGCTGGACGCGGCGCAGGCCGAGCGGATGCTGCGGGACTTCCTCGAGACGGGTCGTGCGCCGGAACCGGCCCGCTCGCAACGCACCTCGCGGGACCGACTGGTGGTCGCGTTGCTGGTCGCGGCGATGGTGGCGGCGGGGGTGTCGGCGGCCGCGCTGTTCGTGAACGGGGGTGCCGGGGACGGCGACGGTCCGCCGGTGAGCCCGACGCCGAGCACGTCCTTGAGCACCTCCGCGTCGCCGTCCGCCAGTGGGTCCAACAGCCCACCCGAATAGGAGATATGCGACGAGCCGGGTCACGGGTCTGTGACCGGTGGCCCCTCGCGGTGGATGCAAAGCCGCCTGCCGCGATATGCATGGACGCATGAGCAACAACGGGGGAGCCCACTACGGGGCCGACGAGCCAACGAGTTTCGGTCTGCAACCGCCGGTTCGGCCCGCCGCCGTACCGCACCCGGACAATCCGTACGCGTCGCCCGCCCAGGCCGAGCCGCCGCCGCAGCAGCCCGCCCAGCAGCCCCCACACCAGACACCTGGGCAGCCCACGCACCAGGCGCCCCACCAGTCCACGCACCAGGCACCGCAGCAGCCCGCCCACCGGCCCGCCCAGGACGACCCCGGCGCCGGGCGGCTGATCGCCGGGCGTTACCGGCTGCTCGCCAAGCTCGGGCACGGCGGCATGGGCACGGTGTGGCGCGCCAAGGACGAGACGGTGGACCGGGAGGTCGCGGTCAAGGAACCCCGCGTTCCGGACCACCTTCCCGAGCACGAACGCGACAACGCCTTCGAGCGGATGCGCCGCGAGGCCCGCGCCGCGGCCCGGCTCGACCACCCGGCGGTGGTCGACGTGCACGACGTCGCCGTGGTGGACGGCCGGCCGTGGATCGTGATGGAGCTGGTGCGGGGACGTTCCCTCGGCAACGCTCTCCAGGAGGGCACCCTCTCCGCCCGCGAGGCGGCCAGGATCGGCCTTGAGGTGCTCGGCGCGCTGGAGGCCGCGCACGCCGCCGGCATCCTGCACCGGGACGTCAAGCCGGACAACGTCCTGCTCGGCCGGTACGACCGCGTCGTCCTCACCGACTTCGGCATCGCGCAGATCGAGGGCGAGACGAACCTGACCGACACCGGCGGCTTCGTCGGCTCGCCCGAGTACATCGCGCCGGAGCGGGTGCTGGGCCAGCGCCCCGGTCCGGCCTCGGACCTCTGGTCGCTGGGCGTCGTGCTGTACGCGGCCACGGAGGGCGTGTCGCCGTTCCGCCGCAGCAACACGCCGGCCACCCTCCAGTCCGTCCTCAACGCCACACCCGCACCGCCCGCGTCGGCCTCCGGGCCGCTCGCCGAGGTCATCAACGGCCTGCTCCAGAAGGACCCGGCCCGCCGCCCGAACGCCGCCCAGGTCCGCTCCCTGCTGGAGGCGGCCGCCCATCCGCCGGCGCCGGTGGCCACACAGGTCGTGACGCTGGACGGCGGCGACCGAGGGCGCGGCGGAGGTGTCCGGATCGGCCGCAGGACGCTGCTCGCGCTGGGCGCGGCGGTCGTCGCGGCCGCGGTGGCGGCGTACCTGGTGCTCGCCGACCCGTTCGCGGGCCCGCTGCCCGAGGGTTGGAAGACCCGGGCGGAGAAGGACGTCGCCGCGACCCTCGCTTTCCCCGGTGGCTACGTGCGGACGGTGCCCGAGGACACCGACGACGGCCACTGGGTGACGTACACGGACCCGAGCGGCAGCATCTGGATCGGGCTGAGCCTCGACAAGAAGTCCGAGGACACAGGCGACTCCGTCCAGGCGTCCGCGGGCGACGAGATGTACGAGGACAACCGCGTCTTCGAGGAGAGCGGCAGCTACGACTTCAGCATGCCGGAGAACCCGGCCACCGAGCCGGACGAGGCGATCACGTACCAGGGCAAGGACGCCGCGAAGAACACCATCACCTACACGACGACCGACAGCCAGAGTCCGCGCCCCCGCGAAGTGCAGATCCTCTACTACCAGAACGCCGCCGACGACATGTACAAGCTCACCATCAGCTACCCCGGCAAGGGCGACTTCACGGAACGCGGCCGCGAGGTGGCCCGGGTGACGATCGCGAACCTGGACGTCGACAAGCTCTGAACCCACGTCGACAAACACGTGTCCCGCGGGGTAGGCATGGGGCATGAGTGACGGCGGCGAACACCAGCGCGACGGACGTCTGGTCGGCGGGCGCTACCGGTTGCTGGAACGCATCGGCTCCGGCGGCATGGGCACCGTCTGGCGTGCGCGCGACGAACTGGTGGAGCGTGAAGTCGCCGTCAAGCAGCCACGGTTGCCGGGCGATCCGGAGGACGAGGCCCACCGCCGGGCCGCCCACCGCCTGTACCGCGAGGCCCGCGCCGCCGCCCGCGTCGACCACCGGTCCGCCGTCACCATCCACGACGTGGTGGAGGAGGACGGCATCCCGTGGATCGTCATGGAGTTGATCCAGGGCGAGTCCCTCCACGAGACGCTCCGGCGCGGCCCGATACCGCCCGCCGAGGCCGCCCGCATCGGCCTCGCCGTCCTCGGCGCCCTGCGCGCCGCCCACGCGGTCGGCATCGTGCACCGGGACGTCAAACCCGCCAACGTCCTGCTCGGCAGGGACGGCCGTGTCGTCCTCACCGACTTCGGCATCGCCCATGTCCAGGGCGAGGAATCCCTCACCGTCAGCGGCGAGTTCGTCGGCTCCCTGGAGTTCATCGCCCCGGAACGGATGTCCGGCACCGGCGCGGGCCCGGCCTCCGACCTGTGGTCGCTCGGGGTTCTGCTGTTCGCCGCCGTCGAGGGCTGGTCTCCATTCCGCCGTACGACGCCGGAGTCGACGCTCGCCGCGATCCTCGCCGCGGATCCATCCGAGCCGCAGCAGGCCGGCCCGCTGGGTCCGCTGCTCGTACGGCTCCTGGCGAAGGACCCCGAGCTGCGCCCGGCGCCCGAGGAGGTCGCCGTAAGGCTGGGCGCGGTGGCGGAGGGCCGGCCGGGGGTGCCGGGCGACGCGGTGAGGGTTGCTCAGGGGGCCGCGGAGCCGGAGGGGTTCGCGGACGACGCCGGCACGGGACAGCTGCGGGGGAAGCCTGAGCCCGCGCCGGAGGATGAGGCGGACGTACCCGAAGGCGACGCTGCGCGACTGCCGCAGAGCGGCTCCACGCCTGCCTCGGGCTCCACCCCGGCGCCGGGTGCGGCGCCCGGGACCGCCGGACAGCCCCTCGGGCAGACCCGTCACCCGCTGCGCCGCCCCGCCCCCGCCGTCCTGCTCGGTGTCCTGGTCACCGGCGGCGTCTGGCTCGCCACGTCCTCCTTCCGTCCCGACCCCGACGACTCGGAGGCCGCGGAGCGGACCACCACCCACAGCTCGGCCCCGGCCGCTGCCGCACCCCGCAGCTCCGCCCCGGGCATCGCCGCGACCCGTGGCCCCGCCTGGACCGCGCACCGCGAGAAGGACCTGGCCGCCGTCCTCTCCCTGCCGGGCGACTACGAGGAAGCCGCCCGCGAGGGCGGCGCCGACGATCCGCCGCATCTGGTCGTCTACGACCTCGACAACACCATCCAGGTCCGCCTCACCCGCTGGGACGAGGCACCCGGTTCCCCGATGGCCCTGGCGCGCGCGGCGCACACCACCTGGGACAGCTACGACGGCGACGCCCGCACGCAGTACACCCGCACGACCTTCGACGGCCGGGAAGCCGTCCTCGCCGACACCACCTACAACATGGCCGAGGACCCCTCCCGCGTCATGCAGCTGATGATCCTCGCCGACGGCGGCCGCATGTACGAGTTGCGCGTCGACATGCCCAAGGGCACGCCCGACGAGAAGAAGGGCACGTCGGTCTTCAAGGGCGCTCGCGGCCGACTGGAGATCGAGGCAGGTCAGGGCTCACCAACGCCCTGATCAGGGCGTTTGTTGCCAGTGATCACTGGCGGCATGTGTGTACTCGGTGAATCCCTATTACCGACGGGTACACAAAGCCTTCGCCGCGGCATACCCTGCGGCTCATGACGGACTCGCAGGCCCTGGAGCAGGCCACGCACTCGACCGGCACCAACCCTCTCGCCCCCGCGCCCGAGGGCGCCCGCACCGCCGCGGACGTGGTCACCCCCGAGCTGATCGCCCAGCTCACCCGGGGCGTGGCAGGTTCCGGCCGGACCGCCAACCACTCGCCGTTCACCGGCGAGAAGCTGGCAGACCTGCCCGAGTCCACGCCGGAGGACGTACGACACGCGTTCGCCGCGGCCCGTGCCGCACAGGCCGTGTGGGCGCAGACGCCGGTACGGCGTCGTGCGGCCGTCCTGCTCCGCTTCCACGACCTGGTGCTGGAGCGCCAGGCCGAGGTCCTGGACCTGATCCAGCTGGAGACCGGCAAGGCCCGGCTGCACGCCCACGAGGAGGTGCAGGCCGTGGCCGTCGCGGCCCGGCACTACGGCCGCAAGGCCCCCGCCTATCTGAGGCCCAAGCGGCACACCGGCGCCATCCCGACCCTCACCAAGGTCACCGAACTGCGGCACCCGCGTGGCGTGGTCGGCCAGATCGCCCCCTGGAACTACCCGCTGGAGCTGTCCGTCGGCGACGCCCTGCCGGCCTTCGTCGCGGGCAACGCGGTGGTGATGAAGCCGGACACGGAGACCTGCCTCACCGCGCTATGGGCCCGCGACCTGCTCATCGAGGCCGGGCTGCCCGCCGAGGTCTTCCAGGTCGTCCTCGGCGAGGGCCCGGTCGTCGGCCCCGAGGTCGTCAAGCACGCCGACTACGTCTCCTTCACCGGCTCCACCCGCACCGGCCGCGAGGTCGCGCAGGGCGCCGCCGCCCGCCTGGTCGGCGTCTCCCTCGAACTGGGCGGCAAGAACGCCATGGTGGTGCTGGAGGACGCGGACGTGGAGAAGGCCGCGGCCGGCGCCGTGCGCGCGTGCTTCTCCTCCGCCGGGCAACTGTGCATCTCCATCGAGCGGTTGTACGTCCACGCCTCGGTGGCCGACGCCTTCCTGGAGCGCTTCGCCGCCCGCACGAAGGCCATGCGGCTCGGCAGGTCCCTCGCCTACGGCGCGGACATGGGCTCCCTGGTGGGCGAACGCCAGCTGGAGACCGTCAAGCGGCATGTGGAGGAGGCGGTGGCCAAGGGCGCGAAGCTCGTCGCGGGGGGCACCGCCCGCCCGGACATCGGCCCGTACTTCTACGAGCCGACCATCCTCGACGGCGTCGAGCCGCCGATGGCCGTCTGCACCGAGGAGACCTTCGGCCCGGTCGTCTCCCTCTACCGCTTCACGTCCGACGACGAGGCGGTCGAGCACGCCAACTCCACGCCGTACGGACTGAACTCCTCGGTCTGGACGAAGGACGCCCGCCGCGGCCGCGAGGTCGCCGCCCGGCTGCGCACGGGCACGGTCAACATCAACGAGGGCTACGCGCCGGCCTACGGCAGCGTCCAGTCCCCCATGGGCGGCATGAAGGACTCCGGCCTGGGCCGCCGCCACGGCTCCGAGGGCATCCTCAAGTACACCGAGGCCCAGACGATCGCCCACCAGCGCCTGCTGCCCATGGCCCCGTCGATGGGCATGGACGACGCGAAGTACGCGGCGTTCATGAGCCGCAGCCTGCGGGTGATGAAGTCGCTCAGGTTCCGCTGACGCCCCCAGGCCCCGCACGCACACTCAACGAGGAGAACACGTGCCACAGGACGCCTATGACTACGACGTCATCGTCGTGGGCTCCGGCTTCGGCGGTTCCGTCACCGCCCTGCGCCTCACGGAGAAGGGCTACCGGGTCGCCGTCCTGGAAGCCGGCCGCCGCTTCACCCGAGCCACCCTCCCCAAGAACTCCTGGGACCTGAAGAACTACCTCTGGGCCCCCAGGCTCGGCATGTACGGCCTCCAGCGCATCCATCTGCTCGGCAACGTCATGGTGCTGGCCGGCGCGGGCGTGGGCGGCGGCTCGCTCAACTACGCCAACACGCTCTACGTCCCGCCGAAGCCCTTCTTCGAGGACCCCCAGTGGGGCCACATCACCGACTGGCAGGAGGAGCTGGCGCCGTACTACGACCAGGCACAGCGCATGCTCGGCGTCCGGCTGAACCCGACGACGACCCCCTCCGACGTCCATCTGAAGGCCGCCGCGCAGCGGATGGGCGTCGGCGACTCCTTCCACATGGCACCGGTCGGCGTCTTCTTCGGGGACGGCAAGGACGCCGACGGCAAGGCCACGGCGCGCCCCGGCGAGGAGGCGGCCGACCCCTACTTCGGCGGCGCGGGACCGGCCCGCCGCGCCTGTGCCGAGTGCGGCGAGTGCATGACCGGCTGCCGCCACGGCGCGAAGAACACCCTCAACGAGAACTACCTCTACCTCGCCGAGAAGGCCGGCGCGGTCGTCCACCCCATGACCACGGTCGTCTCCGTCACCGACGACTCGCAGGGCGGGTACGCCGTCGCCACCCTGCCCACCGGCAACCGCGGGAAGGGCGGCGGCCGCACCTTCCGCGCCGAGCGTGTGGTCCTGGCCGCCGGCACCTACGGCACCCAGACCCTGCTGCACCGCATGAAGGCCGGCGGCCAGCTGCCGTACCTCTCCGACCGGCTCGGCGAACTGACCCGCACCAACTCCGAGGCCCTGGTCGGCGCCCAGACCACCAACCGCCGCTACCGCAAGGTCACCGGCGAGCCGAAGGTCGACTTCACCCGCGGCGTCGCCATCACGTCCTCCATCCACCCGGACGCCAACACCCATATCGAGCCGGTCCGTTACGGCAAGGGCTCCAACGCGATGGGCGGCATGGCGATCCTCCAGATCCCGTACGCGGAGGGCTCGTCCCGCGCCGTGGCGTTCCTGCGCAACGCCGCCCGCCACCCCCTCCAGATGCTCCGCTCCCTCAACAACCACCGCTGGTCGGAGCGGACCATCATCGGCCTGGTGATGCAGTCGCTGGACAACTCGCTGACGACGTACCTGAAACCGGACGGCGTCGGCAAGGGCCTGCTGACCGCCAAGCAGGGGCACGGCGCCCCCAACCCCAAGCAGATCAAGGCCGCTTCGCAGGGCGCGTCGGCGATCGCCGCGGAGATCAACGGCTTCGCCGGCAGCAACGTCGGTGAACTGATGGGCACCCCGCTCACCGCGCACTTCCTCGGCGGCTGCCCGATCGGCGACTCCCGCGAGACCGGCGTGATCGACCCCTACCACCGGCTGTACGGCCACCCCGGCATCTCCGTCGTCGACGGCGCGGCCGTCACCGCGAACCTGGGCGTCAACCCGTCCCTCACCATCACGGCGCAGGCCGAGCGCGCGATGTCGTACTGGCCCAACAAGGGCGAGGCCGACCCGCGCCCACGGCAGGGAGCGGCGTACGAGCGCCTGAAGCCGGTCGAGCCGCAGTCCCCGGCGGTCCCCGCGGAGGCGTTCGGCGCGCTGCGGCTGCCGTTCCTGGGGATGCCGACGGTGCCGCCCAAGAAGTAGTCCACAGGAAGGGCCGCAAGAAGGCACAGGCAGAGGGCGAAAGAAGAGAGAGGGACCTGCGCCCCCCTCCGAGCGCAGCTCCCTCTCTCTTTGTCTCTGCTTCAGGCGTGCTTACGCCTGCGCACCGGCCTTCTTGCGCCGGACGACGAACACCGCACCCGCACCGGCGACGACGGCGACCCCGCCGAGCAGGCCGATCATCGGCAGCGCGGAGCTGGAACCGGTGTCGGCGAGGCTGCCCGTGGCGTCCACGTCGTTGACCTCGTCCAGGTCGCTCATCCCGCCCTGCGGCTTGGCGTCCGGCGGGTCACCGGCGTCCGAGCCCGCGGCGAGGATGTCGAAGAAGTAGACCCAGCCGTTCGGGTCGTCGGCCATCCAGCAGCCCTCGGCGTCCGAGTACTGCGCGAAACCGCCGGTCAGACCGATGGCGTCGGGCACCTTGCCGCTGACGCTCAGGCGCAGCGGGTACGAGGTGGACTGGCCCGCGCCGAGGCTGAACGCGGGGAAGGTCCCGCCCTCGCCGGCCGTGTCCGCCAGCGTGTTCCAGCCGCCCTTGACCTTGTCGAAGACCTGGACGGTGATGTCGCCCGAGTAGTCCTCCTCGTCCCAGCCGAGCGCTGCGACGCCGATCAGCGGCTTGATGTTCTTGATCTGCTCGTCGCCGTCGTTGGAGACGTCGAAGGAGAACTCGGTCCAGCCGCTGCCGGCCACGATCCTCTCGGGCAGGCCGGACAGACCGCTGGTCAGGTCCTCGCTGAGGCCGACGGACTCCTCGTCCGCGTTCTCGCAGAGGTCCTGCTCCGGCGCGGAGCTGCTCGGGGAAGGGCTCACGGAGGTGGTGGCCGAGGGCGAGCCGGAGCCGGTCGGCTCGGTGGTGGCGGTAGCGGAGGCGCTTCCCGTCGCGGTCGGGTCCGTGGTGGCCGACTCGCTGGTGCCGCCGGAAGGCGTACCCGGGTCGCTCGCGATGGGCGACTGGGTGTCGGACGGGGACGGCGAGACGGACGCCGTCTCGGTGGCGGACTCCGAAACGCTGGGGCTCGGGGAGTCCGTGGCGTACGCCCCCGGCGCCGCGAGCAGAGCCATGGGGGCTATCGCGGCCGCCGCGGCGGCGACGGCCAGGGCACGGCGAAGCTTCATGAAGACCTACCTGCTGAGTCGGAAGGGCTCCACGTATGGGGGTACGGGTGTGGCCCTGGGTACTTGCAGGTTTGATCACTGGAGCCGGTGAATGGTTGTCCACGCTTCACACAGAATTTATGTGAGCTGGATCACTTGGTTTGGGTGGGGAGACCCGGGGCAGCCGGTGGGACGGGTGAGTGGGCATGAGAAGGGCCCCGCGGGGCGGAGCCGCGGGGCCCTTCCTGCGTCAGCACCGGCGTCAGGGCAGCGCCGGTGCCTGGGAAGCGGCGCCGGGGGGTTGCGCCGCCTGCCTCCGGATGGTCTCGACCTCTGGTACGTCTCACTTCGGGCAGTTCCGCCGGCCGGCCCCGGGCGTCCCCGGAGCCGACCGTTCTCTTGGGTGACCGGGCTGCTGTCCCCTGCTGTCCGGTCACTTTCTGGAGCGAGGTCCCACGACGCACGTCACGATCCGTACGTCTCATCGCCCCAGCGAGCCACGCGTGGTTCTTTCGGGCCCGCCCCTGGCTGGCACGGACATCGGGACCAACGAAGCCTGGCGGGCGGCGGTCACGCGCCGTACGGGTGAGAGGGGGCGCGAACTCAGATGCGAGCCCTGGACAGTTCGAACCTCGGGCGCGCCCTCTGGACAGTTCGAACCTCAGATGCGGCCACGGCAGAGCTCGAGCAGCGTCATGGCGAGGGCGGTGCCCGGCCTGCCGAGCTCCTGCCGGTAGCGGCCGAGCACCTCCATCTCGCGGGAGAGGTTCACGCGCCGGCCACCGGAGGTGATGCGGGCCTCCTGGATCACGGCCGAGACGGCCATCCGTTCCTGGATCAGCCCGATGATCCGGTCGTCGAGCGCGTCGATGCGTTCCCGCGCGCCGCTGATCACCTCGGCGGCCTCGTCGGTACGGGCGCCGGTCCTGTCACCTGCGGCGGCGGTGGTGGTGGAGGTCATGATCGGGGCTCCTGTCGCGTAAGGCCCCGGAACGGACAAGGCTCCTGGAACGCCGAACGCCCCGGACCTTGTCGGCCCGGGGCGCCTGGGAAGTCGCTTGTCAGTAGCTCAAGCAGCACGACCATGGCAGCCGGCGGGCCGGTTGCCATAGGTAAAGCGGAAGGTCGGGTGCGAGCGCATCCGGCCAGTATGCCGCGGCCTTCGGCGGCCGCCAATTCGGTTCGGATCCTGAGACGGCCGTCACGTGCGGCAGCCCCGTTAGAATCGGAGGTACAGCCCTTTTCGAGCCGCCGGAAGGCAACCCGTGTCATCAGCGACCCCCGCCGCCCCCGACACCGTCCTGGTCGTCGACTTCGGTGCGCAGTACGCCCAGCTCATCGCCCGACGCGTCCGCGAGGCCCGGGTCTACAGCGAGATCGTGCCGAGCACCATGCCGGTCAAGGACATGCTCGCCAAGAACCCGGCGGCGATCGTCCTGTCCGGCGGCCCCTCGTCGGTGTACGAGGAGGGCGCCCCGCGCCTGGACCGCGAGATCTTCGAGGCCGGCGTCCCGGTCTTCGGCATGTGCTACGGCTTCCAGCTGATGGCGCAGAGCCTCGGCGGCACCGTCGACAACACCGGCGCCCGTGAGTACGGCCGCACGGACCTGCACGTCTCCCGGTCGTCCTCCACCCTCTTCGAGGGCACCCCGGCCGAGCAGGCCGTGTGGATGTCGCACGGCGACGCCTGCTCCGCCGCCCCCGAGGGCTTCTCCGTCACTGCCTCCACGGACGTCGTCCCGGTCGCCGCGTTCGAGAACGACGAGAAGAAGCTCTACGGCGTCCAGTACCACCCGGAGGTCATGCACTCCACGCACGGCCAGCAGGTCCTGGAGCACTTCCTCTACCGCGGCGCCGGCCTCAGCCCGTCCTGGACCACCGGCAACGTGATCGAGGAGCAGGTCGAGGCGATCCGCGCGCAGGTCGGCGACAAGCGCGCCATCTGCGGCCTGTCCGGTGGTGTGGACTCCGCGGTCGCCGCCGCCCTCGTCCAGAAGGCCATCGGCTCCCAGCTGACCTGCGTGTACGTCGACCACGGCCTGATGCGCAAGGGCGAGACCGAGCAGGTCGAGAAGGACTTCGTCGCGGCCACCGGCGTGCAACTGAAGGTCGTCGACGCCGAGGAGCGCTTCCTGAACGCCCTCAAGGGTGTCTCCGACCCGGAGGAGAAGCGGAAGATCATCGGCCGTGAGTTCATCCGCGTCTTCGAGCAGGCGCAGGCCGAGATCATCGCCGACGCGGGCCCCGCGGTGGAGTTCCTGGTCCAGGGCACGCTCTACCCCGACGTGGTCGAGTCCGGCGGCGGCACCGGCACCGCCAACATCAAGTCCCACCACAACGTCGGCGGCCTCCCCGAGGACCTCGAGTTCCAGCTGATCGAGCCGCTGCGCAAGCTGTTCAAGGACGAGGTCCGGATGGTCGGCCAGGAGCTGGGCCTGCCGGAGGAGATCGTCCAGCGCCAGCCCTTCCCGGGACCGGGACTGGGTATCCGTATCGTCGGCGAGGTGACGAAGGAGCGGCTCGACCTGCTCCGCGACGCCGACGCCATCGCCCGCGAGGAGCTGACGGCGGCCGGCCTCGACCGTCACATCTGGCAGTGCCCGGTGGTGCTGCTCGCGGACGTCCGCTCGGTCGGCGTCCAGGGCGACGGCCGGACGTACGGCCACCCGATCGTGCTCCGCCCGGTCTCCTCCGAGGACGCCATGACGGCCGACTGGTCGCGCCTGCCGTACGACGTCCTCGGCCGGATCTCCACCCGGATCACCAACGAGGTGCGGGACGTCAACCGGGTCGTGCTCGACGTGACGTCGAAGCCGCCGGGGACGATCGAGTGGGAGTAGTGAGCCCTACGTGCGCTTGATCGTGCGCAGGGGAGCGCCGGGCTTCCAGACCTGGACGACCAGGTACTTGTCGTCCTCGACGTAGGTCCGTACGACCTCCGTCAGCTCGGTGCGGAAGAGGTGGAACGGCTCCGGCGGTTCCACCTCTTCGTGGTACCGGGCCTTCGTCGCGTCGTCCTCGACCTCGACGGCCCGCCCGGCGATCCGTACGTCACCGCCGCCCATGGACGTGCCCTCCCCGGGGTTCGCCTGGAGCGCGAAGCGCGGGTCGCGGCGCAGGTCGAGGGCCTTGAGCGAGTCCGGCATCATGCCGAGCCACAGCTCACCGCCGAGAAACCGG
This sequence comes from Streptomyces sp. NPDC059861, assembly GCF_042731435.1. Taxonomy (NCBI): domain Bacteria; kingdom Bacillati; phylum Actinomycetota; class Actinomycetes; order Kitasatosporales; family Streptomycetaceae; genus Streptomyces; species Streptomyces sp. NPDC059861. Next base: position 161,139 of record NZ_JBHWJQ010000009.1, on the reverse strand, counting down.
ACCTCGATCCCCGTGGTGCGCGGCGAGCCGTCCTTGCGCAGGGTCGCGAGGACGTGGTGGGTGTAGGAGCCGAAGCGTTCCTCGACGGTCTTCGCGAGATCGGGTTCGGCGGTGCTGAAGGATGCCCAGTTCGCTGCCATACGAGGAGTCTGGCGCCGATACCCGACATCTTCTGTCGGGTATGCGCCGCGCCGGAGTGTCGCTGATCCCACCGAAGCCCTGTTCTCCTGCGCTGACCGCGGGTAACTTCCGCTCCGTACCGGAACCCAGCGCCGGAGGACCCATGTCCGCGCCCACCCCGCCCCAGCCCCTGCCCACCGACCGGCTGCAGTTCGCGATGCCGCCGAGGTACGAATCGGTCGACGACGAGCGCCGGCACCGCAAGGAACGGCTCGCGGGGGCGCTGCGCATCTTCGGGCGGTACGGCTTGGAGGACGGCGTCTCCGGGCACATCACCGCCCGCGACCCCGAGTACTCGAACTGCTTCTGGGTCAATCCGTTCGGCATGCCCTTCCGCCACGTCACCGTCAGCGACCTCGTGCTGGCCAACCAGGACGGGCAGGTCGTGGAGGGCCGTTACCACGTCAACCAGGCCGCCTTCACCGTGCACGCCCAGGTGCACGACGCCCGCCCCGACGTCGTCGCCGTCGCCCACTGCCACTCCGTGCACGGCCGCGCCCTGTCCGCGCTCGGCGACCTGCTCGACCCGATCACCCAGGAGAGCTGCGCCTTCTACGAGGACCACGCGCTCTACGACGCCTACAGCGGCGTCTCCGTCGACGCGGAGGAGGGCCGCCGGATCGCCGCCGCGCTCGGCTCCCGCAAGGCCCTCGTCCTGCGCAACCACGGCCTGCTGACCGTCGGCGACTCGGTGGACGCGGCGGCCTGGTGGTTCGTTTCCATGGAGCGCTCCTGCCAGGTGCAGCTGACCGCGAAGGCCGCGGGCCGCCCGATCCTGATCGACCACAAACAGGCGGTGGCGACCCGGGAGCAGCTCGGCGGCGACCTGGTCGCGTGGATCAACTACCAGCCGCTGTGGCAGGACATCACGCGCAGGGAACCCGACCTGCTGTCCTAGAAGGAGCCGCTGTCCTGGAGGGAGCCGCTGTCCTGGAGGGTGCTCAGAACCCCCGGAGCACCGCCGCCTTGGTCATCGCGAACTCCTCGACGTCTGTCAGTGCCCATTCTCGCAGCCGGGTCAACACGGCGACCGTCCGTTCACCCGGACCGACCAGAGCCGACCCGACCTGCCGGACGCGAACCGGGTGTCGTAGGGCACAATTCGCTGACACGGCGGGGGAGTTGCACGGGCCGCCGGGAGGGGCCCCGACTCACCGAGGAGCGGGGCGGACGAGTGTGGCACGGGGATTCGCGGAAGGCGGGCGTCGGGCGTGGCGGTGCAGGAGGCGAGGCAGGGCGCACAGGCGCGCACGGGCGCGTTGGGTAGCGCTCACGACGGTGGCTGCACCTGCGGGGACTGTCCGCACGGGGCACGTGCCGGACATCGGCGGGCGGTGGCCGCGTTCCTGCTGAAGCGCGACGAGTTCGCGGCCGGGCAGAATCTGCCCGCGGCCGTGGCCCACTCGGCGTCGGCCTCCCGACAGTGGGTCTCCGACGAACTGACCCAGTCCGCGGCCGCGGTCGCCGAACGCGCCCGCGCCGAGGGCGAGGCCTGGCTGTCCCGCCTGTGGCGCCGCACGACGGGCGTGGTCTGGGCGCTCGTCCTGCTCTTGCTGCTCGCGCAGTCGCTGACGGCGATCGGCGCGGGCTGGACGACGGCCCGCACGGCCGGACTGCTCGCGGCGGTACTGGTCGCGGTGGCCCTGACGGCGGCGTCCTTCTTCCACCGGGCCCGGGGCGGCGTCCTGGCCCCCGTCGTGGGTGAGGACAACCGTCTGTCGACCTCCCGTGCCGTTGCCGCGATGTGGGTGCTGTTCGTCGCTTACGCCGTGCTCGTGCTGGCGGGGCAGCTCGCCGCCGCCTCCTCGTCCGGCGCACGCGACCAGCTGATCGGCGGCCTCGAACTCGCCCGGGGCGCCGGGGTGGTGACGGTCCTCGCCGTGGCCTGCGGGATCGCCGTACTGGTCCGGCGGGTGGTCGGGCTGCGCGTCTTCGGACAACGGCTCCAGAAGGTCCGCGCGGACCGGCCGAGGGCTGCCGACCTGCTGACGGACGACTCGGGTCGGGGCACCTTCGCCGACATCCAGTACGTCGTCATCAGCGCCGTCGCCCTGGTGTTCGCGGCGGTACGGCTGGCCCGCCGCCCCGACCAGCTGCCCGACCTGCCGTGGGGGCTGGCGGTGGTGGTCCTGGTGTCGGCCGCCACCTACCTCGCCGGCAAGTACGCCGAGGGCGGACGCCCCGTCGTTCTCTCCGTCGTCCGCGCCCGGGAGGCCGGTGACCTGGACGCGCCCATCCGCACCGGCGAGGACATCGAGATCCGCGGCGCGGGCTTCGTCCCTCCGGGCGCCGGCACCGCCGACCGTCTCTCCCGCATGGTCGTCCGTATCGGCCCCGTCCACGTCCACGTCCCGCTGGTCCCGATCACCGGCGGCTTCAGCAACCCGACGGACGCCCTCCTGACCGTGCCGGTACCGGCCGAGGTGGAACCGGGCCGGGTGGAGGTGCGGGTGGTCACGGCGGCCGGCGTGGAGACGAACGCGTACGTCATCGACGTGACGGAGTAGTGGGAGCGCGGGAGCAGCGGGGACGCGGGAGCAGCGGGTGGCGGGGTTGCGGGCGCCGCGACTCGAACGAAGCGCCGAGCGTTACGAAATCGGGCCTGTTCGTAGGTGAGCGGGTTCTTCCTTTCATACGTATGGTCTGTTGAGGGCCACGGCACGGCGTGCGAGAGGCGGCTACGCATCGATGACTCACAGTATTCGTACCGATACCCGAAGTGCCCCCTACGACGGCGGTCGCGGCGACTGGCGCGACACGGCCACTCGCTACGCTCTCCTCCCCCTTCGCGTCTTCCTCGGCATCACCTTCATCTACGCCGGGCTCGACAAACTCACCGACAGCGCGTTCCTCCAGGCAGCCGGCTCGGGCTCGATCGGCGACACGATGCGCACCGTCCGGGACTCCTCGGCCATCCCGGCCCTGGTCGACCTTGCCCTGGAGAACCCCGTCGCCTTCGGCTACGCCATCGCGGCCGGCGAACTCGCCGTCGGCATCGGCACCCTCCTTGGTCTGCTCTCCCGCCTCGCCGCCCTCGGGGGCGCGCTGATCTCCCTCAGCCTCTGGCTCACCGTGAGCTGGGCCTCCGATCCGTACTACTACGGCAACGATCTCCCGTACATGTTTTGCTGGGTGCCGCTGGTGCTGGCCGGGGCGCCCTACTGGTCACTGGATGCCGTGATCAGGGGACGACGGCGGGGACGGGGCCAGGCGGGGGCTTGGCGGTAAGTCAGAGCTGCTCCTGGTCGGACAGGTGTCGGTACAGCGTCGCCCTGGACACTCCCAGAGCCTTGGTCGTTCGCCCCGCCCCGGCCGGCACCCCCCGGCCGGCCCCGTGCCGGTCGGCATCCTTCGGCCGGCACCCTCGGCGGGGCGTCTCAGCGTGACGTGCTCGCCCATGTCTCTCCGCGGTTCGCGCCGCCGCCGGCGCGGCGGCGTATGCCCCGGCCCACCATCCCCGCCACGGCGGCCAGGCACAGGCCGCCCACCATCAGGGGGATCACCACGAACCACGGCGTCTCCCAGGTGCCCCCCGCGTCACCGGCATACAGGGCACCTGCCGCGGTGACGACCACTCCCGCCACCAACCTGCCCGGCTGGAACTCATGACGCGGCACGACTCACCTCCACCTGACCGACGCCCACCTTGAGGTCGAGATCGACCGTGCCGGCGTTCCTGGTGCCCGCCGCCGGAGCGAGCGTCACCTCCCGGTACTTGCCCGGCTCCACGTCCACGTCCTTCTTCTGCTCGCCCGGCAACTGGATGTCACCCACCCCCACGTCGATGTTCGCCTTCACCGTCACGTCCGGCGGCACGATCACCCGCAGCCGGCCCACACCCACCTCGGCGTCCAGGGACACCGTCTGACCCTTGGCCGGGTTCAGCCGAGTCAGGTCCAGGGTGCCGACGCCGGTGCCCAGGTCGTATCTCGGCGCGACGTCGGCCACCGCTGCCGGCCGCCAGGTCGTGCGCATCCACTCCGTCCCGATGTCCTTGGGCAGCGCCGCCGCCGCGGCCAGCAGCCCCGCCGTGAGGATGGCCAGGAAGATCGACCCGGCTCCCGTACGGCCCAGGAACGAACTGACGGCGATGCCCAGCCCGATGACGGCGAGGGCGCAGGCCAGGCCTGTCTGCAGACTCGTCCCCAACGGCTGCTCCTGCCAGGTCACGCGCGTACCGATGGCTCCCGCCACCAGCGCGAACAGGAAGACCCAGCCGCCTATCCAGCGCGGGCCGCGCTGCCTGGACGGTGCGGTGCGCGGGGTGAGGGAGGTCTGGGGGCCGGTGTCCGGACCGAAGCTGATGTTGACCGCCGCCGCGATGTCGCGGTCGGCGGACTCGCTGGGCCCCCACAGATAGCCGGTGCCGCCGACGTGCGTACCGTCCTTGACGATCGGGTCCCGCCACCAGGAGGGGTAGGCGGTGGGGGCCGGCGGTGCCATCGCCTCCGGCGGGGCGTCCGCGACGGCCTGCGCCGCCAGCGGGTCGGGATCGGGGGCGCCCCGACGCTGCGACCAGTAACCGGCGCCCGCGAGGAGGAGGGAGAGGATGACGGCGAAGGTCAGCACGCCGCCGTTCTTCAGCATCGCCAGGAAGACCCCGCAGCCGACCAGCGCGAACAGCACGGCGGCGAGGGCCTGTCCGTCGACCCGGCCGGTCAGGAGCTTGCGGACCTCGTTCTCGTCCTTGTCGTCGTACGGGACGAAGAGCCAGGCGAAGCCGTAGAAGAGGAGACCGATACCGCCGGTCGCGGAAAGCACGGCGAGGGTGATCCGGAAGATCACCGGGTCCATGTCGCACTGCCGCCCCAGTCCGGCGCACACCCCGGCGATCATCTTGTGCCGCCGGTCCCGCCGGAACTTGTGCGGGGGCTCCAACGGCCGGCGACCGCCGGGCCCGCCGGAGTCCCCGAGCGCGCCGGGCCCGCCGGAGTCCCCGAGCGCGCCGGGCCCGCCGGGCCTTCCGGGATCGCCGGGATCGCCGGAATCGCCGGGACCGCCGAGCACGCCAGGCCCGCCGGAACCTCCGGGTACGCCAGGCCCGCCGGAACCTCCGGCTACGCCAGGCCCGCGGGGCACTCCGGGACCTCCGGGACCGCCGGGCGCGCCAGGCCCGCCGGAATCCCCAGGTACGCCGGGACCACCGGGTACGCCTGAGTCTCCGGGCACTCCGGGCACTCCGGGATCGCCGGGCCCGCCGGAATCGCCGAGCACTCCGGGGCCTCGGGGCGTGCCGGTCTCGCCGCCCGCGTTCGTGTCGCCCTTCCCGGTCGCGCCCGCACCCCCGTGCGCGCGCGGATCCGCACCCGCGGCCGTCGCGGCCGCGGCGTCGGACGCGGTGGCCGCGCCGGGCACGGCATTCGCGGCGTGCTGGTGATCAGTCATGGGTCCATGGTGACGGGCGAGCCGTCGCCGCGGGAGTCGGTACGACCCTGGCCGGACCCTGATATCACCCCTGAGTCGAGGCGGGGGAGGCGTTCGACCGGCCCGCGGTTCGAAGATCAGGGGAGTCTCGGGGGTCGACCCTGATGCTCCGGCCCGCCGGTCATGTGACCATCAATGGCATGCCGGAAGCCGCAACCGCAGCAGCGCCTGTCGACGAACCGCGGCCGCCGCGCAAGCTCTACCGCAGCAGTGACGGACGCTGGCTCGGTGGCGTGGCGCGGGGGCTCGCCGGGCATCTCGGCCTGCCCGTCATCTGGGTGCGCCTGGTGTTCGTCGGCCTGTTCACGGCCGACGGCCTCGGTGCGCTGCTGTACGCCGCCTTCTGGTTCTTCGTGCCGCTGGGCGTCGGCGGCGTCGAGGCGCAGAAGCCGCCGTCGCTGGTCGCCGCCGAGACCTCTCCCGACGGCCGCAAGAAACTCGTGGCCCGTAGACCGGACAAGGGCCAGATCGTCGCCCTGCTCCTCATGGTCGTCGTGGCCATGGTCTTCGTCGGCAATGTGAACCTGGGCGGCGGCGCACAGGCCTACCTCCTGCCCGCCGTGCTGGTCGGCGCCGGTGTCGCCCTGGTCTGGCGCCAGGCGGACAACGCCCGCCGGGCCCGCTGGGTCGAGGTCGGCCGCCGCAAGCGCACCCTCAGCCTGCTGCGCGCGGTCGCCGGCGTCCTGCTGGTCACGGCCGGTGTCACGGGCGTCTTCGTGCTCCAGGGCTCCGCGGCCCACCTCGGCTCGGTGCTCCAGGCGGCCCTCGCGGTGCTCGTCGGGATAACGCTCCTCGCCGGTCCGTACCTGGTCCGTATGACCCAGGACCTCTCCGAGGAGCGCCTGATGCGCATCCGCGCCCAGGAACGCGCGGAGGTCGCCGCCCACGTCCACGACTCGGTGCTGCACACCCTGACGCTGATACAGCGCAACGCGGAGAACCCCGGCGAGGTGCGCCGCCTGGCCCGAGCCCAGGAGCGCGACCTGCGCACCTGGCTCTACAAACCGGAGGGCACCGGCAAGGACGAGGCCGACGAGCCGACCACCCTCGCCGACGCGGTGCGGCGCAACGCCGCGGAGATCGAGGACAAGCACGGCGTCCCCATAGAGGTCGTCGTGGTCGGCGACTGCCCGCTCGACGAGAGGATCGGCGCACAAATGCAGGCCGCGCGCGAAGCCATGGTGAACGCCGCCAAGTACGGTGGCGACGGCGGCGCCGTGCAGGTCTACGCCGAGGTCGAGGGAAAGACGGTCTTCGTGTCCGTCCGGGACCGCGGTCCAGGCTTCGACCTCGACTCGATACCCGCCGACCGCATGGGCGTCAGAGAGTCGATCATCGGCCGCATGGAGCGCAACGGCGGTACGGCCCGGCTGCGGGCGGTGCCGGACGGCGGCACGGAGGTCGAGCTGGAGATGGAGAGGGCGGAGAAGACGTCATGAGCGACCCGACCGAGGCGAACGGAACGGCGGGAGCGGAGGAGTCGGCCGAGCCCGCACAGACGCCGGGCGGCGGCGTGGGAGGGCGGCGCGTGCGCGTGGTGCTCGTCGACGACCACCGGATGTTCCGCACGGGCGTGCAGGCCGAGATCGGCCGGACCGACGAGACCGGCGTCGAGGTCGTCGGCGAGGCCGCGGACGTCGACCAGGCGGTCACGGTCATCACCGCGACCCGCCCCGAGGTCGTCCTCCTCGACGTGCACCTGCCGGGCGGCGGCGGCGTCGAAGTGCTGCGCCGCTGCGCTCCGTTGATGGCCGACCCCGAGCAGCCGGTCCGTTTCCTGGCCTTGTCGGTCTCGGACGCGGCCGAGGACGTGATCGGCGTGATCCGCGGCGGCGCACGGGGATACGTCACGAAGACGATCACCGGCACGGACCTGGTCGACTCGGTCTTCCGGGTCCAGGAGGGCGACGCGGTCTTCTCACCGCGTCTCGCCGGCTTCGTCCTGGATGCCTTCGCCTCCACGGACGCCCCGCCTGTCGACGAGGACCTGGACCGACTCACCCAGCGTGAGCGGGAGGTCCTGCGGCTCATCGCCCGCGGCTACGCCTACAAGGAGATCGCCAAGCAGCTGTACATCTCGGTGAAGACCGTCGAGTCCCACGTCTCGGCGGTGCTGCGCAAGCTCCAGCTCTCCAACCGGCACGAGCTGACCCGCTGGGCGACGGCCCGACGGCTGGTGTGACGAGCGCGCGTCACACGACCCTGGTCGCCCCGGCGAACGGCATCTGGTCGATCGGCGCCAGCCGCACCGGAGCCGAGGGGTTGGGCGCGTGGATCATCTGGCCGTTGCCGACGTAGAGGCCGACGTGGCTGATACCGGAGTAGAAGAACACCAGGTCACCGGGGGCAAGTTCGGAGCGGGAGACGCGGCGGCCGGCGTCGATCTGGGCGTAGGTGGTGCGGGGCAGGGCCACCCCGGCGGAGCGGTACGCGGCCTGCATGAGGCCCGAGCAGTCGAAGGCGTCGGGGCCGGTGGCGCCCCAGACGTAGGGGCTGCCGAGCTTCTGGTAGGCGTACGAGACGGCAGCGGCGGCACGGGAGTTGGGCGCCGCCGTGGTGGCGGAGCCCGGGGCCTGGAGGGCGTCCCGGCCGGCCGTCGAGGCGCGCGAGGCGCGGTCCGTGCCGTCGCCCTGCGCGAATCGCGCCCGCTCCTCGGCCGTCAGCCGGGACAGCAACTGCCGTGCCTCGTCCAGCTTGCCGGTGACGGTCTTCTTGTGCCGGTTCAGCTCGGCCTGCCGGGACTGGAGCGAGGCCAGTTCGACGCGGGCGGCGCCGCGCAGTTGCTCGATCTCCCGCAGCTGCCGGCGGACGCGTGTGACGGCGGCCGCCTGCCGGTCGCCGGCGCGTTCGGCGAAGGCGGCGCCGTCGAGATACCGGTCGGGGTCGTCGGAGAGGGCCAGTTGCAGCGCGGGGTCCAGGCCGCCGTCCCGGTACTGGGCGGCCGCGTACGAACCGAGTGCGTCACGGGCGGAGTTGAGCCGGTCCTCCTTGCGGGCCGCCTCGTCCTGGAGGCTGCCCAGCCGCTTCTGTGCCGCCCGGGTCTCCTCCCGCACGCCGTTGTACTTCTCGGTGGCGACCTCCGCCTCCTGGTACAGCTTGTCCACCTTGGCCTTGACCTGCGCGGGCGTCAGCTGCGGCTCGGCGTGGCCGGTCCCGTCGAGGCCCGTGGCGGTCGCCGCGCCCGCGAGGGCGATCGTCGCCGCCGTGCGGGCCCTGGTGCCGTGGGCCGAGCGTGGTCGGGGCTTGCGGTGCGCTGCCACGTGGACTGCACGTCCTTTCGTACGACTCGGGCGACCGCCGGTCCGTACGGCCACCGGGTGGACGTACGACCGCTCCGGGGCGGCTGACGCGTCCGGCGGCGCCCCGCACAGGGGATGCGGGGCGCCGCCGGACCTCCTCGGCGGTGGTGCCCGGCTGCCGCCTCTGGCCAAGGGCGGCGGTGGGGAGCCGGTCACCTGGTGGAGGACGCTAAACCCGGGCGTGTCGGCACCGTGACGTCTTGTGCGGAAGTGACGTCGGGGGACCAGCGGGTGACCGTATGTGATCGGGCGCGCGATTCGCGGTCGTCGCCTTCACGCGGTGCGATGACCGATGCGGCGATTCCGGGGCGGGAGGGGGCGCGGTGGTGCTATGAGGCGCATATATGCAGTCGCCGTGGGCGGCCCGGCGTCGGCAGGCCCGGTGTCGGGCGGCCCGGGACCTCCTGATTAGGCTCCGGCCCCATGGACGTACTCATCCACCTCTTCGTCGGCCTGCACATCATCGGCATCGCCTCCCTCCTCGGTGGTTTCCTCACCCAGATGAAGGCGATGGGCCAGGGCACCGCACGATTCGTCCCGGCGATGCTGCACGGCGCCCTGACCATGCTGGTCACCGGCGTGATCCTGGTCGGCCTGAACCAGGCGGACGACCAGCCCGTCAACAACATCAAGATCGGCGTGAAACTGGCGCTGCTGATCGTGATCCTCGGCCTCGTCTACGTGAAACGGGACGACGAGAAGGTGGACAAGGGCATGTTCGCGCTGGTGGGGCTGCTGACCACGGCGAACGTCTTCATCGCCGTGCTCTGGACCTGACGCACCGCCCCACGCGCGCGTGCCACGGAAACCGCCGCACGCGCGCGTGCCCTTCGATCGCCTCTCCGACCGCCTCGCGGCGCCGGTGTCAGGCCGGGCGGACGACGCTGTGGATGGAGGACTCGCCGTCGTAGTAGACGGACTCCTCGCGGACGTACGCGCCGGGCTTCGGGGCGTGGATCATCATGCCGTTGCCGATGTACAGGCCGACGTGGGTGATGTCGTCGTAGAAGAAGATCAGGTCGCCCGGCCGGGCGGCGGCGACGGAGACCGTCGTCCCGGAGTCGACCTGGTCGTAGGTGGTGCGCGGGAGGGTGACGCCGGCGGCCTTCCAGGCGGCCTGGGTGAGGCCGGAGCAGTCGTAGGACTCGGGGCCGGTCGCGCCCCAGACGTACGGCTTGCCGATCTGGGCGCGGGCGAAGGCGAGCGCCTTCTCCGCCTTGGTGCCGTACCCGGAGTCCGACGCGGACTCACCGGAGCCGGACTCGTTGCCCGTGCCGGCCGAGGAGTCGGCGTTCGAGGACTCCTGCTCCCGCTGCGCCGCCTCCTGGCGCCGCTGCTCCTGCTCCTGCTGCCGGGCGAGCTCGGCGGCCTTGCGCTCGGCCTCCTCCTGCTTCTTCTTCTCGATCGCCGCGAGGCGGGCCTTCTCCTCGGCGGTCAGATCCGACAGCAGTGCCCGCGCGTCGGCGAGCTTCTTCTGGACGGTGGCCTTGGCCGACTGCAGATCGCTCTGCGACTCGGTGAGCGTCTCCAGACTCTGAGCGGCCTCCTGGCGCTTCTTCATCGTCGCCGACTGCTCGGTGAAGTACTCGTCGACCGCGCCCTTCTGGCGGCTGGTCAGACGGCCCGTCAGCTGGTTCTGGTCGAAGTAGTCCTGCGGGGAGTCGGCGAGCAGGAAGGTGGCGGTGTCGGGGACGGAGGCCCCGGAGCGGTACTGGGCGGCGGCGTACGTCCCCAGCTCCTCACGCGCCTCGTTCAGCTTCTGTGCGCGCTGGGCCACGTCGTCCAGGAGAGCGTCGACGCGCTTGCGCTGCTTCGAGGTCTTCTCCTTGGCCGCGTTGTACTTCTCGGTCGCCGACTCCGCCTGGCGGTAGAGATCGCCGACCTTCTTCTCGACCTCCTCGAGGCTCGGCTTGTCGTCGGCCGAGGGCTCGGCGTTGGCGGTCTGGGAGAGCAGGGCCACGGAGGTCAGGGCAGCGGTGGCGAGGGCCGGTGTGCGTATGCCTGCCACCCGTGCGCCGGAGGGGCGCGACTTGCGGTGCGACGCCAAAGGAGGCGACTCCTTCCATCTGCCGCCTACCGGGTTAGCTGTCGGGTTCGGGCGGGTGGTTCGGAAGGGTTGCCCTACGGCCCGCTCCCTGAAGGGATTTGGGCCGATTCACCCCAAGTTCGGTGGGTCCCCGGCTCCGGCTGCCTTGGGCGCATCGGACTCGGCGGAGGCCGCGCGGCCCGGCGACGTTCGCCGGTAAGAGTCGTGCGGCCTGTCCGGCACGGTAGCCAACTCGTGTGGCCCGTGTGAAGGTTGATGGGCGATATGCCCGATACATTTTCGTGACCTTCGGTCAGTGGTCACGCCCCGCGTGAGAGCGTGTTCGGACGGTGAGCGCCTGGTCAGCGCCGGGGCCGGGCGATGACGGGCCGGGACCCGCAAGATCGTCCGCTTGCGTCTCCCGCCTTCCCCGGGCGCCTGCCCGGGCCGTGATCGCGGGCTCCTCCGCAAGATCGCCGGCCTTTCGTGGCCGGTATGTTCTCGGGGCGGGAGCGGGTTGTCAGTGGGGCGCCCTAGACTCGGAGAGCGATGAGCAGCCTCTTTGATGACAGCTTCCTGGCGGACCTCCAGGCCCCACGGGCCCACGAGGAGCCTCCGCCGCCGCCCGAGGACGATCACGCTCCGGATGCGCTTCCGGACGATCTGTTCGGCGGGAAGTTCGACGTGCCCCCGGACCGGGACGCCTACTACCGCGACGGCGCCCCGCGCCCCGCCCTGGACGCCGCCGTGCTCCTGGAGGGGCTGAACGACAACCAGCGCGCCGCCGTCGTCCACTCCGGCTCCCCGCTGCTCATCGTCGCCGGCGCCGGCTCCGGCAAGACACGTGTCCTCACCCACCGCATCGCCCACCTCCTCGCCGAGCGCGGGGTGCACCCGGGCCAGATCCTCGCGATCACCTTCACCAACAAGGCCGCGGGCGAGATGAAGGAGCGCGTCGAGCACCTGGTCGGCCCCCGGGCGAACGCGATGTGGGTGATGACCTTCCACAGCGCCTGCGTGCGCATCCTGCGCCGGGAGTCCAAGAAGCTCGGCTTCACCTCGTCCTTCTCGATCTACGACGCCGCCGACAGCAAGCGCCTGATGTCCCTGGTCTGCCGCGACCTGGACCTCGACCCCAAGCGCTTCCCGCCCAAGTCCTTCAGCGCCAAGATCAGCAACCTCAAGAACGAGCTGATCGACGAGGAGGACTTCGCCGCCCAGGCCACCGACGGCTTCGAGAAGACCCTCGCCCAGGCGTACGCGCTGTACCAGTCGCGCCTGCGCGAGGCGAACGCCCTCGACTTCGACGACCTGATCATGACGACGGTCAACCTGCTCCGCGCCTTCCCGGACGTCGCCGAGCACTACCGCCGCCGCTTCCGGCATGTCCTGGTCGACGAGTACCAGGACACCAACCACGCCCAGTACGCCCTCGTGCGCGAACTCGTCGGCACCGGCGAGCGTGCCGCTGAGGACGTCGACGTACCGCCCGGCCAGGACGACCTGCCGCCCGCCGAGCTGTGCGTGGTGGGCGACGCCGACCAGTCGATCTACGCCTTCCGCGGCGCGACCATCCGCAACATCCTCCAGTTCGAGGAGGACTACCCGAACGCGACGACGATCCTGCTGGAGCAGAACTACCGCTCCACCCAGACGATCCTCACCGCCGCCAACGCCGTCATCGAGCGCAACGAGTCCCGCCGCCCCAAGAACCTGTGGACCAACGCGGGCGCGGGCGCGCGCATCACCGGCTACGTCGCCGACACCGAGCACGACGAGGCACAGTTCGTCGCCGACGAGATAGACCGACTCACGGACGCCGGCGACGCGAAGGCGGGCGACGTCGCGGTCTTCTACCGTACGAACGCCCAGTCCCGTGTCTTCGAAGAGATCTTCATCCGCGTTGGTCTGCCCTACAAGGTCGTCGGCGGCGTCCGCTTCTACGAGCGCAAGGAGGTCAGGGACGTCCTGGCCTACCTGCGGGTGCTGGCCAACCCGGAGGACTCGGTCCCGCTGCGCCGGATCCTCAACGTCCCCAAGCGGGGCATCGGCGACCGCGCGGAAGCCATGATCGACGCGCTCTCCCAGCGCGAGAAGATCAGCTTCCCCCAGGCGCTCAAGCGGGTCGATGAGGCGTACGGCATGGCCGCACGCTCCACGAACGCCGTCAAGCGCTTCAACACGCTGATGGAGGACCTTCGCACGATCGTGGACTCCGGCGCCGGCCCGGCGACGATCCTGGAGGCCGTACTCGAACGCACGGGCTACCTCTCCGAGTTGCAGACCTCCACCGACCCCCAGGACGAGACCCGGATCGAGAACCTCCAGGAACTCGCCGCCGTCGCCCTGGAGTTCGAGCAGGAGCGCTCGGAGGGTGAGGCGGGGACCCTGGCCGACTTCCTGGAGCAGGTCGCGCTGGTCGCCGACTCCGACCAGATCCCCGACGAGGAGGACGGTGACGGCGTCATCACGCTGATGACCCTGCACACCGCCAAGGGCCTGGAGTTCCCGGTCGTCTTCCTCACCGGCATGGAGGACGGCGTCTTCCCGCACATGCGCGCCCTCGGCCAGACCAAGGAGCTGGAGGAGGAGCGGCGGCTCGCGTACGTCGGCATCACCCGCGCGCGGGAGCGGCTGTACCTCACGCGGTCCGTGATGCGCAGCGCCTGGGGCCAGCCGCAGTACAACCCGCCGTCCCGCTTCCTGGAGGAGATCCCCGGGGCGCACCTGGACTGGAAGCGCACGGGTGCCCCGGCCGCCCCCGCGGGCCCGGTCTCGGGCGTGGCGGCCTCCCTGTCCTCGTCCCGCTCGCGCTCCTCGGCGTCGGGTGCGTCGGGATTCGCCACCCGGCGGACGGCCGAACAGCCGGTGGTCGCGCTGGCGGTGGGGGACCGGGTCACGCACGACCAGTTCGGGCTCGGCACCGTCGTCGCGGTGAAGGGCACGGGTGGGAACGCCGAGGCGACGATCGACTTCGGAGACACGAAGCCGAAGCGGTTGCTGCTGCGGTACGCGCCCGTGGAGAAGCTGTAGCCGTACGGACCGGGCCCGGGGGTTCCGTCACGGAACACCCGCCCGTCCGCGCGGGGCGCGTTACGAGGGGTCGATCCCGTGGCTGCGCAGCCAGGACAGCGGGTCGATCGCCGCGCCGCCCCCGGGGCGCACCTCGAAGTGCAGGTGCGGGCCGGTCGAGTTGCCGGAGTTGCCGGAGTACGCGATCGCGTCGCCGGCCTTGACGGTCGTACCGGAGGCGACCTGGTAGCTGGAGAGGTGGCAGTACCACGTCTCCGTGCCGTCCATCGCCGTCACGATCATCATGTTGCCGTACGCGCTGTTGTACTCCGTACGGACCGTGCCGTCCGTCGCGGCCATCACCGTCGTGCCGTACGCGACGGGGAAGTCGATGCCGGTGTGCACGGACATCCAGTTGATGCCGGACTGGCCGTAGTAGGCGCTGAGCCCGTGCTGCGCGACCGGCAGTGCGAACTTCGGGCGCAGCCGCTCCTTGCGGGCCGCCTCCTCCGCCGCCCGCTTCTTCTCGGCCGCCTGCTGCGCCTTGAGGTCGATGCGCTCCTGCGTGCGGCTGACGCGGTCGCCGAAGTCGTCCGCCTCGGCGGTGAGGCTCGTGAGCTGGGTGTCCAGCTGGTTGTTGGCGGCGGATGGTTTCACCGCCTGGGCGTCCGCTGCCGTCGTCGTGGTGGCGTCCTGCTCGTCCCCGGTGAAGGTACCGACCGAGGCGGCGGCGATACCCGCCACGCCCATCACACACGCCGAGGGCACGGCGACGGTCAGCAGCGCGGACCGCTTGGCGGGCGTGCGGCGACGGGAGCGGGACCCGCTGCGGCCGGCCGCCCGGCCGGCCGGGACGGGGGTGACCTCCTCCTGGTCGTCGAGGAGGACGGGGGCCGCGGACTTCTCGCCGCTGCTGTCGGGGTCGCCGTGGCCGGCTTCACCGAGGTCGACCTGCTCGAACGTCGCGGTCGCCAGCTGGTCGAAGGGCACGGCGTTCTGGTCGAAGTCGTTGTTCTGCTGGGTGAACTCGCCGGTGTGCTGGTCGAATTCGCCGGTGTGCTGGTCGAACGATCCGGCCTGCCGGGGGAAGGGCTCGGACTGCTGGGGGAACGACTCGGCCTGGTGGTGGAAGGCCTCGGCGTGCTGCTCGAAGTTCTCAGGGGTCTGACCGGTGTTGCCCTGGCCGCCGTCGGAGTTCCACTGCGTGGCGTCGTAGGCGCCGGTGTCGAAGACCTGCGTGCCCCATTCCCATTGCTGGGTCCGGTCGGCCGGGCCGCCCTGCTCGGGCTGGAGCCACGCGCTCGCGTCCCACTGACCGCTGGCGTCTACCGCGCCGGCCTGCGGCGGGATGAGGGGGAGCTGATGGTGGTCGCCGCCGGCCCAGGTGGTCGCGTCGTAGGCACCGGTGTCGTAGGCGGCCTGGTGCTGTGCCGCGTACGTGTCGTAGGTGACCGTGTGATGGCCGCCGGTGGACCACTGGGAGGCGTCGTACGTGCCGGTGCCGTGACCGCTTCCCGCGAGGTCGCCGAAGAGCGGGTCGGCCTCGAAGGTCGTGGTGGCGGTCGGGGCGTTCGGAGCGGGGTGGCCGCCGGTGTCGAATCCGTTGGCGGGATAGGCGGCATATGTGGTGAAGTCGCCGTACTGGGCTTCCTGGGTGCCGTACGGCGCGTAGTGCGCCGAGGCGGCTTCGGAAGCCGGGGCCGGGGTGGTCATGGACCCCGACGGGGGACGGTCGTTCACCAACTTCTCTTTCGCCTCGACAACAGGGGCTGGCAGAGCAGTGCGGCGACTGTACCCGGCGGTACGCGGGCACGACAATCTTCTGCAGGTTTCGCGCGCGCAGGAAACGGGCATTCGGCCGTGTTTCGGGGGACTGCGGGCACGGCTTTGGGGCTGTGTTCGAAGATTGTTCGATGCCGACGGCTGTGCCGAGGCCATGAGTTGGCTGTGTTCGCCCGTGGCGGTCAGGTGGCCGGGGGATGGCCGGCCGGGGCCGCTGGGTGGCGCGCGGGTAACTGGACGGAGACTGGCGCGCGGGTAACTGGGCGGAACACCGGCGTGGATGGTCAGGCCACGGTGAGACCGCCGTCGTGGGCGGTGGGCTGGGCGTCCTCCGAGGTGCCGGGGTACGTGCCGTCGAGGGCCTGGCGTATGCCGGACGCGACGGCGGGGTGCACGGGGAGCGCGAGGTGGCCGATGCCGGTGACCCGGACGTTCTGCGAGAGCAGGTCGGGATGCTCCAGGCAGGCCGCTTCCAGCGGGTCCATCAGATGGTCGAGGTCGCTCCAGAAGCTCACGAACCGCGTACGGCAGCCGGGTGTCGGCAGCGCCAGCTCGTCGAGGACGGCGGAGCCGGGACGCATCTGGCGCACTATGGGGTGCGCGTTCGCAAGCGGCGCGACCCGCGTGCCGGAGTGCGGCGTACCGAGCGTGACAAGGGTGCGGACGCGGGTGTCACCGGCGAGTCGCTGCACGTAGTAGCGCGCGATCAGTCCGCCGAGGCTGTGGCCCACGATGTCCACCTGGCCGCTGTCCGTGCGTTCGCAGATTTCCTCTATGTGCCGGCCGAGCAGCTTGGCGGCCGTGCGGATGTCGCAGGTCAATGGGGAGTAGTTCAGGGAGACGACCTGCTGCCTGCCGTGCTGGGCCAGGGAGCGGCGCAGGAGCAGGAAGACCGAACGGTTGTCGATGAAGCCGTGCAGCAGGACGACCGGGGGCTTGCTCTCCGTGGGGAGCTGCGCGGCGCCCTCGTGGAGCGGGAGCCGGATGGCCGGCGCGCGGCGCTCCTGGATGATGCCGGAGGGGTAGAGGATCAGATGCCCGGCCAGGATCGCGATCTCCAGGGCGGTGGCTTTCAGAAGGGCCATTGACAGTCCCGCGAGGCTGCCCGGGATCGGGAGCAGCTGGCGGTAGAGCGGTTCAAAGGGCTGCAGAGCCCTGGTGACCTGCGTGACCTTCATGGCCGACCTCCCGTCGGCACACGGGGGACGTCTCTGTCCGTCGTGTGCGTCCGTGGGAGTCGCGGTGGAGGATCGACGGGGCGCGAAGGGTTGCGCGCGGCGCTGGGTGGTTCGGGATGTGCGCTGGGTACGGGCTGGTGCGGGTGGTCCGGGGTGTGCAGGTTCCGATGTGCGTGGTCCGGCGGCGGGTCGCACTGTGTGCGGTCGCTGCCGCCTGTCTGCTGTTGTTCTGAGCTGTGCCCTTGAGTGAGGCCTCATGTGTGCTGTGAGGCTGATGGGATGTCGGTGATGGATTGTGTGGCCTGCGCTACGTGCCGTTGATGCCCTTCGTACCTGCGTCGATGTGCCTCACTGTCCGCGGCGCGCGGCTCGCGGCGCGGGGGTGGGGCGCCTCGTTGCGGCTCCCGTTGCGCGGGGTCCCTGGAACTCCGCGCGTGCGAATGTGTCCCACTATGTGATTTCCCCCTCGGTCCACATCGTAAAACTGCCGGTGATGGGCTGCTAGCGATAACGTTCGTTCACTTCCTCGGTGGAGGTGCGGCCCGGCGAGCGTGCCGGGGCCGTGGGCGCGGGTGGCGCGCCACGCGTACGGGCATGAGGGATCTGTGCGGTACTTGTCGGTACGGATGGATGTATTCGCTTCATGGAGGCAGTGATGGGTGTGGCAGCCGGTCCGATCCGAGTGGTGGTGGCCAAGCCGGGGCTCGACGGCCACGATCGCGGGGCGAAGGTGATCGCGCGGGCGCTGCGGGACGCCGGTATGGAGGTCATCTACACCGGTCTCCACCAGACGCCCGAGCAGATCGTCGACACCGCGATCCAGGAGGACGCCGACGCCATCGGGCTGTCGATCCTGTCCGGGGCGCACAACACGCTCTTCGCCGCCGTCATCGCCCTTCTCAAGGAGCGTGAGGCGGAGGACATCCTGGTCTTCGGCGGCGGGATCATTCCCGAGGGGGACATCGCCCCGCTGAAGGAGAAGGGTGTCGCCGAGATCTTCACGCCGGGGGCGACGACCACGTCGATCGTGGAGTGGGTCCGGGCGAACGTGCGCCAGCCCGCGGAGGCGTGAGGTCTGCGCTGGTGAGGCGGGGGTGGCGGGCTTGCGCGCTGTGCTCCGCCGGCCCGCTGGGGCGACTGAGTTCCGGGGCGGCTGAGGTGAGGTCCTGGCCCGTTGCTCCATTCGGGTGATGGGGGTGGCCTACGGCCCGGTGTGTGGTCCGTTCCTGTGGCGGGCGTAGGGACCGGGGGCAGGCGAGGCCCTCGTGCGTGGTCCGTTCGGGTGGTGGGGCAGGCGGGGCCTGGCGCCTTGAGTTCGCCTCTGGGCGAGGTTCTGTTTCGGGGCGGCGTCCTTGATCTGTTTGCGTCCAGGGTCCAGCCCCTGGGCCGGTGTCTTGATCCGCTTCCCTTCGGGGTTCAGCCCCCGGGCTCGGGCCGTGCCCCACTTTCGTCAGGCGGCGGCCCCGTTGCCCATTCCTTGATCCGTGTCCGTCAGGGATTCAGCTCCTCGGCCAGCGTCGCCCGGAGGCGCAGGGTCGTGACCAGACGCTGGAAGGCCTCGGCCCAGTAGCCGCCCGCTCCCGGCGACGCGTTCTCCGGTTCCTCGGGTATCGCCAGGAGGCGGTCGAGGCGGTTGGCCTCGGACGGGTCGAGGCAGCGTTCCGCCAGGCCCATCACCCCGCTGAAGCTCCACGGGTAACTTCCCGCGTCCCGCGCGATGTCGAGGGCGTCGACGACCGCACGTCCCAGGGACGCGGACCACGGCACCGCACAGACGCCCAGCAGTTGGAACGCCTCGGACAGGCCGTGCGTGGCGATGAATCCCGCGACCCAGTCGGCCCGCTCCCCGGCCTCCAGCGTGTCCAGCAGCTTGGCCCGCTCGGCCAGCGAGACCGCGCCGGGGCCGCCGGCCTCCGGTGCCGAGGGCGTGCCGAGCAAGGCGCGCGACCAGTCGGCATCGCGTTGTCTGACCGCCGCCCGGCACCACGCGGCGTGCAGTTCGGACTGCCAGTCGTCGGCCACCGTGAGTCCGACGATCTCTTCGGGCGTACGACCGCCCAGCCGGTCCTGCCAGGTCGCGAGCGGTGCCGCCTCCACCAACTGGCCGAACCACCAGGAGCGTTCACCGCGGCCCGTCGGCGCCTTGGCGATCACGCCGTCCCGCTCCATGCTCGCGTCGCATTCGTGCGGCGCCTCGACGGTGAGAGTCGGCGTGTCCCCGGCCTGGTCCATGGCTGTGTGATCCACGGCCACGCACGCGCCGGCCCGGACCGCCATCCGCGCGGCGAGCGCCGAGCCGGGCAGCGCGGAGAGCAGCTCCGCCGCGGTGGCCCGTACGTTGCGGCTGCGGTCGGCCAGGGCCTGCTCCAGGAACGGCTCGTCCTCGGCGGTGAGGTTCCTGCGGAGGGAGTCGAGGAACATCAGGCGGTCCTCGGCCCGCTCCGTCGCCCAGGTCGACGCGAGCAGTTCCCTTGCGGTGGCGGGTGCCTGGGCGCGCAGTGCGCCCAGGAGCGAGACCCGTTCCGCGAACAGCCCCTCCTGCCAGAGCTGTCGCACCTTCTCCGCGTCTTCCAGGTGCGGCAGTGTCGTGCCTCCGCCCGGGGTCGCTCGCAGGGCGAAGCGCCACTCCTGGTTGAGGCGGGCCAGCCACAGGGCGCGCGGGCCCGCGAAGGTCAGGGCGGCGGGACGCAGGTCCGTACGGCCGCGGGCCGCGTCCAGCAGGGCGGGCAGCGCTTCCGGAGGTGCCGCGTAGTGGTGGGCGTTGGCCAGTGCGAGCCACTGGGGCAACAGCTCCATGAGATCAGGAGCCGTGCCTCTGCGGCCTCCGCCGGACACGCCAGGACGGTCGGCCAGCAGCAGAGCGAGTCTGCGGGCGGCGGCGGGGGGGGAGCGGCCGGCGCGGGTCCTCCGGGGCCGGTTCCGGCCGGGCCGCCGGCCGTGCGGCACGCAGGCCCGCCCGGCGCCGTACGGTCTCGGCGGCAGCGGCGTCCAGCAGGGCCACCGGTGCTTCCCGGTCCGGCGCGGAGGCCGAGGGCGGGGGTGTGCGGCGGTCCGTGCCGAGCAGGGCGGTGGTGACCAGGTCCTCCCAGACGGGGGCGCTCACGTGCCCGTTGCCGGCGGTGGCGTCCGGGGCGGGCGGGTCCACAGGAGTTGCGGTCCTGTTCACGAGAGTCCTTTCGGTTCCGGTCCCATGGGTGTCACGCGAGTCCACTCCGGGGACTCTGGCCTCTTCGGTTTCGCGGGACTGCCTTCGGCTCGCCGGTCGGCGGACTCGTGGTCGCGGAGGGGAGAAGTCAGCACAGCGACACCGCCGCTCCCACGCCCTGCGGCCAGGCCGTCAGCGGGGTGAAGCCCTGGTGTCCGCACTCGCCGAAGACCGTGACGGGCGCGCCGCCCGAGAGGGCGACGAGGCGCCAGAGGCCGGAACGGGAGCGGGCGACCGGGGTGAGGGGCAGCGCCGCGTCCTCGTCGGCGTCCGCCAGTTGCCAGGAGTCGCCGTCCGGGGTCGGTATCACCTGCTCCAGGGTCACCGGAACCGAGTCGAGCCAGGGGTCGGCGCGGAGAGCCTCGCCGTAGCGGGCGGCGGCTTGGGCGGTCGTCATGCCCCGGGGGCGTATCGCCGCCGGTGCCGGTGGTGCGAACTGTTCGCCGAGGGCCGCCCGCGCCTGGCCCGCCCCCGGGTAGGCGGACACCTCCGCCTCCAGGGCCAGGCCGACCGGCAGGGCGAGCTCCGGAGCCCGGCCGGCCGCGCCATAAGAAAGGAGAAGAGCGGTGCGGTCGGAGTCAGCGCCGTACAACCAGATCCGGCGCGTCGTCAGTCGTGTGTCCGCCGTGTCGTACTGGGCGAGGACCAGCCAGCGGTCGCGCACCGGTGGGCCGTCCGCCGACGCGGGCAGGCCGATCCGGGATCGCACCGTCGCCGCCAGGGTCTGCGGCAGCCGGTCGCGACGCAGCCAGCCCTGGTCGAGGAGGTGGAGGAGCGCGCACTCCTCCAGCAACCGCACCGGCCAGCCCGGTCCCGACGCCGGGATCGCCCCCAACTCCCGCACTCGAGCTGCCAGTCCCGGTGCCTGGGCGTCGACCATGCGGGCCGCCGTCTCCTCCCACAGCCCGTACCCCGCCTGCTCGGCAGCGGCCAGGCCGCCGCGCAGCAGGTCCGACAGCCGCTGCTCCAGCTCGGTCGCGCCGGCCGTGATCCGCTCGGCGCGGCGTTCGGCCCGGCGCCGCGCGGCCTCCGGATCAGCGGCGGCGGCCGGCGAACCCGCAGGGCCCGTCGGCCGCTTCTCCGCGGCGCGCTGCCGTCTGCCCGCGATCCACTGCTCCGCCCAGTCCGGCGCCTGGCCGGGCGGCACCGCGCCGTCGTCGCCCGACCAGAGCAGCAGCAGTCCGAGCGCGTGCTTGCACGGGAACTTGCGGCTCGGACAACTGCACTTGTACGCGGGGCCGGACGCGTCCGCGATGTCGATGATCGTCTGGTACGGCTTGCTGCCACTGCCCTTGCACAGTCCCCATACCGTCCCCTCGTCGGAGCTCCCCGTCTCGGACCACGGCCCGGCCGCCCCGAGTTTGCTTCCCGCCTTGCGTGACGTGGCGTCAGGCGCCAGTGCCAGCACCTGATCCGCAGTCCAGCGCACCCCCTGCTGAGTCATGTCATCGAAGGTAGATCCCACCACTGACAATCGGCCCTGCGAGCGCGTTTGCGCAGGTCAGAACGGATTGTCAGTGGCGTGGTGCAACGTGGATGCCAGATCCGAACCGGCCGAGCTGGAGGGGGACTCAGCCATGCCTGTGTCCGTGGAAACGACATCCGTCGAGCTGACCGAGACCACGCCCGAGCAAGAGGCGGAGGCGCTGCGGCCGCATGCCGAGGACGCCTTCGCGGAGGAACTCGCGGCGCTGGCCGCGCAGGACGACCGGCCGCGCCCGGCCCGCTGGAGGCTGTCACCGTGGGCCGTCGCCACGTACCTGCTGGGCGGCACCCTGCCCGACGGCACAGTGATCACACCGAAGTACGTGGGACCGCGTCGCATCGTCGAGGTCGCCGTCACCACGCTCGCCACCGACCGTGCCCTGCTTCTGCTCGGCGTGCCCGGCACCGCGAAGACCTGGGTCTCCGAGCACCTGGCCGCGGCGGTCAGCGGCGACTCGACCCTGCTGGTGCAGGGCACCGCCGGCACACCGGAGGAGGCGATCCGGTACGGCTGGAACTACGCGCAGCTGCTCGCCCACGGCCCGAGCCGGGACGCCCTGGTGCCCAGCCCCGTCATGCGGGCCATGGCCGAGGGGATGACCGCCCGGGTCGAGGAGCTGACCCGGATCCCGGCCGATGTGCAGGACACGCTGATCACGATCCTGTCGGAGAAGACGCTGCCGATACCGGAGCTGGGGCAGGAGGTGCAGGCCGTCCGCGGCTTCAACCTGATCGCCACGGCCAACGACCGTGACCGCGGGGTCAACGAACTGTCCAGCGCGCTGCGCCGCCGCTTCAACACCGTGGTGCTGCCACTGCCGGACAGCGTCGAGGCCGAGGTCGACATCGTCTCGCGCCGCGTCGACCAGCTCGGCCGGTCCCTCGACCTGCCGGCCGTGCCGGACGGCGTCGACGAGATCCGGCGTGTGGTGACGGTCTTCCGTGAGCTGCGGGACGGCATCACGGCCGACGGCCGTACGAAGGTGAAGTCACCCAGCGGCACCTTGTCCACCGCAGAGGCGATCTCCGTCGTCACCAACGGCCTCGCGCTCGCCGCCCACTTCGGGGACGGAGTGCTGCGGCCGAGCGATGTCGCCGCGGGCATTCTCGGCGCGGTCGTGCGGGATCCGGCGGCGGACCGGGTGGTCTGGCAGGAGTACCTGGAGGCGGTCGTGCGCGAGCGGGACGGCTGGAAGGACTTCTACCGGGCCTGCCGTGAGGTGAGCGCATGAGCGTCAAGGGGTGGGGCGCGGCGGTCGTGAAGAGGGCCGGCGCCGTGGGCGACGACGACTTGGGGTGGCCTCGGAGGCGAGGGGGACGGCGTGACGGGCGTTGAGGACGCCGCAAGCAGCGGACGGAGGGGCACTGAGCCGCTGCTGCTCGGCGTACGGCATCACGGGCCGGGGTCGGCTCGGGCGGTGCGGGCGGCGCTGGACGCGGGCCGGCCGCGGGTGGTGCTGATCGAGGGCCCGCCCGAGGCCGACGCGCTGGTCGAGCTGGCCGGTGACGAGGACATGCGGCCGCCGGTCGCCCTGCTCGCCCATGCCGTGGACGAGCCCGGCCGTTCGGCGTTCTGGCCGTTGGCCGAGTTCTCCCCGGAGTGGGTCGCGATCCGGTGGGCCCTGGATCACGACGTTCCGGCCCGCTTCATCGATCTGCCGGCCACGCACACGCTGGTGTGGGGGAGCGGGCCGGAGGGGGAGCCGGCCGGGGGCGGGGGCGGGGGCGGTGGGGGCGGTGATGCCGGAGCTGCCACCGACACCGAGGCTGCCACCGACACCGATCCCGATGACGCCGGGACAGCCGCTGAGGCCGGCGCCCTTGCCGAGCCCGGTACCGACGGTGACGACGGCATCGATGCGGACGCCGACACCGATGCTCAGGCAGCCGATCCCGACGCCGATGCTCAGGCGGGTGTGCGGATCGACCCGCTCGGTGTGCTCGCCGAGGCCGCCGGTTATGACGACGCCGAGCGTTGGTGGGAGGACGTCGTCGAGCACCGGGGGCTGGGGGCGGGGGACGCGTTGGCTCCGTTCGCCGTGGTCGAGGAGGCGATGGGGGCGCTGCGGGAGGTGTACGGGAGCGGGGGACACGACCGGGACCTCGTGCGCGAGGCGTACATGCGGCTCCAGATGAGGGCGGCACAGCGGGAGTTCGAGGGCGGTGTCGCTGTCGTGTGCGGGGCGTGGCACGTCCCCGCGCTGCGCCAGAAGGTCACGGTCGCGGCCGACCGCGCGCTGGTGAAGGGGCTGCCCAAGGTCAAGGTCGACATGACGTGGGTGCCGTGGACGAATCGCCGGCTCGCCAGGGCGAGCGGGTACGGCGCGGGGATCGATTCGCCGGGGTGGTACGGGCACCTGTTCTCGGCGCCGGACCGGCCCGTCGAGCGGTGGATGACCAAGGTCGCGGGGCTGCTGCGGGCCGAGGACCGGAGTGTCTCCTCGGCGCATGTCATCGAGGCGGTGCGGCTGGCCGGGACACTCGCCGCGATGCGCGGGCGCCCGCTGGCCGGGCTCGGTGAGACCACGGACGCCGTGCGGGCGGTGATGTGCGAGGGGTCGGACGTGCCGCTGGCGCTGGTGCACGACCGCCTGGTGGTGGGGGATGTCCTGGGGGAGGTGCCGGAGGCGGCGCCGGCGGTGCCGTTGCAGCGGGACCTTGCCCGGCTGCAACGGCGGTTGCGGCTGAAGCCGGAGGCGCTGGAGCGGGAGCTGGAGCTCGATCTGCGCAAGGAGACCGATGCCGGGCGCAGCAGGCTGCTGCATCGGCTGCGGCTGCTGGGCGTGGCGTGGGGCGAGCCGGCGATGTCGCGGGGCAGTACGGGGACGTTCCGGGAGACCTGGCGGCTGCGCTGGGAGCCGGTGCTGTCGGTGCGGGTGGCCGAGGCGGGGGTGTGGGGGACGACCGTGTCGGCCGCCGCGACCGCCAAGGCGGAGTCCGACGCCACGACGGCACAGGGCCTCGCCGAGGTCACCGGTCTCGCCGAGCGCTGTCTGCTGGCCGAACTGCCGCAGGCGCTCCCGGTGGTGATGCGGATCCTCGCCGACCGGGCGGCGCTGGACACCGACGTCGGCCATCTCGCGCAGGCGCTGCCGGCGCTGGTTCGCTCACTGCGCTACGGCGATGTGCGGGGCACGGACACCGGTGCGCTCGCCGAGGTCGCCGCGGGCCTCGCCGAGCGGATCTTCGTCGGGCTGCCGCCGGCCTGTGCCGCGCTCGACACGGAAGCGGCCGAGGAGATGCGGCGTCATGTGGACGCGGTGCACACGGCGGTGGGGTTGCTCGACGAGGCTCCGGCAGCGGGACACGGTGACCTGCGGGGCCGTTGGCACGTGGTGCTGCGGGTGCTCTCCGCGCGGGACACCGTGCCGGGCGTGATCCGGGGGCGCGCGGTGCGGCTGTCGCTGGACGACGGGGAGCTGGCGCAGGACGAGGCGGCGCGGCTGATGGGGCTGGTGCTGTCTCCGGGGACGCCGCCGGGGGACGCGGCCGCGTGGATCGAGGGGTTCGTCGGCGGGGGCGGCGGCGGGATGCTGCTGGTGCACGACGAGCGGTTGCTGGGGCTGGTCGACGGCTGGCTGACCGGGGTGCCGGCGGAGGCGTTCACGGACGTACTGCCGCTGCTGCGGCGCACCTTCTCGGCGTACGAGCCGGGGGTCCGCAGAACCCTGGGCGAGTTGGTGCGGCGAGGCCCGGGGCAGCGCGGGAGCACGAAGGCGGCGGGGCCGGGGACACCGGGCTTCGGCACGGGCCTCGACACCGAGCGGGCCAATGCCGTGCTGCCGGTGGTGCGGTTGCTGCTGGGGCTGGACGAAGGGGCGGGAGACGAGGACGGCGCGGCGTTGGTGGGGGTGGCGTGATGAGGGGGAGCCGTGGAGCGCGTGGGGAGGAGGCCGGATGACTGCGGAGGCCCTGGCGGGGGCGGAGTTGGACGACGCCGGGCGGGCGCGGTTGCGGCGGTGGCGGCTGGTGCTGGGCGGTGACGCGGCGGACGGCACCGGGTGTGCGCTCGGTGCGCGGGACGCCGCGATGGACGGGGCGCTGAGCTCGCTCTACGGAAAGGCGGACAAGCCGCAGACGGGCAAGGAGCGTTCAGCGGGGCTGGGCGCGTCCGCGCCGTCCGTGGCGCGCTGGCTCGGGGACGTCCGGACGTACTTCCCGTCGTCCGTCGTGCAGGTCATGCAGCGGGACGCCATCGACCGGCTCGGGCTGTCCGCGCTGTTGCTGGAGCCGGAGATGCTGGAGGCCGTGGAGGCCGACGTGCATCTCGTCGGCACGCTGCTGTCGCTGAACAAGGCGATGCCGGAGACGACTAAGGAGACGGCACGGGCCGTCGTACGCAAGGTCGTCCAGGACCTGGAGAAGCGGCTCGCCACCCGTACGCGGGCCACCCTCAGCGGGGCGCTCGACCGCAGCGCGCGGATCAGCCGGCCGCGCCACCACGACATCGACTGGAACCGCACGATCGCGGCCAACCTCAAGCACTACCTGCCCGAGTACGGAACGGTCGTCCCGGAGCGACTGATCGGTTACGGGCGGGCGTCCCAGTCAGCCAAGAAGGAGGTCATCCTCTGTATCGATCAGTCGGGATCCATGGCGGCTTCGGTGGTGTACGCGTCGGTGTTCGGGGCGGTGCTCGGCTCCATGCGGACGATCAACACGCGACTCGTGGTGTTCGACACGGCGGTCGTCGACCTCACCGACCAGCTTGACGACCCTGTGGACGTGCTCTTCGGCACGCAGCTCGGCGGCGGCACCGACATCAACCGGGCGCTCGCGTACTGCCAGTCTCAGATCACCCGGCCCACGGAGACGGTGGTCGTGCTGATCAGCGACCTCTACGAAGGGGGGATCCGGAACGAGATGCTGAAGCGGGTGGCGGCGATGAAGGGGGCCGGGGTGCAGTTCGTGACGCTGCTCGCGCTGTCCGACGAGGGGGCGCCCGCGTACGACCGGGAGCACGCGACCGCGCTGGCGGCGCTCGGGGCGCCGGCCTTCGCCTGTACGCCGGATCTGTTCCCGGAGGTGATGGCGGCGGCGATCGAGAGGCGTCCGCTGCCGATACCGGACAACGCGTGACGACCGGGGGGAGGAACCGGTGGGGAACGGGTGAGGCATGTCCGAAAGGGGATATGACTACCCATCGGTAACGCGGGGCTTGCGCAACCTCGGGAGTCACGTGCAAGTATCGACGTCTCATCAGCGGTGCGGTGGCTCCGCTTGCCCGTACCGCGTAGTCGTTGATGCGTAGCCGTCGACGCGTGACTTGTTCCGCCGCACGGGAGGATCCTCCCCCTCTTGATCTGGTCAGCCGCACTGTCCGGCGCCGTCCCGCGTGTGGTGCGCGGGGCGGCGCGGCGGCGTGCGTTGCCCCTGGTCCTGCTGGTGGGTGGGCTGTTCGTGCTGGCGGTGCTGTGCGGGGAGCGGGCGGACGCGGCTGAAGGGGCGCCGCATTCAGGGGCCTTGGCGCGGGTGGCCGCGCCGGTGGCTGTGGAGTCGGGTGGGCGGGCCGGTGGTGAGGGCCGGTCAGGTGGTTCGCAGGGCGGGGTGGTCGGTTCGGTCGGCCGTGCCGTTGTCCAGCCTGTGGTTGAGGGTGTTGCGCGATCCGGGGTCGAGGGTGTCGCGCGTCCTGGGGTCGAGGGTGTCGGGCGGTCCGTGGGGGAGCGGGTCGTGGGGCCGGTCGGGGAAGCCGTCGAGGCGAGGACCGGTCGGTCTGTGGGGGCCGAGGGTGGGGGGTCGGCGTCGTCCGGGGGGCCTTCGCGGCCGGAGTCGCCGTCGCGGCCCGGGGCGGGTGGCTTGCCGACGCGGCCTCATGTGCCTCGATTGCCTCACGAGCCTCTTCTGCCCGAGCAGCTGCCTCGACTGCCTCACGGGCCTGCTCGGCCCGACGGGCCTCGTCTGCCTCATGTGCCTCGATTGCCTCACGAGCCTCTTCTGCCCGAGCTGCCTCGACTGCCTCACGGGCCTGCTCGGCCCGACGCGCCTCGTCTGCCTCACGGGCCTCGATTGCCTCACGAGCCTCTTCTGCCCGAGCTGCCTCGACTGCCTCACGGGCCTGCTCGGCCCGACGCGCCTCGTCTGCCTCACGGGCCTGCTCTGCCGGAACCCCATTTTCCTGGCGTGCCCGACGCGGCTGATGTGCCTGGCCCGCCTCGCCTGCCGGGGCTTCCCGGCGATTCCGGGCTGCCCAGCCTCCCCGGAGGTCCCAGCCTCCCCAGCCACCCCGGGCTTTCCAGCCTGCCTGGGCTGTCCAACCTCCCTGGGCTTCCCGGCCTCCCCTTCCTCCCCAGCCACCCTGAAGCCCCGATGTTTCCCGGTGGCCCTGCGGTTCCTGGGCTGCCGGGGTTGCCTGAGCTTCCCGGGATCCGTGAGCTGCCCGTGGCGTTCGAGCCGCCGGGCGTCTCCGTGTTTCCGGGGCGGACCTTGCCTGTCCCCGACACGGGAGCCGCGCGGCCCGGTGGCCGAGGGGGCTCGGCCGCTCATGACGTGGGTCCGGAGGGGCAGGCACCTGTGGCGGGAGCCGTGGGTGGTCACGGGCCGGATCTTGGCGTGCCCTCCGATGGTGGTCCCGCGGCGGACCGGGGCGGGGTCCGGCAGCGTGCGGACGGCGGGGCGCGGTACGCGCCCGTGCGTCCGGCGCCGGCCGGTGGTGGTCATGGGGTGCTGGGCAGTCGGTCGTCGGCGGACAGCGGTTCGCCCCGGCATGGTGACGCGCCCGCGGTGACGGTGAGCCGGCGGATGCCGTTGTTGCTCGTGCCGCATGCGGTCGAGCGCGTCGAGGCGGACGGGACGCGGGACCGGCACCGGGACATCCTCGTCCTCCCCGGCTAGGGAAAGCCCCGGGCCCCTCGCGGTGGCGTGGCCAACGAGGTCGCCGCCCCCGTCGTGCGTGGCACGACGCCGGCACGGGCGCCGGGGCGGCCGTCATCGGGCCCGTTCGTGCCGGGCCACGCGGAGAGCGACGCCAGAGCCACGTCCAGGGGCATCCAGGGCATCCAGGGCATCCGAGACATCCAGGGCATGGCCCTCAGAGGGCCTGTCAGGCGGCGCACGCCGTGCCCGACCCCCAAGGCGCGTCTCGCGCGCACCCAGAACGTGCACGCCCCCAGGCGTGCGAACCGACCCCGCAGGCACCCGGCGCGGGCGGCCGAAACCGTCGGCTCGCCCGGACGGAAGGCCTGCGGACGGGTCCGGCGGTCCCCATTGGGGTGGGGATCGCCGGACCGAAGCCCCCGCGAGGGACCGTCGGGTCCCTCATCGGGGCGGCTCAAGGGGCCTCACCGGGTCAACCCCAGCCCGGTGAGGCCCTGGGCGGCTCCAGGGCGTTCACCCCACCACCCCACCCGCTCCCCCCAGGGCACCCCACGGCATTCCGCGGCACCCCGTGCCAGCAATTCCGGCATCATGTGACAGGTATCACCGCTCACATGTGACCCGCGATTTAGAGGCCCCCCGCAAGCAGAGATAACCTGCGAGACGGACATGCCGCGCGCTCGGACACCGTGTGCGCTTCCCTTGTGACACATGCGGTCGTCACGTTGCCCTTCGCGGCACGCCCACGCATCCAACGAACCGCGAGATCACTGATAGGGACGGAAGCGCGTGGACCTGTTCGAGTACCAGGCGAGGGACCTCTTCGCCAAGCACGATGTACCGGTGCTGGCCGGTGAAGTCATCGACACGCCTGAGGCGGCGCGCGAGATCACCGAGCGGCTCGGCGGCAAGTCCGTCGTCAAGGCGCAGGTGAAGGTCGGTGGCCGCGGCAAGGCCGGTGGTGTGAAGCTGGCCGCCACCCCGGACGAGGCCGTCGCCCGCGCGACGGACATTCTCGGCATGGACATCAAGGGCCACACGGTCCACAAGGTCATGATCGCCGAGACCGCTCCGGAGATTCTCGAGGAGTACTACGTCTCCTTCCTCCTCGACCGCGCCAACCGCACCTTCCTCTCCATCGCGTCCGTCGAGGGCGGCATGGAGATCGAGGAGGTGGCAGCCACCCGTCCGGAGGCCGTCGCCAAGATCGCGATCGACGCCATCGACGGTGTGGACGAGGCCAAGGCCCGCGAGATCGTCGAGGCCGCCAAGTTCCCGGCCGAGGTCGCCGACAAGGTCGTGAACGTCCTCGTCACGCTGTGGGACACCTTCATCAAGTCGGATGCCCTCCTCGTCGAGGTGAACCCGCTGGCCAAGGTGGCCTCCGGTGACGTCATCGCCCTCGACGGCAAGGTGTCGCTGGACGACAACGCCGAGTTCCGCCACGACTGGGACGAGCTCCACGACAAGGCCGCGGCCAACCCGCTCGAGGCCGCTGCCAAGGAGAAGAACCTCAACTACGTCAAGCTCGACGGCGAGGTCGGCATCATCGGCAACGGCGCGGGTCTCGTGATGAGCACCCTGGACGTCGTCGCGTACGCCGGTGAGAAGCACGGCAACGTCAAGCCGGCCAACTTCCTGGACATCGGCGGTGGCGCCTCCGCCCAGGTCATGGCCAACGGTCTGGAGATCATCCTCGGCGACCCGGACGTCAAGTCCGTCTTCGTCAACGTCTTCGGTGGCATCACCGCCTGTGACGAGGTCGCCAACGGCATCGTCCAGGCCCTGAAGCTCCTCGAGGACCGTGGCGAGCAGGTCACCAAGCCGCTCGTCGTCCGCCTCGACGGCAACAACGCCGAGCTGGGCCGGAAGATCCTCACCGACGCCAACCACCCGCTGGTCCAGCGCGTCGACACCATGGACGGGGCGGCCGACAAGGCCGCCGAGCTGGCCCACGCCGCCAAGTAAGCACTCAGGACGAGGACACCAACACACCATGGCTATCTGGCTCAACAAGGACAGCAAGGTCATCGTCCAGGGCATGACCGGCGCCACCGGCATGAAGCACACCAAGCTCATGCTCGGCGACGGCACCCACGTCGTGGGCGGCGTGAACCCGCGCAAGGCGGGTCAGTCCGTGGACTTCGACGGCACCGAGGTACCCGTCTTCGGGACCGTCAAGGAGGCCATCGAGAAGACCGGCGCGAACGTCTCCGTCATCTTCGTGCCGGAGAAGTTCACCAAGGACGCGGTCGTCGAGGCGATCGACGCCGAGATCCCGCTGGCCGTCGTGATCACCGAGGGCATCGCCGTGCACGACTCGGCGTCGTTCTGGGCGTACGCCGGCAAGAAGGGCAACAAGACCCGCATCATCGGCCCGAACTGCCCCGGCATCATCACCCCGGGCCAGTCCAACGTCGGCATCATCCCGGGCGACATCACGAAGCCGGGCCGTATCGGCCTGGTCTCGAAGTCCGGCACGCTGACGTACCAGATGATGTACGAGCTCCGGGACATCGGCTTCTCCACCGCCGTCGGCATCGGTGGTGACCCGATCATCGGCACCACGCACATCGACGCGCTGGCCGCCTTCCAGGACGACCCCGACACCGACCTGATCGTGATGATCGGTGAGATCGGCGGCGACGCCGAGGAGCGGGCCGCGGCCTTCATCAAGGAGAACGTGACCAAGCCGGTCGTCGGCTACGTCGCGGGCTTCACCGCCCCCGAGGGCAAGACCATGGGCCACGCGGGCGCCATCGTCTCCGGTTCGTCGGGCACCGCCCAGGCGAAGAAGGAGGCCCTGGAGGCCGCGGGCGTCAAGGTCGGCAAGACCCCGACCGAGACCGCGAAGCTGGCCCGCGAGATCCTCGCCGGCTGACCCGCCGCCCAGCAGGAACACGGCGCGCGCGAAGCACCCCGCCGCGGCGCGCAGCAGTAGGGCCCGCACCCCGGCCGTCCGGCCGCGGGAGCGGGCCCCTCCGCATGCGCTCACCTGTTCATCTCGCCTCCGGGATCAGCCGCTCCGGCCCGCTTGCCGACGCCTGCCGCAGCTTCTGCCGCAGTTCCAGCTGCGCGTACGACAGCGGACCCGGCGCCGCCCGTGGGGGCACGCCCCGTACGGTCTCACCGGGGGCCACCGGCGGCTCGTACTGCGTCGGAGCCGTCCGCAGGGTCAGGGCCGTCGCGCCGATCAGGGTGACCGTGAAGGCGATGGCGGCCCGTGTCCAGAACTGCGCCCGGCGCTCCCCGCCGGCGCGGACCGCGAGGGGTCTGGCCGCGCGCAACCGCTCCGTGGTGGCCAGTTCGCCGAGCCGCCGCTGCAGGTGGCTGGGGTCGGCGAGGTCGGGCAGCCGGGAGGCGACGGCCTGGCGCGCGTAGAGCAGACGGTTGGCCGTCGCCGGGGTGGTCGCCTCCGTCTCCGCCGCGGTCTCCGGCAGATCGAGGCCCACACCGTCGTAGAGGAGGAGGGTACGGCGGTAGGGCGGGGGGAGTTGCAGGATGACGTTCATCAGGGTGCGGTCGCGCAGGTCGGCCGGTGGTGGTTCCGGATGGCGGTAGCGGCGGCGGTAGCGGTGCCACGGGGAGAGCGCGTACTCGTACGCCGCCGCCCGCACCCAGCCCGCCGGGTCGCGGTCGACGGCCACCTCGGGCCAGCGTTGCCAGGCGAGTTGGAAGGCCCGCTCGACCGACTCGCGCGCCAGTTCGCGCCGCCCGGTGAGCACATACGTCTGCCGGACGAGGCCGGGCGCGCAGAACGCGTAGAGCGCGTCGAAAGCCTGAGCGGGCGTCAGGGGTTCGGCGGCCGGTTCGGGTTTGGGTGAGGGGTGGGGGTCGGGGCCGGTGTCGGGAAGGGGCAGGCGCTCGGTGTCGGCCGTGGGCCCGGCGGTCCGTACGGCGGTGGCGGCGGCCGCGGTCGCGACGGCCGGCCTGTCGTCCTGGCGTACCTGCTGTGCCGGCTCGTCCTTGAGGGAGGCGAGCAGTTGCGCGTACGCCTCCGCCTTCTGGCCGTCGGGCGTCGTGCGACCGGACTCCCACGCACGCACCGTCGACTTGGAGACGCCCACCCGGGCCGCCAGCTGAGCCTGCGTCAGGGAGGCACCCTCCCGGAGGCGTCGGCGCTCCTCGGGCGGGGGAAGCGGAGTTGCAGGGCTTTGTGTCACAGTTCGCCCTTTCGTACGAAAAAACACATAAGCACATATTGAGCGACACATCGGTGGTTCGCCTGTTACGCCGGGAAAGCGCGTGTCGTTGGGAGCATGGCCGCGTGATCCTGATGACCGACCGCCGAACGCCGCTCCCTCCCCGGCTCACCCGGATGCGCCGCCGGTCCCCCGGACTCGCCGCCTGCCTCCTCGGTGGTGTGGTGGCGGCCGGGCTGGGGCTGGGCTCGTTCGCCGTACTGGTGATGGCGCTGTGGATCAGTTCGCCGTATCCCGACAGCGGTCCGGGAGGCGCGCTGCACGTGGCGGCGGCGCTGTGGCTGCTGGCGCACGGCGCGGAACTCGTCCGCACCGACACCCTCACCGGCGTCCCCGCCCCCGTGGGGCTGACCCCGATGCTGCTGCTCGCCCTGCCGGTGTGGCTGGTGCACCGGGCGGCCCGGGACGCGGTGGACGGGGCCTTCGCGGGGGACGGCCCGGCCCCCCTGGTCGCCGGGCGTACGGCCTGGGCCGGGGTGGTGCTCGGCTACCTCACCGTCGGGGCCGCGGCCGCGGCGTACTCGGCGGGGGGAGTGCTGCGGCCGGACTGGGAGTGGACGGCGGTGTGCGTGCCGCTCGTCGCCGTGGGTGCGGCGGGGGCGGGGGTCTGGACGGCGTACGGGCAGCCGCGCCGGCCGGTGGACCGTCTGCTGAACCTGCTGGGTCCGCTGCGCCGGGCCCTTGTCGGGACGCGGAACCGGGAGCGGCTCGGCGTGGCGGCGCGGGCGGCGACGGCCGGGACGGCGGTGCTGGTCGGGGGCGGCGCCCTGTTGGTGGCGGTGTCACTGGTGTGGCACGGCCCGGCCGCCCGGGTGGCCTTCGCGCAGCTGACGGAAGGGTGGTCCGGGCGGTTCGCGGTACTGCTGCTGTGCCTCGCGCTGGTGCCGAACGCGGCGGTGTGGGGCGCGTCCTACGCCCTCGGACCCGGGTTCGCACTGGGCGCCGGGCACATGGCGGGCCCGCTGTCCACCGCCCCCGTGCCGCTCCTGCCGCAGTTCCCGCTGCTGGCGGCGGTGCCGGGTGCGGGCGCCATGACGCCGCTGCACTGGGCGGCTGCCGCGGTGCCGGTGGCGGCCGGGGTGACGGTGGGGTGGTTCACGGGCCGGGCGGCCGTGGGGGCGGGGGCAGAGGTGGGAACCGGCGCCGGGCCCTGGTCGCGGGGGCGGACGGCGGGGTGCACCGGCGTGGCGGCGGTGCTGTGCGGGGCCTGGTCGGCGTTGCTGGCCGGGCTGGCGGGCGGGCCGCTGGGGGTGGACGCGCTGACCCGGTTCGGGCCGGTGTGGTGGCAGGTGGGCCTGGCGGCCCTGGTCTGGGTGACGGTGGTGGCGGCACCGGTCGCGCTGGTGGTGCGGTGGTGGGGGTGCCGGGGGAGGGCCGACGCGGATCGGGCGGAGGCGCCGGCCACCAAGGGCGGGAAGCGGCTCACGGCGGGCGTGCTGCTCGCGGCGAAGGCGGCAACGGACCCGGAGGACGCGCAGGCGGACCGGGACAGGAAGACGGCAGTCGCAGCCGGCACGGGCCTGGACGACACCGAGCCCGAGCTGATCCAGTTGCCCGCGTCACGCACGCCGTTCCCCGGCCGGGAAGCCCTTGCCCCGGAATTCCTCGCCCCCGGATCCCCTGCTCCGCAACCCCCTGCCCGCGAAGCCCTCGCCTCCGAAGAGCTTGCCCCCGAAGGCCGCGAAGCCCTGGCTCCGGAGACCCCCGCCGTCGCGGACGACACGCACGACACGAGCACGACGGGCTACGCGGACGAGGCGGACGACGCTGACGCGGCGGATCACACGAAAGAGGCGGACTACACGGAAGGGTCGGACGACACCTACGAGGCGTACGAACCCTTCACCTTCGGCCCCCCGCCTCCCTGGCCCCACGACGACGCCGCCCGCGAGGCCCGCTGGGCGGCGTTGCGCGAGATCTCGGCGAAGACGGAGGCGCTGGAGCAGGCCGAGCTGCCCGACTTCCCGGAGGCCCCCGCCCCCGCGACGGCCCTCGGAGTCCCCGGACTCCCCGGGGTCCCCGAAGCCCCCGGAGTCCCCGAAGTACCCGGGCTCCCCGACGTCCCCGGAATCACAGCAGCACCCGCCGACCTCAAGAAGCCGCACTCCAGGAAACCGGACGACGACCCCTCAGCCCCAGGAACCGCCTAGGCGTTGGCCCCCAGGACATTCCGCAGCTGCTCCGGCAGCAGCGTGCTGCACGCCTGCCGTGCCTCGTTCGTGAGGGCGTCGCTGGTGCACGTGTAGTAGTCGCGGTACACCAGCTGCGCCGTGAAGGCGGCGCCGACGAGCGCGATCGCCAGCGACGCCGTGACCAGGCCGCTCACCGCCGCCGCGGTCTGCGGGCGGGCCGGCGTCGCGGCGGCCGGGGTGTCCGGCGACGGTGTCCGCGGCTTGGCGCGCAGGGCGCTGATGCCCCAGTACAGCGCCAGCGCACCCAGCAGCAGCGCCACGTACGTCCAGCTGAACAGCGCGAAGAAGAAGGCCCACATGCCCCCGAGCAGCGCGTAGCGCGCCCGGCGCTGTGCGGGGTCCGTGGGGTCCCAGCGCATGCCCGGGGCCGGGCCGCCGGAGCCCTCGGGGTTGCGGCCGGGCCGGTCGCCGAAGCCTCCGCCGGGGGTGCGGCCGGGCTGCCGGTCGCTCCACTGGCTGCCCCACGACGGACGGCCGCCGTTCTCCCGCGAGCCGTCCTGGCCCGAGGAGTCGCCGTTGTCGCCCGACGGCCGCCGCGGCTGCCACGGCCGGTCCGGGGTGCCCTCGGGCGGCGGCGCGAACGGGTTGTCGTCCTGGCCCGTACCGCCCTGCCGGCCGCCACCGGCGTCGCCCGACGTCGCGTCGGGCGACGAGCTGGGGCGCTCCCGCAGCAGCACACCGGCGCGCGCCCCGCGCTGCGCCGACTGCTGGGGGAGCGTGAGGAGTCGCAGGCTGCGGTCCGACATCAAGTGAGCGTCTTCCCCTTGTGGAAACGGAAACATCTGGCAACAACTGGCAACGAGTGGATCTGGTGGAACTGGACGCGACCGGATCCGGCTGTGGATCTGTCCGGATCGCGACGGGAGCCGTCCTCCCATGAACGCGTCGCACACCTCCCGCGTTCCCGGGACCGCCCTCGCAGACGCTACCTCCCGGCCACGCCCCCGTCCCGTGGGGGCTGTCCGGTGTGCCGGTATCGTTGCTGACGGTCGACCGCTTCGTAGGCTTCCCCGTATCCGGGTGCCCGAAGCATTCGTACGATCGTACAAACGCTTCCCCGAGAAAGGGCTCCACCGTGGCCGCCAAGCCCGTGGCCAGGAGCGCCAGGCGCCTCGTCGTGCTGGTCTCCGGATCCGGCACCAATCTGCAGGCGCTGCTGGACGCCATCGCGACGGAGGGCGCCGAGGCGTACGGTGCCGAGGTCGTGGCCGTCGGGGCGGACCGCGACGGCATCGAGGGGCTGGCGCGCGCCGAGCGGGCCGGGCTGCCCACGTTCGTGTGCCGGGTCAAGGACTTCGCCACCCGCGAGGAGTGGGACGCCGCCCTCACCGATGCCGTCGCCGCCTACGAGCCCGATCTCGTCGTCTCCGCGGGGTTCATGAAGGTCGTGGGCAAGGCGTTCCTGGCCCGGTACGGCGGGCGCTGCGTCAACACCCATCCCGCCCTGCTCCCCAGTTTTCCCGGTGCCCACGGCGTCCGTGACGCGCTCGCCTACGGCGCCAAGGTCACCGGCTGCACCGTCCACTTCGTCGACGACGGCGTCGACACCGGGCCGATCATCGCTCAGGGCGTGGTGGAGGTCCGGGACGAGGACGACGAGAGCGCGCTGCACGAGCGCATCAAGGAAGTCGAGCGAAGGCTGCTCGTCGAGGTCGTGGGGCGGCTCGCCCGCAACGGCCATCGCATTGAGGGACGAAAGGTAGTTATCCAGTGACCGCCGAGAGCAACAAGCGGCCCCTTCGCCGGGCGCTCGTCAGCGTCTACGACAAGACGGGCCTCGAAGACCTCGCGCGCGGCCTGCACGAGGCGGGTGTCGCCCTCGTCTCGACCGGGTCCACCGCCGCCCGTATCGCCGCCGCCGGCGTTCCCGTCACCAAGGTCGAGGAGCTCACCGGCTTCCCGGAGTGCCTGGACGGCCGGGTCAAGACGCTGCACCCGAGGGTGCACGCGGGCATCCTGGCCGACCTGCGCCTCGAGGACCACCGGCGGCAGCTCCAGGAGCTCGGTGTCGAGCCGTTCGACCTGGTCGTGGTCAACCTCTACCCGTTCCGCGAGACCGTCGCCTCCGGCGCGAGCCCCGACGAGTGCGTCGAGCAGATCGACATCGGCGGCCCCTCCATGGTGCGCGCCGCCGCGAAGAACCACCCGTCCGTCGCCGTCGTCACCAGCCCCGCCCGCTACGGCGACGTCCTGGCCGCGGTGCAGGACGGCGGCTTCGACCTCGCCACCCGCAAGCGGCTCGCCGCGGAGGCCTTCCAGCACACGGCCGCGTACGACGTGGCGGTGGCCTCCTGGTTCGCGAGCGAGTACGCGCCCGTCGACGAGTCGCAGTTCCCGGACTTCCTCGGCGCCACCTGGGAGCGCAAGAACACCCTCCGCTACGGCGAGAACCCGCACCAGCCCGCAGCGCTCTACGTGGACGGCACGGGCGGCGGCCTGGCCGAGGCGGAGCAGCTGCACGGCAAGGAGATGTCGTACAACAACTACACGGACACGGATGCCGCCCGCCGTGCCGCGTACGACCACGCCGAGCCGTGCGTCGCGATCATCAAGCACGCCAACCCGTGCGGCATCGCGATCGGCTCCGACGTCGCCGAGGCGCACCGCAAGGCGCACGCCTGCGACCCGCTGTCGGCGTTCGGCGGCGTCATCGCGGTGAACCGTCCGGTCAGCAAGGAGATGGCCGAGCAGGTCGCGGAGATCTTCACAGAGGTCATCGTGGCGCCCGGCTACGAGGAGGGCGCGCTCGAAGCCCTCACCAAGAAGAAGAACATCCGGGTGCTGCGCTGCCCCGAGGGCCCGTCGAACCCGGTCGAGGTCAAGGCCGTCGACGGTGGCGCCCTGCTCCAGGTCACCGACCGCCTCCAGGCCGAGGGCGACGACCCCGCGGGCTGGACGCTGGCGACCGGTGACGCGCTGAGCGCCGAGGAGCTGCGGGAGCTGGCGTTCGCCTGGCGGGCCTGCCGGGCGGTGAAGTCCAACGCGATCCTGCTGGCCAAGGACGGCGCCTCGGTCGGCGTCGGGATGGGGCAGGTGAATCGGGTCGACTCCGCGAAGCTGGCGGTGGAGCGGGCCGGCGTCGAGCGGGCGCAGGGTTCCTATGCGGTCTCCGACGCCTTCTTCCCGTTCCCGGACGGGCTGGAGATCCTCACCGAGGCGGGCGTCAAGGCCGTGGTGCAGCCCGGCGGTTCGGTCCGTGACGAGCAGGTCGTGGAGGCCGCGCGGAAGGCGGGCGTGACGATGTACTTCACGGGGACGCGCCACTTCTTCCACTGAGCCCCGAGCCGCGCCCATTCCAAGCTGAAGGAGGCGGGGCGGGCACCTCTCGCTGTGTGGGGAGGTCTCGCCCCGGTCTCCTAAAGCGCACCCGTGGGCAGGGGCGCGTCAGTAGCGTGGGCGGGCGAACCAGGCGGTGCCGCTGGGTACGACCGGTGCGGCGGCGATGATCCCGCCGAAGACCAGCCACAGCAGCGGGCCGATGATCGACGAGGCGAGACCGGTGTCGAGACCGATGAGCAGCCCGACGAGGCCCACGATCGCGCCGAGCGCGCCGTAGATCACCGTGGTGATGCGGATGCCCTGTCCGCCCTTGCCGAACTTGACGCCCAGGGTGATCGAGAGCGCGGCAAGCCCGGCCGCGATCAGGGTGGCGATACCAAACACCGCGGCCGCTCCGCCACTGCCGTCGCTGACCGAGCCGAAGCCGAGTTCGTCCGCGCCGTTGGACACGTCGCTGGTGAAGGCGGCGAAGTAGAGGAGGACCAGCGCGGCCAGGATCTGCACGGCCGAGATGATGAAGAGGAAGACGCGGGCTGTGACCAGCAGGCCCGGCATGGACTGCGGAGCCGTCATGCCGGCGCCGGGGTAGCCGGGGTAGGCGGGCGGCTGAGGGTAGCCGTAGCCCTGCTGGGGAGGTGCGCCGGGTGGGCCCTGCTGCGGGTATCCGTATCCGGGAGGAGCGGACGGGGGCTGCTGGGGCGGCTGCCCGTACGGGTTGTTCGGCTCGCCGAAACTCATGGCGGTTCTTCCTCCGTTATGCCGAGTGCGGGGACGACGCGCGGCGGATTCGGAGGAAGTTTGCTACAGATGCGGTGCGTCCCCCCGGTACTGCCCGCGGCACTGTGGCCACAATCGTTCTTCAGCCATGGGTTGCTTGTCCAGCCGCATTCCCTATGAGTTGTGCAAGTGCAACATCACCGATCATGGGTGGATACGCCGGGACCGGGCCCCTCGCGACCCGGATTGGAACCGGGAGGCGGTCATCCGGGAGGATGGGTCCATGACCGCCCAGATTCTCGATGGCAAGGCCACCGCAGCCGCGATCAAGTCCGATCTGACCGCCCGCGTGGCGGCGCTGAAGGAGAAGGGCGTCACGCCCGGCCTCGGCACGATCCTGGTCGGGGACGACCCCGGCAGCCAGAAGTACGTCGCCGGCAAGCACCGTGACTGCGCGCAGGTCGGCATCGCCTCCATCCAGCGC
Organism: Streptomyces sp. NPDC059861; assembly: GCF_042731435.1. Lineage (NCBI taxonomy): Bacteria > Bacillati > Actinomycetota > Actinomycetes > Kitasatosporales > Streptomycetaceae > Streptomyces > Streptomyces sp. NPDC059861. The sequence goes on along the minus strand of NZ_JBHWJQ010000009.1, from coordinate 121,861 downwards.
GAGCTGCCGGCCACGGCGACGCAGGAGGAGATCGAGGCGGTCGTACGGGAACTCAACGAGGACCCGGCGTGCACCGGTTACATCGTGCAGCTGCCGCTCCCCAAGGGCATCGACGAGAACCGCATCCTCGAGCTCATGGACCCGGACAAGGACGCGGACGGGCTGCACCCCATGAACCTGGGCCGGCTGGTCCTGAACGAGCCCGCGCCGCTGCCCTGCACCCCCAACGGCGTGCTGACGCTGCTGCGCCGCTACGGCGTGGAGATCAAGGGCGCGGAGGTCGTGGTCGTCGGCCGGGGCGTGACCATCGGCCGGCCGATGCCGCTGCTGCTCACCCGGCGCAGCGAGAACGCGACGGTGACGCAGTGCCACACCGGCACGCGTGATCTGTCCGCCCACCTGAAGCGCGCCGACATCATCGTCGCCGCCGCCGGGTCCGCTCACCTCGTCCGGCCCGAGGACGTCAAGCCGGGCGCGGCCGTCCTCGACGTCGGCGTCTCGCGCAGCGCCGAGGGCAAGATCGTCGGCGATGTCCACCCCGGCGTCGCGGAGGTCGCCGGCTGGATCTCCCCGAACCCCGGCGGCGTCGGTCCCATGACCCGGGCCCAGCTGCTCGTCAACGTGGTCGAGGCGGCGGAGCGCAGTGCCGGCTGAGCCGCCCGAGGAGAACGGGACCACCGAGAAGCAAGAGACCGCGGCGCCAGACGGTGCCGCGTCCTCCAACGGTGCCGTAGCGCCTGACGGTGCCGCAGCGCCCAAGGGTGCCGCAGCGCGTAACGGTGCCGCGGCGCACAGCGGTGCCGCGTCCTCCAACGGTGCCGTGACGCCTGACGGTGCGGCCGCGCCCGACGGTCTCGCGGCGCAGGAGGCCGTCGCCGCCACCCGGAGCGCCGGCCCGGCGCGGAGCGGCATGTCGCAGGGCGGCGTGCCGCACGGCGGTGTGGCGCTGGAGGACGGATCGCCGAACGGCGTGTCCCGGAACGGCTCCGCGCCGGGCCCGGACGGTGCGGGCGCCGACGGGGTCGTCGAGGACGCCGAGCTCGTCGTCCGGGACGCGATCAGCGTCGTGGACGAGGACGGGAAGCCCCGGCGGGCCACCCGCCGCTTCCCCCTGTTCACGAAGGACACCGCGCGGCCCGAGGGCGGCGGCCGGGCGGCGGGCGGGGACGCGCCCGCGCCGGCCCGGCAGTGGCCGATGCTCGCCGTGCTGGGGCTCGTCGGCCTCGGCCTGCTGCTGACGGCGTTCGACGCGTTCCGGATCGGCACCATGCTGGTCGGCGTCGCGCTGGTCGGCGGTGCCGTGATGCGCTGGGTGCTGCCCGGCGTCGGCATGCTCGCCGTGCGCTCCCGGTTCACGGACATCGCCACCTACGGCGTCCTCGGCCTGGCGATCGTCCTGCTGGCGCTGATGGCCCAGCCGAACCCCTGGCTGGAGGTCCCGTTCCTCAAGGACACCCTCCACTTCACCGTGCGCAGCTAGCCGCGCCCGGTCGCCCGTACGGAACGGCGGCCCATCCCCTCCCCCGAGGCAGGACGGGCCGCCGCCGCACCCAAACTCCCGCACGACGAACGGCCTGTTCAACGGCTGTCCGCGCGCTGTGGCACGGAAGTGACCGTTCCGCTACGGTGTCCGCGCTCCGCGACAACCGAGGGCCGGTGGCGTCTGGGTGCGTTGCGTACCGCTGAGACATCGGAGGTCACCGGTGTGTGCCCGTTGTGTCGATGTATTGACAGCTTCGGGGAAGCCGGTCCAAGGCACTGCACAGCGGGGCTAATCTGCCCAATCGGGGATGTCCGGGACGTCCCGCGCGTGCAGCGGCACACTCTGGGGGAAGCAGGGGGAAGCGATGCCTCGTTGGAAGGCCTTGCCGGAGGAACTCGATCCGCAGATCAGGGAATTCGCCGGGCAGTTGCGGCGGCTCGTGGACCGCAGCGGCCTGAGCGTCTCCGCGCTGTCCGACCGCACCGGATACAGCAAGACGTCCTGGGAGCGCTATCTCAACGGCCGGCTGCTCGCCCCCAAGGGCGCGATCGTCGCGCTGGCCGAGGTCACCGGCACCGACCCGATCCATCTGACCACCATGTGGGAGCTCGCCGAACGAGCCTGGAGCCGTTCGGAGATGCGCCACGACATGACCATGGAGGCGATCCGGATCTCGCAGGCGCGCGCGGCGCTCGGCGAGTTCGGCGCGCCCCCGGGCGCCGCCCGGGGCAGGACGGCCCGCAGGGGCGCCGGCGCGACGGCGACACCGGGCATCGCGGGCCCGGCGGGCGTCGCCCCGACGGTGCCCGCCCAGCCGACGGCGCCCGACGCCGACGCCCGCGACGCCGGGTCCCGGCCGGGCGTCAACTCCTGGGGGATCGCGGGATCCAGCGGACCACCCCGCGCGGGCGGCCGGGCCGGCGCCGGTACGGGGGTCGCCCCGGCGTCGGCCGGGCGGGCACCGGGCTCCGGCGCGCCGACGCCGGCCCCGCGGGACGCCCCCTCGGGCGGTGCGGGCAGGCGGCGGCTCGCGATGTTCCTCGCCGGTGCCGCCGTCGTGGTCGTCGCCGCCGGTGCCGTGTACTACGTCACCGGTGACGGCGCCGACAGGACGGACACCACGGGCGCCTCGCCGTCCCCGTCCGTCAGCGCCGATGTCGACCTGCCTCCCGGCGTGAAGTGCGGCGGCGACAGCTGCACCGGCAAGGACGCGGAGACCATGGGGTGCAGTGGCGACCTGGTCACCACCGCCCGCTCGGCGAGGGTCGGCGCCACCGTCGTCGAGGTCCGCTACAGCGAGACCTGCGGTGCGGCGTGGGGCCGTGTCACGCAGGCCGTGCGGGGCGACGAGGTCCAGGTGACCGTGGGCAGCACCCGGCAGAACGGCTCCATCACGGCCGTCGGCGACACCGTCGCGTACACCCCGATGATCGCGGTGAAGGACGCGGGGGAGGCCACGGCGTGCGCGACGCTCGCGTCGGGGGAGCGGGGCTGCACGCCGTAGCAGGAGCGGCAGCATCGGCAGGAACGGCGTGAAAGTGCCGTGGAAGATGCCGTGAAGGGTGCCGTGAAAAAGAACGCCGGCCGCACGCATGCCGTCCCCGATCCCGGGCACGCGCACTAATACCCCCACGGGAGTCCGGCAACGGTACCCCCACCCGGCGGTCGCCCCGTCTCTCCTCTCCCGGACGGGCGGCCGCCGTTCTTCCGTCGGACCGCGGGTCTTTCGCGGGCTCTGTGGGCCGGGCCACACCGACCCGGACGTCCGGGGTACCGGAGGCGCGATAGCCTGACCGCTGGATCTCTCTTGACGCCAAGAGATCGATCAAAAAAGCCGGGGCAGGGACGCCCCACCGCCAGCTGTCATACGGAGAACGCCATGACCCGCACTCCCGTGAACGTCACCGTCACCGGCGCGGCCGGCCAGATCGGTTACGCCCTGCTCTTCCGCATCGCCTCCGGCCAGCTGCTCGGCGCGGACGTGCCGGTCAAGCTCCGCCTCCTCGAGATCACCCCGGCGCTCAAGGCCGCCGAGGGCACCGCGATGGAGCTGGACGACTGCGCGTTCCCGCTCCTTCAGGGCATCGAGATCAGCGACGACCCGAACGTGGCGTTCGACGGCGCCAACGTCGCCCTCCTCGTGGGCGCCCGCCCGCGCACCAAGGGCATGGAGCGCGGCGACCTCCTGGAGGCCAACGGCGGCATCTTCAAGCCGCAGGGCCAGGCCATCAACGCGCACGCCGCCGACGACATCAAGGTCCTGGTCGTGGGCAACCCGGCCAACACCAACGCCCTCATCGCGCAGGCCGCCGCCCCGGACGTACCGGCGGAGCGCTTCACCGCGATGACCCGCCTGGACCACAACCGCGCGCTGACCCAGCTGGCGAAGAAGACGGGCACGCCGGTCTCCGAGATCAAGAAGCTGACGATCTGGGGCAACCACTCCGCCACGCAGTACCCCGACATCTTCCACGCCACGGTCGCCGGCAAGAACGCCGCCGAGGTCGTGAACGACGAGAAGTGGCTGACCGAGGACTTCATCCCGACCGTCGCCAAGCGCGGGGCCGCCATCATCGAGGCCCGTGGCGCCTCCTCGGCCGCGTCCGCCGCCAACGCCGCCATCGACCACGTCCACTCGTGGGTCAACGGCACGCCCGAGGGCGACTGGGTCTCCATGGGCATCCCGTCGGACGGCTCCTACGGCGTCCCCGAGGGCCTGATCTCCTCCTTCCCGGTCACCTGCAAGGACGGCAAGTACGAGATCGTCCAGGGCCTGGACGTCAACGAGTTCTCGCGCGCCCGCATCGACGCCTCCGTCAAGGAGCTGGAGGAGGAGCGCGCGGCGGTCCGCGGCCTCGGCCTCATCTGACCTGCGGCGTCACCAGCCGTACGACCCCCGGTCCGCCGCCACGGACCGGGGGTCCTCGCTTTCCCGCCGCGCCCGGCGTCGTGGTGCACGAGGCTCAGAAGCTGCTCAACTGCCTGGGGGCAGGCGGATCAGCGGCAAGGATGGCCGGATGTTCGGACGTGGCAGGCACCCGGAAGCCGAGATCCTCTTCGTGCGCGACGCCGAGGTCGCCGTGGCGGCACTGCGCCGCGCCCTGGCCGAGGCGGGGCCGGAGGAACGGCCGGGCCTGGAACGGGCGGTGGCGCTGGCCGAGCAGGCGGCCGCGGCCACCGACACCGACGTACGCGCCCGCTGGGTGCGCGAGCGGCTGGCCGCCGTCGGGTACGAGGGCCCCGCCGACTCGATCGCGGCCATCAAGCACCTGCGTGCGGCGGCCCCCGGTCTCAGCCTCCTGAGCGCCGTGCAGCTGGCCAAGTCGGCGGTGGCGAAGGGCGCGTAGGCCCCGCCGGGGGCCGGCCGGTCCGGCGCAGCCGTCTCTCGAACCAGTGACCGGCGTAGACATGCTCGGCGTACGCGGGGATCTCCGTGTAGCCGGCCGCCCGGTACATCGCCTGTGCCTCGGTGAGCACCGAGTGCGTGTCCAGCCGTACCGCGTCGAAGCCGCGCGCGACCGCCTCGCGCTCCAGCTCCGCCAGGATCCGGCGGGCCAGCCCGAGGCGCCGGGCGTCCCGGTGCACCCACACGTGCTTGATCTCGCCCACGCCGGGCGCCAGCCGGCGCAGCCCGCCGCAGCCGACCGGGCGGCCGTCCTCGTACGCCACGAAGAAGGCCCCCGCGTCGCCGGACACCTCCTGCGGGCGTACGAGATCGGTGGCGTCGAAGCCCTCGGGGAACCGTTCGTCCAGTTCGGCGGCGTAGGCGGCGAGGGTGGCGCGGGCGTCCGGGCCCGCGCCGTCGACGCGTTCGACGGTGATGCCGGCCAGGCGCAGCAGCCGTTCCGTGCTGGTCATCGCCTCCGTCAGGCGGGCGCGCTGGGCGGGGGTGAGGCCGTCGAGCATGCCGCGGACCAGGGCGTCGGCCCGGCGGTTCTGCTCCTCGACCTCGACGCGGCCGGCCGGGGTGAGCTCGATCATGCGCAGCCGGTTGTCGCCGGGGTGGACGCTCAGCCGGACCATGCCCTGTGCCTGCAGCGCCTTCGCCATCCGGCTCAGATAGCCGGCGTCCAGGCCGAGCCGGGCGCGCAGCTCGCGCAGCGGGACGCCGTCGCCGATCTCGAAGAGCAGGCGGGCCTCGCCCAGGGGACGGTTCTGGCCCAGGTAGTGGTCGTCGAGGGCGCCGATGCGGCGGGTGAAGTAGCGGTTGAAGCGGCGGAAGGCCGCGACGTGCTCTGACACTGCCTCCATTCGTTTGACTTTAGTCAAAGGTCGCGGACAGGTCCATGGATTCGGCGTATTGGTTTCTTGCCTTATGTCTGGATTGCCAGTGACGCAGCACACTTTCGGCCGTCGATTGCGCATGCCTGAAAGGGGTACGGGCAGGCGCTCACACTCCTGAACAGGAACGGAAGGCAAGACCGAGCATGTCGGACAGAGCGGAAAACCAGGTGCCTCAGGCGCGCGACACGATCCACGTGGCAGGACAGTGGCGGCCCGCCGCCTCCGGTGCCACGCGCGAGATCCTCGACCCCGTGGACGCCCTGCCGTTCGCCGTGGTCGCCGAGGGGGACGAGAAGGACACGGACCTGGCCGTCGCGGCCGCGCGGGACGCCTTCGAAGGCGGTCGGGGCGAGTGGCCGCGCACCCCCGTCGCCGCGCGCGCCGCCGTGCTGCGCCGCGTCGCCGACCTGCTGGTCCGCGACCGTGAGGAGCTCGGCCTGCTGGAGAGCCGGGACGCCGGCAAGACCGCCGAGGAGGGCCGGGTCGACATCGACTGCGTGGCCGACGCCTTCCGCTACTTCGCCGACCTGGTGGCCGGCGAAGGGGCCGGCCGGGTCGTCGACGCGGGCTCGTCCGACATCCACAGCGTCGTCGTGCACGAACCGGTCGGCGTCTGCGCGCTGATCACGCCCTGGAACTACCCGCTGCTCCAGGCCAGCTGGAAGATCGCGCCCGCGCTCGCGGCCGGCAACACCTTCGTGGTCAAGCCGAGCGAGATCACGCCGATGACGACCATCGCCCTGATCGACCTGCTCGCGGAGGCCGGGCTGCCCGCCGGAGTCGCGAACATCGTCACCGGCCCCGGTCACACCGTCGGCGCCCGCCTCGCCGAGCACCCCGACGTCGACCTGGTCTCCTTCACCGGCGGCCTGGTCAGCGGCACGAAGGTCGCCGCGGCCGCCGCGCCCACCGTCAAGAAGGTCGCCCTCGAGCTCGGCGGCAAGAACCCCAACGTCGTCTTCGCCGACGCCTGCGCCACCGACGAGGCCTTCGACACCGCCGTCGACCAGGCCCTCAACGCCGCCTTCATCCACAGCGGCCAGGTCTGCTCCGCGGGCGCGCGCCTGATCATCGAGGAGTCGGTCAGGGAGCGCTTCGTCGCCGAACTCGCCCACCGCGCCACGAAGATCCGGCTCGGCCGCGGCACCGGCTCCGGCGTCGAGTGCGGCCCCCTCGTCTCCGAGCAGCAGCGCGCCAAGGTGGAGTCGTACGTCGCCTCCGCGCTGGCGGAGGGCGCGGTGCTGCGCTACGGCGGCAAGCGTCCGGAGCCCACCGCGTCCCGGCCCGCCACCGGCTACTTCTACGAGCCGACCGTGCTCGACCAGTGCCACCGCGAGATGAAGGTCGTCCGCGAGGAGGTCTTCGGCCCCGTCCTGACGGTGGAGACCTTCCGCACCGAGGACGAGGCCGTCGCGCTCGCCAACGACACCGAGTACGGGCTGGCCGGCGCAGTCTGGACCGCCGACGCGGGGCGGGCCCGCCGGGTCGCGGGGCGGCTGCGGCACGGCACCGTCTGGATCAACGACTTCCACCCCTACCTCCCGCAGGCGGAGTGGGGCGGCTTCGGCAAGAGCGGCGTCGGCCGCGAACTCGGGCCCGCCGGGCTCGCCGAGTACCGCGAGACCAAGCACATCTACCAGAACCTCGCGCCGAAGCCGGTGCGCTGGTTCGCGGGCTGAGTCCGCGCAAGGCCCCACCGGTTCGCGGGCCCGGCCCGCCCCCCGTCCCCACCCCCCACTGGAACACCGGAGTAGGACCCCATGCCCGAGAACACCCAGATATACGACTACGTCGTCATCGGCGGCGGGACCGCCGGCTCCGTCATCGCCTCCCGCCTCACCGAGAACCCTGACGTCACCGTCGCCGTCATCGAAGGCGGCCCGAGCGACGTCGACCGCGAGGACGTCCTCACCCTCCGCCGCTGGATGGGCCTGCTCGGCGGCGAACTCGACTACGACTACCCCACCACCGAGCAGCCACGCGGCAACTCCCACATCCGGCACAGCCGCGCCCGCGTCCTCGGCGGCTGCTCCTCCCACAACACCCTCATCGCCTTCAAGCCGCTGCCGTCCGACTGGGACGAGTGGGAGGCGGCCGGCGCCGAGGGCTGGGGCGCCGTGCAGATGGAGGCGTACTACGCCCGGCTCCGGAACAACATCGTCCCGGTCGACGAGAAGGACCGGAACGCCATCGCCCGCGACTTCGTCGACGCCGCGCGGACCACGCTGGGCGTGCCCCGCGTCGAGGGCTTCAACAAGAAGCCGTTCACCGACGGCGTCGGCTTCTTCGACCTCGCCTACCACCCCGAGAACAACAAGCGGTCCTCGGCTTCCGTGGCGTACCTCCACCCGGTGATGGACGAGCGGCCCAACCTGACGATCCTGCTGGAGACCTGGGCGTACAAGCTGGAGCTGGACGGCACCCGCGCCGAGGGCGTCCATGTCCGTACCAAGGACGGCGAGGAGATCCTCGTACGCGCCCGCAACGAGGTCGTGCTGTGCGCGGGCGCGGTCGACTCGCCCCGGCTGCTGCTGCACTCCGGCATCGGCCCGAAGGCCGACCTGGAGGCGCTCGGCATACCCGTGGCGCTCGATCTGCCCGGCGTCGGCGAGAACCTCCTCGACCACCCCGAGTCGGTGATCGTCTGGGAGACCGACGGACCGATCCCGGAGAACTCCGCGATGGACTCCGACGCGGGCCTGTTCGTGCGCCGGGACCCCGAACACGCGGGCCCCGACCTGATGTTCCACTTCTACCAGATCCCCTTCACGGACAACCCGGAGCGCCTGGGCTACGAACGCCCGCGGCACGGCGTCTCGATGACCCCGAACATCCCCAAGCCGAAGAGCCGGGGGCGGCTGTACCTGAAGAGCGCCGATCCCTCCGAGAAGCCCGCGCTCGACTTCCGCTACTTCACCGACGAGGACGACTACGACGGCCGTACCCTCGTCGACGGCATCCGCATAGCCCGCGAGATCGCGAGGACGGAGCCGCTGGCGGGCTGGCTGAAGCGTGAGGTGTGCCCCGGCCCGGACATCACGAGCGACGAGGAGCTCGGCGAGTACGCCCGCAAGGTCGCGCACACCGTGTACCACCCGGCGGGGACCTGCCGGATGGGCGCCGCCACCGACGAACTGGCCGTGGTGGACCCGGAGCTGCGGATCCGGGGACTGGACGGCGTCCGGATCGCCGACGCTTCCGTGTTCCCGACGATGACCGCCGTGAATCCGATGATCGGGGTGCTGATGGTCGGGGAACGGGCCGTCGAGCTGATCGGTGGGGGTGCGTGATGAGTGACGCCACTGTGCGCGACGCCGCCGTCGGCACCGCTGAGGGCAGCGCCCCCGTGTTCTCCGTCGACGGGCTGTGGAAGGTCTTCGGACCGAAGGCCGACCGGGTGCCCGCCGACCCCGAGCTGACCGCCCTGCCCGCCGACGAGCTGCGCGCCCGCACCGGCTGCACGACCGCCGTCCGGGACGTCTCCTTCGACGTGCGCAAGGGCGAGGTCTTCGTCGTCATGGGCCTGTCCGGCTCGGGCAAGTCCACCCTGGTGCGCTGTCTGACCCGGCTGATCGAACCGACGGCCGGGACCATCGCCATCGATGGCGAGGACGTCCGCGCCATGGACAAGGCCAGGCTGCGCGAACTGCGCCGGCACCGCGCCGCGATGGTCTTCCAGCACTTCGGCCTGCTCCCGCACCGCACCGTCCTCGACAACGTGGCCTACGGCCTGGAGATCCAGGGCATGGGCAAGGCGGAGCGGCGCGAGAAGGCGGCCGAGGTCGTCGCCAAGGTGGGCCTCGCCGGCATGGAGCAGCGCAGGCCCGGCCAGCTGTCGGGCGGCCAGCAGCAGCGGGTCGGCCTCGCGCGTGCGCTGGCCGTCGACCCGGAGGTGCTGCTCTTCGACGAGCCGTTCAGCGCCCTCGACCCGCTCATCCGGCGGGAGATGCAGGAGGAGGTCGTCCGGCTGCATCGCGACGAGGGCCGCACGATGGTCTTCATCACCCACGACCTGAGCGAGGCGCTCAAGCTCGGCGACCGGATCGCGTTGATGCGCGACGGCCGGATCGTCCAGCTCGGCACCCCCGAGGAGATCGTCGGCTCGCCTGCGGACGACTACGTCCGCGAGTTCGTCCGCGACGTGCCCCGCGAACAGGTCATGACCGTCCGCACCGCCATGCGGCCCGCGTCCGCGGAGGAGGCGGGGGCCGGACCGGCGGTGGCTCCGGCGGCGACAGTGTCCGAGGCCATCGAGGCGGTCGTGCGCAGCGGCGGACCGGTCCGCGTGGTGGACCAGGGCCGTTGCCTGGGGGTCGTCGACCACGAGCGGCTGCTGGGCGTGGTGGCCGGCACGGAGCCGCGTACGGTCCCGGGGCCGAGCAAGGAGGTGGCTTGATGGCCACCGTCACCGCCTCGGCCCCCCGTGCCGTACCCGCCCTGCTGAAGAACCGCGTCATCGTCAAGCTCGCCCTGCTGGCCCTGGCCGCCGCGATCCTCGTACCGCTGGCCGACGCCCGCTGGGCGAGCGGGAGCTGGCCGGACGCGCTCACCGTCGACCTGACCCAGCCGCTGACGGGCGTCAGTGACTGGATCATCGACAACCGCGACAGCCACCCCCTGTTCCTCTACTTCTTCGGCCACATCAGCAACGCGGTCGTCCTGTCCGTGCGCGCCGTCTACCTCGGCCTGCTCGCCATCGGCTGGGTGGGCGTCACCGCGCTCGGTGCCTTCCTGGCCTGGCGCGTCGCGGGTGTGCGGCTCGCGCTCGGAACCGCCGCCGCGTTCCTGGCCTGCGGCCTGCTCGGCATGTGGGTGCCGACCATGCAGACGCTGGCCCTGATGGTCGTCGCGGTGCTGGCGTCCGTCCTCGTCGGCGCCCTGCTCGGCCTCGCCGCCGGACTGTCCGACCGTATGGACCGCGCGCTGCGCCCGCTGCTGGACACCATGCAGGTGCTCCCGGCGTTCGCCTACCTGCTCCCCGTCGTCCTGGTCTTCGGCATCGGTGTCCCCGCCGCCGTCCTGGCCACCGTCGTCTACGCCGCCCCGCCCATGGCCCGCCTCACCGCCCTCGGCCTGCGCGGCGCCGACAAGGGCGTCCTGGAGGCGGTCGAGTCGCTCGGCGCCACCTCGCGCCAGCGCCTGCTGACCGCCCGTATCCCGCTCGCCCGCAAGGAACTTCTGCTCGGCCTCAACCAGACGATCATGATGGCGCTGTCCATGGCGGTCATCGCCTCCGTGATCGGCGCCGGCGGCCTCGGCGACCGCGTCTACCAGGCGCTGGCCTCGGTCGACGTCGGCGCGGCCCTCGCCGCGGGCATCCCGATCGTGCTCCTGGCCGTCGTGCTGGACCGCGTCACCGCGGCCGCGGGCAGCGGCACCGGCGAACGCCCGCGCGCCGGATGGCCGTACGTGCTGGCCGCCGCCGTGGCCGTCGTGGTCGCCGCACGCCTGCTGGGCCGTGCCGACTGGCCCGAGGCCTGGACCCTGAACGTCGCCGAGCCGGTCAACCGCGCCGTCGACTGGATGACCGCCCATCTGTACTCGGGTGTCCCGGTCATCGGGGGCACCGCCGACTGGGCCGGCCACTTCACCACCTGGGTGCTGGACCCGCTGCGCGACGGCCTGCAATGGCTGCCGTGGTGGTCGGTGCTGCTCGTCGTGGCCGCCCTGGCCTGGCTGATCGGCACCTGGCGCACCGCGCTGACCGCCGTCCTCGCCATGGCCGCGATCGGCGTGCTCGGTGTCTGGGAGCCGTCCCTGGACACCCTCTCCCAGGTCCTCGCCGCCGTCGCCGTCACCCTCGTCCTGGGCTTCGCGACCGGTGTCGCGGCCGCCCGCAGCGAACGCTTCGAGCGCGCCCTGCGGCCCGTCCTGGACGTCTTCCAGACGATGCCGCAGTTCGTGTACCTGATCCCGGTCGTCGCCCTGTTCGGCGTCGGCCGTGCCCCGGCGGTGGCCGCGGCCGTCGTCTACGCGCTGCCCGCCGTCGTGCGCATCACCGCCCAGGGCCTGCGGCAGGTCGACCCCGCCGCGCTGGAATCGGCCCGCTCGCTCGGCGCGACCAGCGGACAGCAGCTCCGCCAGGTCCAGCTCCCGCTCGCCCGCCCGGCGCTGCTGCTGGCGCTCAACCAGGGCGTCGTGCTCGTCCTCGCCGTCGTCATCATCGGCGGCCTGGTCGGCGGCGGCGCCCTCGGCTACGACGTCGTCTTCGGCCTCGCACAGGGCGACCTCGCGACCGGTCTGGTGGCCGGCGGCGCGATCGTCTGCCTCGGCCTGATGCTCGACCGGGTGACACAGCCGACCGAACGCCGTGCGAAGAAGGGAGCCTGAGATGCGTACGCGTACGAGCGTCGTCGCGGTGGCGGGGCTGCTCGCCCTGACCACCGGCTGCGGTGCCGCCGACATGACCCAGCAGGCCTCGCCGTTCGCGGGCGCGCAGGGGACCAAGAGCCTGACCCTGTCCGTGCAGTCGTGGGTGGGCGCGCAGTCGAACGTCGCCGTCGCCCAGTACCTGCTCGAACACGAACTCGGCTACCGCGTCGACACCGTCCAGATCGACGAGGTCCCCGCCTGGGACGCCCTCAGCCAGGGCCGCGTCGACGCGCTCCTGGAGGACTGGGGACACCCCGAGGAGGAGCAGCGGTACGTCAAGGACAAGAAGACGATCGTGGGCGCCGGCGACCTCGGGGTGACCGGGCACATCGGCTGGTACGTCCCGACCTACTTCGCGAAGCAGCACCCCGACGTCACCGACTGGAAGAACCTGAACAAGTACGCCGACCAGCTCCGCACCCCGGAGAGCGGCGGCAAGGGCCAGCTGATGGACGGCTCGCCGTCCTACGTCACCAACGACAAGGCCCTGGTGCAGAACCTGGACCTGGACTACCAGGTGGTGTTCGCCGGTTCCGAGGCCGCGCAGATCACGCAGATCAAGCAGTTCGCCAAGGAGAAGAAGCCCTTCCTGACCTACTGGTACTCACCGCAGTGGCTCTTCGAGAAGGTCCCGATGACCGAGGTGACGCTGCCCGCCTACAAGGAGGGCTGCGACGCGGACCCGGCGAAGGTCGCCTGCGCCTATCCGCACACACCGCTGCAGAAGTACCTGAACGCCGACTTCGCGAAGGACGGCGGGGCGGCGGCTCGGTTCCTGAAGAAGTTCAACTGGACGACCGAGGACCAGAACGAGGTCTCCCTGATGATCGCCGAGCAGAAGCTCAGCCCCGAGGAGGCGGCCAAGAAGTGGGTGGACAGCCACGAGTCCACCTGGAAGAAGTGGCTGTCCTGACGGTCACGGCCGTTCGACGAGCCCGGCCGAGATTCTTCGCAGCGCCTCGGTGGCCCGGCGCCGGAGACCCGGCCCGAAGGTGATCCGGGTGCCCCCTCGCTTCGCCCAGCTCGGCGAGCGAGGGGCCCGCCGCGTCGTCCACCGGGGCGAACGCGTCGATCGGTCCCTCGATCCCGGCCCGCAGCAGCGGCAGTACCTCGGGCGGCGCACCGATCGGATCCATTTCCATGGCGAAAACTCAGGCCACTCTCGGCATCCTCGTGTGCGCCGGCTTCGCCCAGGGCCTGCGCCTCCTCGCCGAGGTCCTCCACACCCGCGGCCTGCCCGCCCTCGCCGTGGAGTCCTACGGCCTCGACGCGCACTGGAGGCTCGTGGAACGCGCCGGCCTGCGCACCATCCCTCTCCCGTTCGACCTGGGCGTCTGGGTCGTCGAGAACGAGTCGGCGGACGTCGGCATCCGCGAGTCCTTCGGCCTGATCACGGACGAGTACGCCCGCTTCCTGCCGCACGTGACTCTCCAGCCGGAGCCCCGCAGGCCGGAACACTCCGCATCGGAGCGCCGCACGTCGCCGGCCTACGCGTCAGGCCCCTCCACACCGAGCACGGCACGCAGTTGGGCCAGCCCCCAGTCCAGGTCCTCCTTGCTGATGACCAGGGGCGGCGCGAGCCGGATCGTCGAACCGTGCGTGTCCTTCACCAGCACACCCCGGTCCATCAGCTTCTCGGACACCTCCCGCCCCGTGCCGAACTCCGGATGGATGTCCACACCGGCCCAGAGCCCGCGCCCCCGCACCCGCGACACCCGCCCGGTGCCGGTCAGCGCCGTCAGTTCGCGGTGCAGATGCTCGCCGAGATCCGCAGCCCGCGCCTGGTACTCGCCCGACCGCAGCATCGCGATCACCTCCAGCGCCACCGCGCAGGCCAGCGGATTCCCGCCGAACGTCGACCCGTGCTCCCCGGGCCGGAACACCCCGAGCACCTCCGCCGACGACACCACCGCCGACACCGGCACGATCCCCCCGCCCAGCGCCTTCCCCAGCACATACATGTCCGGCACGACACCTTCGTGCTCGCACGCGAACGTCCGCCCCGTCCGCCCTAGCCCCGACTGGATCTCGTCGGCGACGAACAGCGTGTTCCGCTCCCGGGCCAGCTCCCGCACCGCCGGCAGATAGCCGGCCGGCGGCACGATCACCCCCGACTCGCCCTGGATCGGCTCCAGCAGCACGGCGACCGTGTTCTCCGTCATCGCCGCCCGCATCGCCGTCAGGTCCCCGTACGGCACGATCTCGAAGCCCGGCGTGTACGGCCCGAAGTCCGTGCGCGCCTCCACGTCGGTGGAGAAGCTGATGATCGTCGTCGTACGGCCGTGGAAGTTGCCCGACGCGACCACGATCTTCGCCATCTCCGCGGGCACGCCCTTGACCCGGTACCCCCACTTCCGGGCGGTCTTCACCGCGGCCTCCACCGCCTCCGCGCCCGTGTTCATCGGCAGCACCATCTCCATCCCGCACAGGGACGCGAGCTCCGTGCAGAAGGCCGCGAACCGGTCGTGGTGGAAGGCGCGGGACGTCAACGTCACCCGTTCCAGCTGCGCCTTCGCCGCCACGATCAACCGCCGGTTGCCATGCCCGAAGTTGAGCGCCGAGTAACCGGCCAGCAGATCCAGATAGCGCCGGCCCTCCACATCCGTCATCCACGCCCCGTCGGCCGTGGCCACGACCACGGGCAGCGGGTGGTAGGTGTGCGCGCTGTGCGCTTCGGACCCGGCGATGTGGCTTTCCGTAGCGTTCACGGCGACTCCCGAACATGAGGCTGAACCCCCTTCTTATCGTCGCTCGCATGGTGGACTGGGGAACTGGCCCTTCCGGCGCGCCCGGTAGGCTGGCCGCGGGCCGTGACTGGCGCGCTGGGATGGGACGGACCATCGGGGAGCGGCCTGGAGCAGTGAGCGAGTGCCGTGCGCCTGGGCCGAACCGTGAACCGTGACCGCTGTAAGCCACGCCGCCCGGAGGCCGAGATGTCAGAGCAGCCCCTCTCCACCGAGTCCACCGCGTTCCGTTCCGCCCTTGATGTGATCCGCGCCGTCGAGCCACGCGTCGCCGACGCGATCGGCCAGGAGGTGGCCGACCAGCGCGAGATGCTCAAGCTGATCGCCTCCGAGAACTACGCGTCGCCGGCCACGCTCCTGGCCATGGGCAACTGGTTCAGCGACAAGTACGCCGAGGGCACCGTCGGCCGCCGCTTCTACGCCGGCTGCCGCAACGTCGACACCGTCGAGTCGCTGGCGGCCGAGCACGCCCGCGAACTCTTCGGCGCCCGCCACGCCTACGTCCAGCCGCACTCCGGCATCGACGCCAACCTCGTCGCCTTCTGGGCCGTCCTCGCCGACCGCGTCGAGGCCCCCTTCCTGGAGAAGACCGGCGTCCGCCAGGTCAACGACCTCTCCGAGGCCGACTGGGCAGAGCTCCGCCGCGCCTTCGGCAACCAGCGCATGCTCGGCATGTCCCTGGACGCCGGCGGCCACCTCACCCACGGCTTCCGCCCGAACATCTCCGGCAAGATGTTCGACCAGCGCTCCTACGGCACCGACCCGGCCACGGGCCTGATCGACTACGACGCCCTGCGCGCCCAGGCCCGTGAGTTCAAGCCGCTGATCATCGTCGCGGGCTACTCCGCCTACCCCCGTCTCGTGAACTTCCGGATCATGCGCGAGATCGCCGACGAGGTCGGCGCCACGCTCATGGTCGACATGGCCCACTTCGCCGGTCTCGTCGCCGGCAAGGTCCTCACCGGCGACTTCGACCCGGTTCCGCACGCCCAGATCGTCACCACCACCACCCACAAGTCGCTGCGCGGCCCGCGCGGCGGCATGGTCCTGTGCGACGACTCCCTCAAGGAACAGGTCGACCGTGGTTGCCCGATGGTCCTCGGCGGCCCGCTCCCGCACGTCATGGCCGCCAAGGCAGTCGCCCTCGCCGAGGCCCGTCAGCCCTCCTTCCGTGACTACGCCCAGCGCATCGTCGACAACTCCCGCGCCCTCGCCGAGGGCCTGATGCGGCGCGGCGCCACCCTGGTCACCGGCGGCACCGACAACCACCTCAACCTGATCGACGTCGCCTCGTCCTACGGCCTCACCGGCCGCCAGGCCGAGTCCGCCCTCCTCGAGTCCGGCATCGTCACCAACCGCAACTCCATCCCGGCCGACCCCAACGGCGCCTGGTACACCTCCGGCATCCGCATCGGCACCCCCGCCCTGACCACTCGTGGCCTGGGCACCGCGGAGATGGACGAGGTCGCCGCCCTCATCGACCGGGTGCTGACCACCACCGAGGCCGGCACCACCAGCAAGGGCGCGCCCTCCAAGGCCCAGCACATCCTGGACCCGAAGGTCGCGGAGGAGATCTCCCACCGCGCCACCGACCTCGTGGCCGGCTTCCCGCTGTACCCGGAGATCGACCACGGCTGATGCCTCCGGCGGTCTGGGGCGGCGGTCACTGCGGGCCCTGCCGGTGCCCCGCCGCTGCTCAGAGGTCGATCAGCTCCTGACGTGGTTCCGCTAGCGGCGGTCCGGCTCCCGGCTGGGCCGCCGCGCGGCGTATCAGGCGCGTGCCGCCCACGCCGAGGGCCAGGCCCGCCGCGAGGCCGGGTAGCGCCCACCAGGTGCCCGGTAGCGTGCCCGCCGTCGCCCGGGGCGAGTCCCCGGCCCGGTTCGTGGCCGCGCCCAGCAGGCCCGCCTCGTCCAGCCCCTCGAACACCGGTCGCGGTGCCCGGTGCCAGCGGATGTCGTCGTCCACCACGTCCGGTGCCGGGTCCGTGCGCACCCATGGCGTGCCGTCCTCGGCGAGGAACAGCTGGTCCTGGCGCTCGATGGCCACATCGCCGCCCGGAGGACTGCTCGTCTGCGGATAGCCTCCGACGCCCGTCAGGCCCCACATCACGGTGATCCGCACCGGCGGATGCCTGCCCTCCGTCCATTCCGCCGACACCCGTTCCGTACCCATGTACAGCGGCTGCAGCAACTGCCATAAGCGGCCGAAGTGCGGCTCGCCCGAGCGCAGCACCGTCGTCCGGCCCGAGACGCTCGCCGTGATCAGCGCCAGGTCGGGCACGTCCCGGGATCCCGGCGTGCGCGCCTCCGCGTCCGTGGCGGACAGACCGCCGAGCGTGACCGCCAGCGCGGCGGTCGCCACGAGCGTGAGCCACGTCGTCGTGCGCCGTCTTGTGCGGTGAACCATCGGTCCGCCTCGCCCCCCTCGCTCATGTCGCCTTCTTCTCATAGATCACGCAGCTCCTGCCTCGGTCCGGGCTCCCGGCGCAGCCGGGCCGACGGAATCCGGGCGGCGAGTGGACGCAGGCCCAGCGCGAGCACCGCTCCGGCCGCCACGCCCGGTATCGCCCACCACCAGCCGGTGGTCCGGTCCGAGTCCAGCTCCGCGGCGGTGGTTGGGGACTCGACGGCTGCGTCGTCGGCAGATCCCGCACCGGTGCCCGCTGCCGCGCCCGCCTGGGGTACCTCCGCCAGCTCGTCCTCCGGGGCGACGCCGGCATAGCCGTGGTTCGACGCCGGGCCCATGACGCCCAGCTCCTTGAGCAGGGCGAGCAGCTGGGTGGGATTCTTGGCGCGGTGCCAGTGGCCCTTCATCGACTCGGGCACGTTGGTCGCCGTGTGTATCCAGATGTCCCGCGCCTGCGAGGAGGCGTAGAGCTGGTCGTGCCGCCAGGGTGTGACGTCGTGCAGCAGCCAGGTGACGTTGATCAACCGCCCGCCGGCCAGGTCGGCCTCGGGCGGCTTGACCGCCGAGCCGGTGCGGTGCTCCTCCAGCAGTCGCTGGAGCTCTCCGTACTGCTCCTCCGAGTAGTACAGCCCCTCCACCTGCGCACTCTCCGGAGAGGCGACGAGCACACTCGTCGGCCCGCCCGCCGACGCCGGCGGAGCGACCCCTGTCAGCAGGACGAGCGTCGCCGTCAACGTCCCTGCCACTACCGCCAGTTCACGACACCTGGCCTTCCACCACATCACGCGACTGCGCATTCCAACCCCCAACCGGGCGATCCCCGTGCGGCCCGCCCGCGGGCCGCATGACACTTCTGGTACACCGCCCGACCCCTGCCGGTTCCCACCCCGCGCCACCGATTCGCAAGATTCTTCGGAGACCGGAAAGAGGGCCGTCCCATGGCTCCTCTCCCCTGACCCTCCGCCCTGGCCCTCCCTATCTAGCCCCCCGAGCCCGAGCCCTGGTCCAGCGACCGAGCCACCTCCAGTGCCCGCTCCCTGGCCGCCACCCCCTCCAGCCGGAGGGTCACATCGCCGTCCGGGGTCTGCTCGGCCCACAGCAGGGTCGGACCCGCCGTGCGCTCCTCGCGGGTGTGGCGGGCGCCGTCCGCGTCCACCAGCCAGAAGCTCAGCAGATGGCGGCGGGGGAACCACAGCGCCGTGTCGGGCAGGTCCCCGGCCGGGGTGCCGGCGTTGAGAGACAGCCACTGCGGCTGTTCACGCACCGTCTTCGCGAAGGTCATGTCGAGGCTCGCCGCGTACTGGTCCAGCCGTATCGTGCGCCCCCGCTCGGTCCAGCACAGGCTCACCAGGAAACGCCCCTGCGGGATGGGGGCCACCGACACCGCGTCGGGAGCGCCCAGCGCGTCCGGCACCAGCGGCTCGAAGCCCGCCCGCCGGGCGGCCTGCGCGAGGGAGACCGACCGGCCGCAGCCGGGCACCTCGGCGCCGGGGGAGGGCTCCGCGGACGGGTCGTAGCGCACCTCGACCCCGCCGAAGCCGAACCAGTCGAAGACCGCGGCGCGCACCGGGGGCGTGAGCACGAGCACGGTGAGCAGACCGCACAGCCCGGCCGTCAGGGTTCGCCGACGCGCCCACAGCCGACGCCGCACCGTGCCCAGCCGCTCGGCGAAGCCCGGGGGCTCGGGAACGGGGACCGGCACACGCTCGGCCAGTATCTGCCCCAGCACCCGCTCGACCATCGTCTCGGCGCCGGCCCCAGGTGGGCCCAGGGACCGCCCGAGCGCCCGCAGCTCCTCCGGCAGCCGGTCGGTACCGTCGCGGCCCCCGCGCCTGCTCCCGGCGCCGCTGTCACCGTCGTACGACGTGTCACCCACGCTCGTCACCCCCTTCCCGGGGCTGCAGGTCCGGCAGCAACCGGCCCATCTTCCGCAGTGCTCGATTCAGCCGGGATTTCACCGTCCCCCGGGGCCAGCCCAGGGCCTGGGCGGTCTCGGACTCGTCCATCTCCAGCAGATAGCGGTACGTGACGACCAGGCGGTGCTCCTCGCTCAGCTTGTCCAGGGCCGCGACGAGGGCCGCGCGGCGCTCCGTCTCGAGCGTCGCGACCGCGGGGTCGGCCGCATCCGGTATCAGCGGCTCGGCCCCGGCGAACGCCGCCTCGCGACCGGCGAGCGTGCGCTGGCGCGCCGCCGTCCGTACGGTGTTCCTCGTCTCATTGGCGACGATCGACAGCAGCCATGGCCGGAACGCCGAGCCGCCCTTGAAGCGGCCCAGCGCGCAGTACGCCTTGACGAAGGCCTGCTGCACCACATCCTCCGCGTCCGCACCGGCCCCGAGCGCCGCGGCCGCCCGCAGGGCGATGCCCGTATGGGCACGCACCAGCTCCGCGTACGCCTCCGGGTCTCCGGCGCGTACGCGTGCGATCACCGCGGCCTCATCGACGATGCGGCCCCCCTCCCGCGTCCTCACGCTTTTGTTACACCGCACAGGGCGAATCGGTTCCCACTCGCGCAGGACCAGTTCCGGATCAGTCGCGGATCAGTTGCGGAGCGGTCCCCGAGCGGTCCCCCAGCTCTGAGAGAATGGTGGGCATGGCCTCTGATCGACCCCGTGTGCTCTCCGGAATCCAGCCCACCGCAGGCTCGTTCCACCTCGGCAACTACCTGGGCGCCGTCCGCCAGTGGGTGGCTCTGCAGGAGACCCACGACGCGTTCTACATGGTCGTCGACCTGCACGCGATCACGATGCCGCAGGACCCCGCGGACCTGCGCGCGAACACCCGGCTCGCCGCCGCCCAGCTGCTCGCGGCCGGACTCGACCCCGAGCGCTGCACGCTGTTCGTCCAGAGCCACGTCCCCGAGCACGCCCAGCTCGCCTGGGTCATGAACTGCCTCACCGGCTTCGGCGAGGCCTCCCGCATGACCCAGTTCAAGGACAAGTCCGCCAAGCAGGGCGCGGACCGGGCCTCCGTCGGCCTGTTCACGTACCCGATCCTGCAGGTCGCGGACATCCTCCTCTACCAGGCCAACGAGGTCCCGGTCGGTGAGGACCAGCGCCAGCACATCGAGCTCACCCGCGACCTCGCCGAGCGCTTCAACGGCCGATTCGGCCAGACGTTCACGGTCCCGAAGCCGTACATCCTCAAGGAGACGGCCAAGATCTACGACCTTCAGGACCCGACGATCAAGATGAGCAAGTCGGCGTCCACGCCGAAGGGCCTGATCAACCTGCTCGACGAGCCCAAGGCGACGGCGAAGAAGGTCAAGAGCGCGGTCACCGACACGGACACCGTGGTCCGCTTCGACCCCGTGGCCAAGCCGGGCGTCAGCAACCTCCTCTCGATCTACTCGACCCTCACCGGGGCGGGAATCGCGGAACTGGAGGAGAAGTACGTGGGCAAGGGCTACGGTGCGCTCAAGACGGACCTCGCCGAGGTCATGGTCGAGTTCGTGACGCCCTTCCGGGAGCGGACCAACCAGTACCTCGACGACCCGGAGACGCTGGACTCGATCCTGGCCAAGGGCGCGGAGAAGGCGCGCGCCGTCGCCGCGGAGACCCTGTCACAGGCCTACGGCAGGGTGGGCTTCCTGCCGGCCAAGCACTGAGCCGGGCCGTACCTCCGTACCCCCGCCCAGCGCTGCACATCACTTCGGCTGCGCCTGCCCAGGGCACGGCCGGAGCCGTACAGTCGATAGCCGGACGGCCGCGACGACGGCCACCCGTGTCCGCCCGAGATCCGTACCCGACACGACGACAGGAGACGACGTGGGGACCGTAACGATCGGTGTGTCGATCGCGGTCCCGGAGCCGCACGGCAGCCTGCTCCAGCAGCGGCGCGTGGGCTTCGGCGACGCCGCGGCTCACGGTATCCCCACGCATGTCACCCTGCTGCCACCGACGGAGGTCGACGACGCGGAACTGCCCGCCGTCGAGGCGCACCTCGCCGATGTCGCCACCGCCGGGCGCGCTTTCGTGATGCGGCTGTCCGGCACCGGGACCTTCCGGCCCGTGTCACCGGTCGTGTACGTCCGGGTCGTCGACGGCGCCGAGGCCTGCACGTGGCTGCAGCGGCAGGTCCGGGACGTCTCCGGCCCCGTGGCACGCGAACTGCAGTTCCCCTACCACCCGCACGTCACCGTCGCCCACGGCATCGACGAGGCGGCCATGGACCGCGCCTTCGAGGAACTGGCCGACTACCAGGCCGAATGGGCCTGCACCGGCTTCGGCCTCTACGAACAGGGCGCCGACGGCGTGTGGCGCAAGCTGCGGGACTTCACGTTCGGTGGGGCGGTCGTGCCTCCGCAGGCGGGGCGCGTGGAACGGGGCACCATCCCCAGCCGCTAGGCCCTCGGGCGGCCTCCATGGGTGTGGTCACGCCCGGTCGCTACATCGGCAGCCGCCGGAACACCCGACGCGGGACGTGCCGCAGCGCCGCCATCACCAGGCGGAGCGCACCCGGTACCCACACCGTCTCCGAGCGGCGGCGCAGGCCCAGTTCGACGGCCGTCGCGACCGCTTCCGGGCTGGTGGCGAACGGGGTTTCGGCCAGGCCGGTGGTCATCTTCGAGCGGACGAATCCGGGGCGTACGACCATGACGTCCACCCCTGTTCCGTGCAGCGCGTCGCCCAGGCCCTGGGCGAACGCGTCGAGGCCGGCCTTGCTGGAGCCGTAGATGAAGTTCGCCCGGCGGGCGCGTTCGGCGGCGACCGAGGACAGGACGACCAGGGAGCCGTGGCCCTGGGCCTGCAACGCGCGGGCGCTGACCAGGCCCGCCGAGATCGCTCCCGTGTAGTTGGTCTGCGCCACACGCACCGCGCCCGCCGGCTCGCGCTCGTCCTGCGCCTGGTCGCCGAGGATGCCGAACGCGAGCAGCACCATGTCGATGTCGCCCTCCGCGAAGACCTTGCCGAGCGCCGTCTCGTGGGACTCGGGGTCGAGCGCGTCGAAGGCGACGGTGTGCACCTCCGCGCCGCGGGCGCGCAGGCCCTCAGCGGCCTCCTCAAGGGCGGGCGAGGGGCGTCCGGCCAGCCACACCGTGCGGGTCCGGCGCATGATCAGACGGCGCGCGGTGGCCAGCGCGATCTCGGACGTGCCGCCGAGGACGAGGAGGGACTGGGGGAGACCGAAAGCGTCCTTCATGACAGCTCCTGTGGAGGTACGGGCTACGGGCTGGGCAGCGGGTCGGCATGGGGCCTGCCACGGGGCGGACGGGCCACGGGGCGGACGAGCCGAGGGCCGGGTCGGCCACGCGGCAGGCGGCCTGGAGGCGGGCTACGGGACGGGGCGGGTGGTCTGGGGAGGGGGGCGACGGGGCGGGCGGCCTGGAGGGGGGCGACGGGACGGGGCGGGTGGTCTGGAGGGGGGCGACGGGACGGGGCGGGTGGTCTGGAGGGGGGCGACGGGACGGGGCGGGCGGTCCGGGGGCCGACCGTGGCGCGGGCGGGCTACAGCCCGAGTCGGCGCGAGAGGTCCGAGGTGAAGACCCCGCGCGGATCCAGTTCCGCGCGCAGGGCGCGGAAGTCGGCGAGCTTCGGGTACATCCCGGCGAGCAGGTCGGGGCGGAGCCGGGAGTCCCTGGCGAGGCAGACCCGGCCGCCCGCGGCCGCCACCTCCTCGTCCAGTTCGTCGAGGAAGGCGGCGAGGCCCGGCAGGGCGGCCGGGATGTCCAGGGCCAGGGTCCAGCCGGGCACGGGGAAGGCGAGCCAGCCCGGGGCGGCGTCCCCGAAGCGCTTGAGGACGGCCACGAAGGACGGGCAACGGCGCGCGGCGATGCGCCGCACGATCCGGGACAGCGCGTCCTCCTGGCCGTATCCGACGACGAACCGGTACTGCACGACGCCACCGCGGCCGTAGAGCCGGTTCCAGTGCGGAACGCCGTCCAGGGGGTGGAAGAAGCCAGAGAGACGCTGGAGTTGGCCGGTACGCGCGCGTGGTGCCTTCCGGAACCAGAGTTCGTTGAACAATCCGACGGTGCGGCGGCTCAGGAGACCCTCCGGGACGAGCTCGGAGGCGACGAGAGCGGGGACGTCGGGCAACTGGGCGGGGCGGAAGGCCAGCGGGTCCCTACGCGCACGCGTGCCCACGCGCAGCGCCTCGAACGGCGCGTGGTCGCCGTGGGTCAGCACCCCGCGCCCCGTCGCCGCGCCGCGGGCCAGCAGGTCGATCCAGGCGGCCGAGTACGGACGGCGGTGGTCCGTGGCCGTCAGGCGGGCCAGCAGGTCGTCGAGATCGTCGGCGCGCTCGGTGTCGACGGTCATCCACGCCGTCTCGACCGGCTGGAGTCGGAGGGTCGCCGTGAGGATGACCCCGGTGAGTCCCATGCCGCCCGCCGTCGCGTCGAAGAGGGGGGTGCCCTGGCCGACGGTGCTGATCTCGCCGTCGGCGGTGAGGAGTTCGAGGGACGGCACATGGCGGGTGAAGGAGCCCGCGGCGTGGTGGTTCCTGCCGTGGACGTCCGCGGCGATCGCCCCGCCGACCGTGACGTGGCGCGTGCCGGGCGTCACCGGGACGAACCAGCCGAGCGGCAGCAGCACTTGTGCCAGACGGTGCAGGCTGACGCCCGCGTCGCACAGGACGGTACCGCCGGCGACGTCGATGGCGTGGATGCGGTCCAGGCCCGTCATGTCGAGCACCGCCCCGCCGGCGTTCTGTGCCGCGTCCCCGTACGCCCGCCCCAGGCCCCTCGGGATGCCGCCGCGAGCCCCGCAGTCCTGGACGGCGGCCACGGCCTCCTGGTAGGTCCGGGGGCGGATCAGACGGGCCGTGGTGGCAGCGGTGCGGCCCCACCCCGTGACGGAGGAGAGGGTGGCGTGGGGCGCGGTGTCGGGGGCGGTGTCGGCAGGCATGGTGGTGACCGTAACGCCCTATGTGTCGTATTCATTCTGAAACATACAGCATCTCCCTGGAATGGGTGATTAATGGGATGTCGCCCAATATTCCCGTATTTCCGGGGGGTTGACGGGAACAGTGGGTCGGTGTCGGTCACGATGGCGTGGTTCCGGGGCACTAGGACAGTGGTGCTCGGGATCGACCGTGAGGCCGGCGGCCGCGTCGGCCGTATCGGCGGTGAAGCGGAGGGCAGGCTCGGATCATGGACTGGCTGAAAAGGCTCCCCGTCATCGGCCCCCTGGCCACCCGGCTGATGCTCACGCACGCGTGGCGGTCGTACGAGCGGCTGGACCGTGTGAAGTGGACACGGCTGGCCGCCGCGATGACGTTCACCAGCTTCGTCGCGCTGTTCCCACTGCTCACCGTGGGCGCCGCGATCGCCGCCGCGACGCTCAGCACGGAGCAGCAGAAGGAGATCCAGGACAAGATCGCCGAGCAGATCCCCGGCATCTCCGACCAGCTGAACATCGGCGCCCTGGTCGACAACGCCGGCACCGTCGGGGTCATCGCGGGTGCGCTGCTGCTGTTCACCGGCATCGGCTGGGTCGGCTCGATGCGCGACTGCCTGCGCGCGGTGTGGGAGCTGCCGGACGAGGAGGAGAACCCCCTCCTGCGCAAGGCGAAGGACACGGGCGTCCTGCTCGGACTCGGCGGCGCGCTGCTGCTCACGCTCGCCGCGTCCACCGTCGCGTCGGCCACGGTCGGTTGGAGCGCCCGCCGGCTGGGCCTGGAGGAACACGGCTGGGGGAGCCTGCTGCTGCGCACGGCAGCGTTCGTCGTCGCCGTGCTCGCCGCCTTCCTGCTCCTGCTGTACGTCCTCACGCTGCTGCCCGGCGTGGAGCCGTCCCGGCGGCGGCTGATCGTGGGCGCGCTGGTCGGCGCGGTCGGCTTCGAGCTGCTGAAGCTGCTGCTGAGCAGCTACATCCAGGGCGTCGCCGCGAAGAGCATGTACGGCGCGTTCGGCGTCCCCGTCGCCCTGCTGCTGTGGATCAACTTCACCTCGAAGCTGGTCCTGTTCTGCGCGGCCTGGACGGCGACGCCGAGCAAGGAGGCCGAGCGCGCGGAGGCCGACGGGGCCGACGGCATCGACGGAAACGGCGTGGCGGACGCGGCCACACCGACCGGGGGCTGACAACAGCCCCTGATCCCGCCTCAGGCGACGCCCCGCTCGGGCCTCACCGCGCCCTCGGTCTCAAGCCGCGCCCTTGGCCACGCCCCAGAGCGCGCCCCGGTCATCCCTCAGGTCACGCCCTGGGTCGCGCCGTGCCCGGGGCATCCCTCAGGTCACGCCCTGGGTCGCGCCGTGCCCGGGCACCCGCACCTCACCGTCGGCGCAGTGGCCACCGGCGGTTCACCAGGACTGCCCCGGCCGCGATCAGTGCCAGCAGGCCTGCCGTGACGGCGAGGGCGATTCCGATGCCGGTGGAGCCGTTCCCGGCCGTAGAGCTCGCCACGGGCTTGCTCGACTCCCCGCCGGTCCCGGAGCCGCCCGCCTCGCCGGAGTTCGCCTCGCCGGAGGCGGTGGCGCCGGGCTGGGTACCGGCCGCGCCCTTGGGCGGCACCAGCTCACCGACCGGCTCCACCTTCCCGGCCGCCCTGAAGCCCCAGTCGAACAGTCGCGCGGTCTCCTTGTAGACCGCGTTGTGGCCGCCCTTCTCCGGGTTCATCACGGTGACGAGCAGCACCTTGCCGCCCCGCTCCGCGACCCCGGTGAAAGTGGCGCCCGCGTTGGTGGTGTTGCCGTTCTTGACGCCCGCGATGCCCTGGTACTGGGAGATGTCCGAGTCACCGGTCAGCAGCCGGTTGGTGTTCTGGATCTCGAAGGTCTCGCGGACCGGCCTGCCCTTCTTGTTCTTCGTGGTCCGGCCCGGGAACTTCGCGCTCACGGTCGAGCAGTACTCGCGGAAGTCCTTCTTCTGCAGCCCCGAACGGGCGATCAGCGTCAGGTCGTACGCGGAGGAGACCTGGCCGGCGGCGTCATAGCCGTCGGGGCTCATGACATGCGTGTCGAGGGCCTGGAGCTCCTCGGCGTGCTCGTTCATCTCCGCGACCGTGTTGCCGACGCCCTTGTTCATGGCGGACAGCACGTGCACGGCGTCGTTGCCGGAGCGCAGGAAGACACCGAGCCACAGGTCGTGGACGGTGTACGTCTCGTTCTCCTTTATCCCCACCATGCTGGATCCCGAGCCGATGCCCGCCAGGTCGGAGGCGGCCACCTTGCGGGTCATCGTCTTGGGGAACTTCGGCAGCAGCGTGTCCGCGAACAGCATCTTCAGGGTGCTCGCGGGGGCCAGCCGCCAGTGCGAGTTGTGCGAGGCGAGCACCTCGCCGGACTCGGCGTCGGCGATGATCCAGGATCGTGCCGAGACGTCCTTCGGCAGCACCGGGACCCCGCTCGCCAGGTTCACCTGCGTCCCCGGACGGCCCAGCCGCGCGCCGCCCATGGTCGACATGTTCGCCGGCGGAGTGGCCGACGGGCTGGTCGAGGAACTCGGCGACGGCCGGGGCGCCGCGAGGGCGGCGGGTGCGGTCAGCGAAACGGTCAACAGGGTCGCGGAAGCGAGCAGCAGGGAGCGCCGGGCGGTCGTTTTCGGTGCGCGGGCGGTCTTCATCGGTGCGGGCACGAGCGAGAACGTACATGTACGGCCCCCGGAAGTCCCGTTGCCCTCCCCACCCCGGCGCACGAACCGGACACCCGGCGGTGATACTGAACGCATGAAACTCAGCCGCCCGATCTCCTGGTTCCTGCTCGCCTTCGGGGTGTGGAGCTGGGTCATCTGGGTCACTTTCGTCAACAACCTGATCAAGGACAGCAGCGGGCTGGCTTTCGAGGACGGTCGACCGACGGCGTACTTCTGGGTGCATCTGCTGCTCGCCGTCGTCTCCTTCGTATTGGGGACGATCGTCGGGGTCATCGGGTTGCGCGGAGTGCGCGCACTGCGCCGCAAGTCATAGCAATCCGCAGCACCCCGGCCAAGGAGAGAACAACGGCATGGTGATCGTCTTCCTGCTCGTCGTGGTGAGCGTCCTCGTCGTGGCGAACTGGTATCTGTGGCGCCGCCTGTTCCGCGACACCACCCGGCGCCCGGGCCCGTCGCGCCGGGTGGGCGCGGTACTGATCGCGGGCGGCTGGGTGCTCGCGATCGGCGCACTGGTGGCCGAACGCGCCGGCGCGCCCTTCTGGCTCCAGCGCACCCTCGCGTGGCCGGGCTTCCTGTGGCTCGCGCTGTCGATCTACCTGCTGCTCGCCGTGGTCGCGGGTGAGGTCGTACGACCGCTGCTCCGGCGTTTCCTGGAGCGCCGGGACGCGCGGCAGCGGGGGCCGGCCGACGCCGGAGTGACGCGGCCCGCGCCGCGGCCGGAGCCGATACCGGCAGGGGCACCGCCCAAGGAGGCCGCCTCCGACGAGCCGCCCACGGAGGCCGCCGCCACGGAGACCGGGACACCCGCCCCCGGCGAGGGACCGCGGCACCCCGCCCCCTCCCGCCGCCTGTTCGTCTCCCGTGTCGTCGCGGGTGCCGCCGCCGCGGCGGCCGTCGGCACGGTCGGTGCCGGCACCTACGGCGTTCTCAACGGCCCCGGCGTGCAGCGCGTCACCGTCCCGCTGGCCAAGCTCCCGCGCGCGGCACACGGCTTCCGGATCGCCGTGGTCAGTGACGTCCACCTGGGCCCGGTCCTCGGCCGGGGCTTCGCCCAGAAGGTCGTGGACACCATCAACGGCACGCAGCCCGACCTGATCGCGGTCGTCGGCGACCTGGTCGACGGCAGCGTGAAGGACCTGGGTCCTGCTGCCGCGCCCCTGGCCCAGCTTCGCGCCCGGCACGGGGCGTACTTCGTCACCGGCAACCACGAGTACTTCTCCGGCGCCGGGCAGTGGGTCCAGCAGGTACGGCGGCTGGGCATGCGCCCGCTGGAGAACGCGCGGACGGAACTGCCCTGGTTCGACCTGGCGGGCGTCAACGACGTCGCGGGCGAGAGCGAGGGACAGGGTCCCGACTTCGCCCGGGCGCTCGGCGACCGCGACACCACGCGCGCGTGCGTGCTCCTCGCCCATCAGCCGGTCCAGATCCACGAGGCCGTCGAGCACCATGTGGACCTCCAGCTCTCCGGCCACACCCACGGCGGTCAGCTGTGGCCCGGCAACCTCGTCGCGGCGGCCGCGAACCCGACCCTCGCGGGCCTGGAGCGCTACGGCGACACCCAGTTGTACGTCAGCCGCGGCGCCGGCGCCTGGGGGCCGCCCATGCGCGTGGGTGCTCCCTCCGACATCACGGTGATCGAGCTGGCGTCGACCCAGGCGTAGGCATCCGCGGCGACGAACGGGGCTCCTCTTCTGCGCGGGAATGCGCCGACCGTGCGTTCCCGCGCAGCCGCTTCCTCGTGAACAGCGTGTGAAACCCCCCGGAAGCGAACACCCGACAAGTTCGCCCCCCTCTCGGCAAAGGCGCCTTCCTCGCGGGCAGCACTCCGTGATGGGGTGAGCCGTGCCATGGGGACTGGCACATGGGGCCTCGGGGAGGGCACCGATGCGATCGGTTCGCTTGCGGATTTCCGCGGCATCGCCGGTGCTCGCGGCGGCTTCGGCCACCGGCTCCCCGCCGCACGGCATCCGCGGCCGGCCGCATCTCACCGAGGGCGCCTGGGTGCCGCGCCTGAGGCGGCTCACCTGGGATCCGACGCCCGGCCGCCCGCGGCGGCGAACAGCCGTGATCCCATGGCTGCGATACCCACCGGATCCGCCCAAGTGATGCCGGACAGCCCTCGGACACAGCACCATGTGTCGCAGGTGTGTGCGGGGTGAGGAGTGAACGTGGTGAGACGCTACGCCTTCCGGCTGCCCCGGCACCCGGCCTCCGTCGGTCTCGCCCGGCGCAGGGTGCGGGACCATCTGACCGACTGGGGGCTCGCTCCCGACGCCCCGGCGCTCGCGGACGCCGTGCTGCTGGTGTCCGAGCTCGCCACCAACGTCGTACGCCACGGGCCGCGGACGGAGGCCGAGTTCGAGATCGCGGTGACCGCGCTCGCCGACGGCTCCTGCCTCATCGAGGTCTCCGACGAGGGCAGCCGCATGCCTCGCCTGCGGTCGGTCGACGACGACCAGGAGGCCGGCCGGGGCCTGCATCTCGTGGAGCACATGGCCACCGCCTGGGGCGTCTGGAGCAGGGGCACCCACGGCAAGACGGTGTGGGCGCTGGTGCACGCCGAGACGTAGACCCGGCCCACCAACGCCGCAGCCGCCCTGCCCCGCCCCGCGCTAGGCAGGCACCGGCGCCCGCACCGGCAGCGTCACCGTCACCGCGAGCCCCTCACCCGGCGCCGTACGCACTCCCACCGCGCCCCCGTGGGCGTGGACCACGCCCTGCACGATCGCCATCCCCAGCCCGCTGCCCGCGCCGCCTCCCGTGCGGAAGAAGCGGTCGAAGATGCGGGCCGCGTCGTCCGCGTCCAGCCCGGGCCCGTCGTCGTCGACGCACAGCCGCACCGCCCCGTCGTCCGCCCGCTCCACCGCGAGCCGCACCGGCACGTCGGCGGGCGTGTGGATGCGGACGTTGGCCAGCAGGTTGCCGAGGACCTGCCGCAGCCCCGACTCGTCGGCGTGCACCAGCACCGAGCCGTCGGCGCGGACGGATATGGGCCGCTCCGGCTGCTGCACGCGCAGGTCCTCGGCCGCGTCGCGTACCAGGCGGCTCACGTCGACGTTGCGGAAGCGCAGTTGGGGCTCCTGGTCGAGGCGGGCGAGGGTGAGCAGCTCGTCGACGAGCCGGCCCATGCGGTCGGCCTCCGCGAGCACCCGCTCCCAGGCGCGCTTGCGGTCGGCCGGGTCGCGCAGCATGCCCTTGTCGTAGAGCTGGAGGTAGCCGCGTATCGCGGACAGCGGGGTGCGCAGTTCGTGCGAGGCGTCGGCGACGAAGCGGCGCAGCTGGGCGGCGCTGTGCTCGCGGGTGCGGTACGCCGATTCCACCTGCTGGAGCATGGAGTTGAGGGCGAGCCGCAGCTGCTCGACCTCCAGGGTGGGCTCGCGGCTTGACGGGACGCGCCGGGTCAGGTCGCCCTCGGCGATGGCCGTGGACGTCTCGACCATGTCCTCCAGCGGCTGGGTGCGGCGCCGCACGCTGAACATCGTCAGCCAGGCCAGCATGGCCGTCAGCAGGATGCCGGCCGCGATGTCGAGCTTGAGGGCCCGGGCGACGACCTCCCTCAGGGACTCGGTCGAGGCCGCGAGCAGTACGGTCGTGCCGTCGGCGAGCTGCCCGGCGGTGACGCGGTAGTGGTCGCCTCGCATCTCCAGGTCGTGGGGCTCCGTGTCGGCGGCGAGGGCCGCCGGGTCGTCCACGGCGGCGGCCAGGGCGCGCTGGGTGCCGGTCGGGGCGAGGCCGCCGATGGTCCGGGCCTGCCCGTCGCGGTCCACGGCCACGAAGAGCGAGCCCTGCACCAGGGAGTCGGTGTCGTCGCCGGAGGCGCCGGGCCCCATCTTTTCGCTCAGGGCGAACAGCGCGGTCAGCGAGTCGACCTGCTCGAAGGTCAGCGGGGTCTCACCGATCGAGTCCCGGGACATCATCAGCTCCTGGTCGACGGCGTCGAGCAGATACAGCCGCATGCCCATCACACTGACGCACGTCGCCACGACGACGCCGAGGGCCAGCAGCAGCACGTTCGCCATCGTCAGTTTGCCGCGCAGGGAACGCGGACCGCGCCCGCGGTGCCCGTGGGGCCACCTCATGCCAGGCCGTACCCGACGCCGCGCCGGGTGGTGATCACCGGCGGTCCCAGGGTGTCCAGCTTGCGCCGCAGATAGCTGATGTAGGTCTCCACGACGGTCGACTCGGACGGCGCGTGCTCGTACTGCCAGACGTGCCGCAGCAGTTGCTCCTTGGGGACGATCCGACCGCCGTTGCGCACCAGGAAGCGCAGCAGCGCGTACTCGGTGGGGGTCAACTCGACCGACTTGCCCGCGCGGTGCACGCGGTACGTCGTCTCGTCCAGCTCCAGGTCGCCGTACCGAAGGGGCGGGCGCTGCGGCAGGACGTCGGCGGATCGGGTGCGGCGCAGCACCGCGGTGACCCGGGCGACCACCTCGTCGATGTTGAACGGCTTGGTGATGTAGTCGTCGCCGAAGCCGAGGGCGCCGACGATCTCCGCGGGCGAGTCGCGCGCGGTGAGGAAGACCAGCGCCAGGTCGGGGCGCCGCGCGCGCAGTTCACGGCCGAGTGCCCGGCCGTCGCCGTCCGGGAGCATGACGTCGAGCAGCGCCGCGTCGGGCCGGGTGCGCTCGGCCAGGGTGAGCGCCTCGCGGACGGTGCCCGCGGTCATGACCTCGAAACGGTGGTAGCGCAGGGCGATCGCGAGGACGTCGGCGATGCTCACCTCGTCCTCCACGACCAGCACGGTGCCGGGAGCCGTCGTCATGCCCCCAGTATCGGCGCGGCCACCGACAACGGGGCCCGGGATTCGCTTTGGAGTTCCTTGAGAGTCATGGCCGCGTCGTGTCCACGCCCGGCCGGGGCCGCCAATCCTGTTGCGCAGGACCTGGGGGACCGACCGACTTGCGACGAAGGAGCGTAGAGCGTGGCGACATTGGCACGCTGGTGCTATCGGCACCGGCTGGTGGTCCTGGTGCTGTGGGCGGGGGCGTTGTTCGGCCTGGGCTTCACGGCGACGACGGCGGGTACGGACTACGCGAACGTCTTCTCCCTGCCGGACACCGACTCGAAGCGCGCGTACGACCTGATGGAGAAGGCCTTCCCGGAGAGCTCCGGCGACACCGACACGGTGGTGTGGAAGGTCGACGAGGGCACGGTACGGGACGAGGAGGTACGGTCCCGGATCGAGCCCGCGCTGGCGAGGATCGGCGCGCTGGACGGCGTCGGCGAGGTCACCGGACCCTACGCCGGTGAACGGGGCGCGGCGCAGATCAGCCGGGACGGGCGGATCGCCTACGCCCAGGTCACCTTCACCGAGCAGGCGAACGCCGTCCCCATGGAGCTGATCGAGGACGTCGTGGACACCGCGCAGGCGGCGCAGCGGGACGGACTCCAGGTCGAGCTGGGCGGGCAGGCGATCGCGCGCACGCAGGAGCCGCCCACCGGCACGGCCGAACTGGTCGGCATCGCGGCGGCGGCGGTCGTACTGTTCCTCGCGTTCGGCGCGCTGTTCGCGATGCTGTTGCCGATCGTCGTGGCGGTCTTCGGCGTGGGCACCGGCATGCTTTCGACGATGCTGCTCAGCCATGCCACGAACGTGCCGGACGTGGCACCGCTGCTGGGCTCGCTGATCGGCCTCGGCGTCGGCATCGACTACGCGCTGTTCATCGTCACCCGGCACCGGCGCGGCATCCTGCGCGGTACGAAGCCGGAGGAGGCGGCCGTCACCGCCCTCAACACCTCCGGCCGCGCGGTGCTGTTCGCCGGTGGCACGGTCTGCATCGCGCTGGCCGGCATGCTGGTCATGAACCTGCGCTTCCTGGACGGTGTGGTCATCGCGACCTCCCTCACCGTCGTGTTCAGCGTCCTCGCGGCCGTCACGCTGCTGCCCGCGCTGCTGGGCCTGCTCGGCATGCGGGTGCTCAGCCGCCGGCAGCGGCACCGGCTGGCCCACGCGGGGCCGGAGCCGGAGGAGGCGAACGGCCTGGCGGCGCGCTGGTCGGCGTACGTCCAGCGGCGTCCGCGCACGATCGCGGCGCTCGCGCTCGCGGTCATGGTGGTGCTGTCCCTGCCCGTGCTGTCCATCCGGCTGGGCGCCACCGACCAGGGCAACCACCAGGAGACGCAGACCACCCGGCAGGCCTACGACCTGCTCGCCGAGGGCTTCGGCCCCGGCTTCAACGGCCCGCTCCAGGTCGTGGTCGACGGTGCGGCCCCCGACACGCTGGTCTCGCGCATCGAGTCGGCCGAGGGCGTCGCCCAGGTGGCCGCGCTGCCGCCCGCGAACGACGTCACGGTGATCCAGGTGGTGCCGACGACCTCACCGCAGTCCGAGGAGACGGACCGGCTGATCGACGTGCTGCGCGACGGGGTGATCCCGGCGTCCGGCGCGAACGCCCATGTGGGCGGCGTGACGGCGGTCTTCAAGGACTTCGCGTCGGTGACGGGCGACCGGTTGCCGTACTTCGTCACGACGATCATCGCGCTCGGTTTCCTGCTGTTGCTGGTGGCCTTCCGCTCGCTGGTGGTCCCGTTGACGGCGGCGCTGATGAACCTGATCGCGGCGGCCGCGTCGTTCGGCGTGCTGGTGGCGATCTTCCAGTGGGGCTGGGGCACGGAACTCCTGGGCATCGGCAAGGAGGGCCCGATCACGGCGTTCCTGCCGGTCATCATGCTGTCCCTGCTCTTCGGACTGTCGATGGACTATCAGGTGTTCCTGGTGAGCCGCATGCACGAGGAGTGGGTGCACACGAAGGACAACGCCCGCGCGGTGCGCGTCGGCCTGGCGGAGACCAGCCGGGTCATCAACTGCGCCGCCCTGATCATGATCTGCGTGTTCTCGGCGTTCGTCCTCAGCGGCGACATGGAGGGCGCGATGGCCGGCATCGGCCTCGCGGCGGCGGTCGCGCTGGACGCGTTCATCCTGCGTACGGCGCTGGTGCCGGCCGCGATGCACCTGCTGGGCAAGGCCAACTGGTGGCTGCCGGCGGGGCTGGAGAAGCGGTTGCCGCATCTGGCGGTGGAACCGCGGGAGGAGGAGCCCGCCGAGGAGCCGGACGGCCCCGCATCGGTGGTCCACGGCTTCATCCGCGCGGCGGACGGCGAGCCCGTGCCGGAAGCGGCGGTGACATTGCTCTCGCGCGGCGGACGTCAGCTGGACCGCGTGACGTCGCTGGCGGACGGCTCGTACATCGTGGCGGTACCGGGGCCGGGGACGTATCTGCTGGCGGTGACGGCGGCGACGCACCCCTCACGCGCGGGTCACGTGGCGGTCGGTGAGGGGCCGTTGGTGCACGACGTGGAGCTGGCGGAGGGTGAGGTGGACGCCGTCAGTTAGCTTTCCGCTGCCCGGCCTTGATGATCTGCTCCACGTCGAGGACGACCTTGGCGCCGATCGTCTCGGGCAGCGTGATCGTCTCGCCGGGAGCGTGAACGCGGTGGTTCGCGTACTCGCTCCCGGTCGGCTCCGTGAGGACGTGGAGCCGCTGATGCTTGCGGTCGACGACGAGGTAGACGGGGATCTTGGCCTGGGCGTAGGCGCCGGGCTTGGTCCTCAGGTCGTCCTTCCAGTTGCTGGACGTGACCTCCAGGACGAGGCGGAAGCAGACCGGGTCGTACGCGTTGTTCTCGACGAAGTGATCATCGATGTCGGAATCCACCACCACGAGATCGGGGATGGCGTAGTCCTCGGTCCCGGTGGGCAGCCAGAGACCGACGTTCTGGAGAACCTCGGTCTCGCCGTCGTCCAGCCCTGCGGCGATGAAGGGCCGCATCAGCTTGGTCAGAGCACGGGCGTGCGGGGCATCCGGTGATGGGGTCACGAGGAGGTGGCCTCCGATGATCTCGACGCGGTAGCCCGGATGGCGCTCCATGATCTCGTCGGCGATGGCCGTGAGCGAGAACGGCTCGTCGTCGTCGAAGGGCTGCTCGACGGATGCAGCGGACATCGCGTGCCTCCTAGGGGCTGGTGTCGAGAGCATCATCGTAGGCCGGTGAGGATCCGAACGTCCCGATCACGAGGCTTCACCCGATCGTGGATCACCCTGCCCGGCCCTTGCCCCCCGGATCCGGCAGCACCTTGGTCATCCCGGGCAGGAAGTCCGTGAACAGCTCGTGCACCTCCAGCACCAGCGGCCGGAGCACCCGGAAGCGGGCCAGGGAGACGCCCCGTGCGGTGAGGCGGGCGCCGCGTTCCGCCAGGCGGTAGCTGCGCTCCCGCCCCTCCGTGCGGTCGAAGATCCAGTACAGGACGAGGCCCATCTGGGACAGCCACATCAGCTCCGGAAGGATGTCGCGGAGTTCCGGCGCCACCTTGGTCTTCGAACCCGAGAGCACCTCCCTGTGGACGCTGATGGCCTCCTCGCGCGCGTGCTCCGACTCCGGGGAGAACGGGCTGAGCGGGCTGTCCGGGTCGGCGGCGTTCTTGAAGAACTGCACCGCGAACTCGTGGTACGGCATCGCCACGTCCAGCCAGGCCTTCAGGACGCCCGCGAGCCGTGACTCCAGGTCGGTCTTCTGGTCCAGCACGCCCCGGACCGCCGCCTGGTGCTCGGCGGCGACCCGGTCGTAGAAGCCCTGGATCAGGTGCTCCTTGCCGGCGAAGTAGTAGTACGCGTTGCCGACGGAGACCCCCGCCTCCTGCGCGATGGCCCGCATGGTCGTCTTGTCGTACCCGCGCTCCCGGAACAGCCGCATCGCGGTCTCCAGGATCAGCGCACGGGTCTGCTCGGACTTGGTCTGCTCGGCCTTGGCCGGCGTACCGCCGCCCGCACCGGGGCGTTCGTTCGCGCTGTCGTTGTTCGCGGGCACGAAGAAAGCCTAGTCAGTGGGACAGGCGCCGTCCGCGCACCCCTTGGGGAGGTACACCCAGCCAAGGGACGGTTCGTACGTCCACCCTTCCGCGCGCTGGTAGGCCTGTCCGCCCCACTGGCCGCCACGCCACTTCGCGGCGGCCAGCGCGGCCCCCTTGGCGAGCCGCGTCCCCGCCGGGGTGCTGAGACGGTGGGCGAGCGGGCGGTGCTCGCGCAGCGCCCACAGGGTGACGATCCAGGCGGCGGCGCCCTGGTAGACCTGTCCGCCGTCGCCGATGACGGTGATGTCGTCGAGGGTCGTGCGGTGGTCGAGCCCGGGAAAGCGCCGCCGGGCCTCGGCGGAGCCGGCGGGCACCAGGTCAAGCGGCACCAGCTGCCGCTGCCGTGCGAGCCAGTCCCGCAGGAAGGTGCACAGGGAGCATTCGGCGTCGTACAGCACGGTCAGCCGGCGAACCGGGACGCGCACCGCGCCCCGGCCCCCCGCCGCGACCGCAGCCACGCCACTTCCGCCTCGACCCCCGTCCGAGGCGAAAGCACCCCCACGACCGCGCCTCGCCCGCGCTCCGACGACGCCGGCCCTGTCCCGATCCCCTTGCGGCCCGGCGACGCCGACCCCGTCCCGGCCGCTTTGTGGTCCGGAGGCGTCGGCCCCGTCCCGACCCCTTTGCGGGAGGGAGGCGCCGCCTTCATCCCGGCCGACCGGCGCCGTGGAGCCGCCCCGGTCCCGGCCCCCTTGTGGTCCGGAGGAGCCGCCCCCGTCCCGACCGGCCGGGCCCGTGGAGCCGCCCCCATCCCGGCCGGCCGGCGCCGAGATGCCGCCCCCACCCCGACCGACCGGTCCCGAAGAGCCGCCCCCGTCCCGACCGACCGGCGCCGAAGCGTCGCCCCCGTCCCGACCGACCGGAGCCGAAGCGCCGCCCCCGTCCCGGCCCCCCGCCGGGACCGAAGCGGCGTTTGCGCCCCGGCCCCCCTCCGCCGTCCCCACGGTGCTCACGCCCCGGTCGCCGGGGCGACCCACTCCTGGGGCGTGACCGGCGGCAGCTGCTCCCGCTCCATCACGCCACGCCGCCGGATCCGGTTGAGCACGTACACGTTGCCCAGGTGCATCACCCCGAGCACCAGCAGCACCACGCCGAGCTTGGTCGACAGTGCCTCGAAGACGCCGCGCGTGTCGGTGATGGTCTCCTCACCGCTCAGGTACAGCGCGACAAAGCCGAGGTTGACCAGGTAGAAGCCGACCACCAGGAGGTGGTTGACGGCGTCGGCGAGCTTCTCGTTGCCGTGCAGCACGTCGGCCAGGAAGACCCGCCCGTTCCGGCTGAGCGTACGGGCCACCCATATGGTCAGGGAGATGCTGACGACCAGGTAGATGACGTAGGCGACGACCGTGCGGTCCATGTCCCCCACCCTTTCTTGAACGCGTTCAAAACGCTGACAGGGATGACTGTAGCCCTGTTTTTGAACGCGTTCAAGGTGAGGGTGGCACCGCTCGGCCGACGGGTGCCCGGGTCACGAAACGCGGCCCAGCTCCGGCCGTTTGCTGTAGTCCGTGAACCCGACGACGTTTCCCCACGGATCGGCGATCTCGACCGTCCAGCCGGTGACCACCGGGTAGGGGGCGTCGAGCAGCGGGATGCCCGCAGCGGTCAGGGACTCGGCCGCCACCCGTGCGTCCGGCACCTCCAGCCACACCCGCGGGGACGGCCAAGGCGGCGGCCGGTGCCCGAACTCCTCCTCCTCGCGCAGCAGGAGTCCGGGCGTCTCGCCCCCGACCTTCAACAACGCGATCCCGGCCTCGTCGATCCGGAACCCCGTCGTGAACCCGGCCCGCTCGTAGAAACCCACGGCCTCGCCGAGGTCCCCGACGGGCAACAGCACGTTGTCGAAACCGAGCAGCTCGTACGACTCGTCATCTGACATGCCGTCAGCGTAGGTCGGCGAGCGCCCGAACCCCGGCATTTACCGGACGTCCTCAGCCGGCCGCGGACGCACAAGGGCCCCGCCTGCGGTGCGTCACCGCGGGCGGGGCCCTCACACACAGGGCGGGACGGAGATCAGAAGCGGCGCGTGATGAGCGCCCGCTTCACCTCCTGGATCGCCTTGGTGACCTCGATACCGCGCGGGCAGGCGTCCGTGCAGTTGAACGTCGTACGGCAGCGCCACACGCCGTCACGGTCGTTGAGGATCTCCAGGCGCTGCTCACCGGCCTCGTCACGCGAGTCGAAGATGAACCGGTGGGCGTTCACGATCGCCGCGGGGCCGAAGTACTGGCCGTCGTTCCAGAACACCGGGCACGAGGAGGTGCACGCGGCGCACAGGATGCACTTCGTCGTGTCGTCGAAGCGCTCCCGGTCCTCGGCGGACTGCAGACGCTCACGCGTCGGCTCGTTGGTGTCCTTCGTGATCAGGAAGGGCATCACGTCCCGGTACGCCTGGAAGAACGGGTCCATGTCCACGATCAGGTCCTTCAGGACCGTGAGGCCCTTTATGGGCTCGACCGTGATCGGCTTCTCGGGGTTGATGTCCTTGATCAGCGTCTTGCAGGCAAGGCGGTTCTTGCCGTTGATCCGCATGGCGTCCGAGCCGCAGATGCCGTGCGCGCAGGAGCGACGGAACGTCAGGGTGCCGTCCAGATCCCACTTGATCTTGTGCAGACCGTCGAGGACACGCTCCTTGGGATCGATCTCCAGCTGGAAGTCTTCCCAGGTCGCGTCCGCCGAGACCTCCGGGTTGAAGCGGCGGATCCGGAAGGTGACGGTGATGTACGGGGAGGCCGCGGACTGCGCCTCGGCCTTGTCCAGAACGGGTGTAGCCATCAGTACTTACGCTCCATCGGCTGGTAGCGGGTCTGGACGACCGGCTTGTAGTCGAGACGGACGGTTTCGGACCCGTCGGCGCCGACCTCGCGGTACGCCATGGTGTGGCGCATGAAGTTGACGTCGTCGCGGTTGGGGTAGTCCTCGCGGTAGTGACCGCCGCGGGACTCCTTGCGGGCCAGCGCGGAGACCGCCATGACCTCGGCCAGGTCGAGCAGGTTGCCCAGCTCGATGGCCTCCAGCAGGTCCGTGTTGAACCGCTTGCCCTTGTCCTGGATCGCCACGTTCTTGTACCGCTCGCGCAGCTCGGCGATCTTCTCGACGGCCGTCTTGATCGTCTGCTCGGTGCGGAACACCATGACGTTCGCGTCCATGGTCTCCTGCAGCTCGCGCCGCAGGACCGCCACCCGCTCGTTGCCCGTCGACGTCCGCAGCCGCTCGATCTGCTCCAGAACGAGGGACTCGGGGGTCTCCGGCAGCTCGACGAAGGACGCCTTCTGCGCGTACTCCGCCGCCGAGATGCCGGCCCGCTTGCCGAACACGTTGATGTCCAGCAACGAGTTGGTGCCGAGGCGGTTGGCGCCGTGCACGGAGACACAGGCGACCTCGCCGGCGGCGTACAGACCCGGGACGACGGTGGTGTTGTCCGCCAGGACCTCACCCTCGACGTTGGTCGGGATGCCGCCCATCGCGTAGTGCGCCGTCGGCTGGATCGGGATCGGGTCCGTGTACGGCTCGATGCCCAGGTAGGTGCGCGCGAACTCGGTGATGTCCGGGAGCTTGGCGTCCAGCTGCTCCGGCGGCAGGTGGGTGAGGTCCAGGTAGACGTGGTCACCCTCGGGGCCGCAGCCGCGACCCTCACGGATCTCGGTGTAGATCGAGCGGGACACGACGTCGCGGGACGCCAGGTCCTTCATCACCGGCGCGTACTTCTCCATGAAGCGCTCGCCGTCCTTGTTGCGGAGGATGCCGCCCTCACCGCGGGCGCCCTCCGTCAGCAGGATGCCCATGCGCCAGATGCCGGTCGGGTGGAACTGGAAGAACTCCATGTCCTCCAGCGGCAGACCCCGGCGGTAGACCGCGGCCTGGCCGTCACCGGTCAGCGTGTGGGCGTTCGACGTCACCTTGAAGAACTTGCCGGTGCCGCCGGAGGCGTAGATCACGGCCTTCGCCTGGAAGATGTGGATCTCGCCGGTCGCCAGCTCGTACGCCACGACACCGGCCGAGCGCTTCACGCCGTCGACCTCGGTGATCAGCTGGTCCAGGACGTAGAACTCGTTGAAGAACTCCACGCCCTCCTTGACGCAGTTCTGGTACAGCGTCTGGAGGATCATGTGGCCGGTGCGGTCGGCCGCGTAGCAGGAGCGGCGGACCGGGGCCTCGCCGTGGTTCCTGGAGTGGCCGCCGAAGCGGCGCTGGTCGATCGTGCCGTTCGGGGTCCGGTTGAACGGCAGGCCCATCTTCTCCAGGTCGAGGACCGAGTCGATGGCCTCCTTCGCCAGGATCTCGGCGGCGTCCTGGTCGACCAGGTAGTCACCGCCCTTGACCGTGTCGAAGGTGTGCCACTCCCAGTTGTCCTCCTCCACGTTGGCCAGCGCGGCGGCCATGCCGCCCTGCGCGGCGCCCGTGTGGGAGCGGGTGGGGTAGAGCTTGGTCAGCACGGCGGTGCGGCTGCGCTTGGTCGCCTCGATCGCGGCGCGCATACCGGCGCCACCGGCGCCGACGATGACGGTGTCGTACTTGTGGATCTTCATCAGTAGTACCTCAGCCCCGTGCCTAGCGGATGTTCGGGTCGAAGGTGAAGATCACCAGCGTGCCCAGCAGGATCGTGAACACCGTCGCGGTGTACAGCAGGCCCTTCAGCCACAGGCGCGTGTTCGCGCGCTCCGCGTAGTCGTTGATGATCGTGCGCAGGCCGTTGGCGCCGTGCAGCATCGCGAGCCACAGCATCAGCAGGTCCCAGACCTGCCAGAACGGGGACGCCCAGCGGCCGGCCACGAAGGCGAAGCCGATCTTGGAGACGCCGCCGTCCAGCACGAGCTGGATCAGCAGGTGGCCGATGACCAGGACGACCAGCACGATGCCGGAAAGCCGCATGAAGAGCCAGGCGGCCATCTCGAAGTTGCCGCGCGTGGTCCGCGGGGTCTTCTTGGTGCGCTGGCGCGGCGGCTCGATGAGCGGCGCGGGGTTGTCGACCGTGTACACGGAGGCGCCCTCGACGGGGCCGATTCCGGAAGCGGTCTTCTCAGTGGTGGACATGCGCGTCAGCTCCCGAAGACTTCACGAGCGGCGTGGCCGAGGACGGGGTAGATCGCCCCGAGCATCAGCACGAGCCAGACGCCCACGACGGACCAGAACATCTGCTTCTGGTAGCGCGGGCCCTTCGACCAGAAGTC
Source organism: Streptomyces sp. NPDC059861 (assembly GCF_042731435.1). Classification (NCBI taxonomy): domain Bacteria; kingdom Bacillati; phylum Actinomycetota; class Actinomycetes; order Kitasatosporales; family Streptomycetaceae; genus Streptomyces; species Streptomyces sp. NPDC059861. The sequence goes on along the minus strand of NZ_JBHWJQ010000009.1, from coordinate 81,016 downwards.
GACGGCGATGACACGCAGGCCGTTGAGCGCGTGGAAGAGGATGGCGGCGACGAGGCCGTACTCCAGCACGGCGACGAGTGGCGTCTTGTATGTGGCCACGACCTCGTCGTATGCCTCGGGGGAGACACGGACGAGAGCGGTGTCCAGCACGTGTACGAACAGGAAGAAGAAAATGAGGACGCCGGTGACTCGATGAGCCACCCAGGACCACATTCCTTCCCGGCCGCGGTACAGCGTTCCAGCCGGCACGGAAGAACCCTCCGGGAGCGGGGATTGGGGCCTGCCGGCTTCGGTGTCGGACGGGCCCGGCCGGGTACGGTCCACCGGCCCCCAGCATCGTAGCGACGCGCTGGCGCTCGGCTGAGCCCGGGTCTGGCGATGTGATCAAACTGGCAGTCGAACGGGCTATTCAGGTGGGCTGTGCCGTTATGTGCCGGGTGCGGGCGCGTTGTGGCTGGTGGCGCGGTTCCTCGCGGCCCTGAGCAGCTCCAGCAGCCGTCCCCTCGCCAGGTGGCGGAGTTCTTCCGCCGCCACGACCCGCTCCTCCTCGGGATCGTTCGTCAATCGTGACCGGATGGCGGCCAGCAGTCGGTCGGGGAACTCGCCCGGGGGTGTGTCGTCGAGACAGATGGCGAACACGTGACCGAATCGGGCCTCGTAGGCCGCGTGCGCCGCGCTCAGTGCCGTCTGAGCCGCCGAGTACGCGCCCTCCGGGAGGGCCGGCAGGGACTCGGCCGAGAGCGCTTCGGCCAGGTCACCGGCCGTGAGGTCGTACGCGGCCTCGTCCGAGGCGGCGAGGAGGGCGGCCACGTCGGGGTAGGGGCGGTGGGCCGTGACGCGGTGGGCCCAGCGGATGCTGTTCAGGCAGCTGAGGAGGGCCCGCTGGAGCTCGGCGGCGGGGGCGGCGTTGAAATGTGCCAAGGCGGACGGCAGGCCGGTCTGCACCGGTATGGCGACTCGGCCGGGGAGGTCAGGGAGACGGTGCGCGGGCAGCGTGATTCCTCGTGGGCGTCGCGTGTGTCGACAGGGGGATGCTGTGGGAGACGTGCCGTCACGTTATCGAGAGTGTCCACGGCGTGTCCGAGGGGCGCCTGACGTTCACCCGGACGGGAGAGTTTGAGGGCGCGCGGTGGACGCTCGAGGTCGTACGTTGGTGGAGTGAGCCAGCACAGACGCAGGGCGCAGGCGCGGAGCGTGACGCGAAGACGGTTGCTGATCGCGGTGGTCGCCGCCGCGGTGGTGCTCGCCGGTCTGGCCCTCGGTCTGTGGGCCGGCGGTGCCGGTACGGCGGCCCGGGCACCGGACGGTCCGTCGGGCCGGGCGGCGGCCGCGCCGACCCCCACTCCGACGCCCACCCGCTCCTACCCGCTGTCCACGGCTCCGCGCACCATCCCCGCCGTCCGTGAACACTCCCCGGCGCGCGGTCCCGGCTGGCGGCCCGCGCAGGGCGGGCGGGTCGTGGTGGGCGACGCCGGGCTGGCCGACGAAGGCCGGCTGGTGGCCGGTGAGCTGGGGCTGACGTACGCCGGGGAGAAGAACGACTCCCGGGCCGGGGACGTCCGGCTGGCGCTGAGCGGTGCCGCCGGGGCGAACCAGGAGTCGTACACCATGACCGTCCGCGACGGGCGGGTCAGCATCAGCGGCGCCGGTGAGGCGGGGGTCTTCTACGGGACCCGCACGCTGAAGCAGACCGTGAACGACGGCGCCACGGCGCCGGAGGGCGTCGTGCGGGACGAGCCGGCCAAGGAGCGGCGCGGACTGATGGTGGACATCGCCCGCAAGCACTTCACGGCCGACTGGATCGAGGACCGGATAAGGGAGCTGGGCGACCTCAAGTTCAACGAACTGGGGCTGCACTTCTCCGACGACCAGGGATTCCGTATCGAATCCGCCTCGCATCCCGAGATCGTCTCGGAGCAGCATCTGACCAAGGCGGAGGTCCGGCGGATCGTCCAGCTGGCCGAGAGCCGGCACATCAGCATCGTGCCGGAGATCGACTCACCGGGGCACCTGGGCGCGGTGATCGCCGCGCATCCGGATCTGCAGTTGCGCAACGCGCAAGGCGTCGCTGCGACCGGCGCCGTGGACATCGCCGACCCCGAGGCCGGGAAGATCGTCGACGAGTTGTTCAAGGAGTACGCCGGTCTCTTCCCCGGTACCCAGTGGCACCTCGGCGGCGACGAGTACCGGGCGCTCACCGTGTCCGACCCCCAGGCCTCCTACCCCCAGCTCGCGGCCGCCGCGCGCGAGGCGTACGGCCCCGGCGGCACCGTCGCCGACCTCGCCACCGGCTGGCTCAACGATCGCGCCGCCGCGGTCCGGGCGCTCGACCGCACCCCGCGTGCCTGGAACGACGGTTTCTACACCGACGCCTCCGTGCAGCCCGACAAGGACATCGAGGTCGCGTACTGGACGGGCAAGGAGATCGGCGCGCGACAGCCGGCGGAGTACCTGAGCGCGGGTCGCAAGGTCATCAACTACAACGACGAGTTCCTCTACTACGTCCTCGGTCAGCCGCAGACCTTCGTCTATCCCACGGGGCAGCGGATATACGAGCAGTGGACGCCGCGGGTGCTGCGCGGGACGCAGCCGGTCGCGGCGCGCTACGACGGGCAGATCCTCGGCGGTTCCTTCGCGGTGTGGTGCGATCTCGCGAACTCCCAGACGCAGGACCAGGTGGCGGCGGGGATCCGGATGCCGCTGCGGGCGACCGTCCAGAAGCTGTGGGACGAGGGTGAGCCGGAGCTCTCCTGGGCGGAGTTCAGCGAACTGGCGGACCAGCTCGGCTGAGGGCCCGCAGGGCCGTGTGGCCGCGGGTGCGGGGTATGCCGGGAAGAGGGGCACTTCGCGGCGGGGCGGGTCGCTGGGGGGAGCCGTGGGCTGCCGGGGGTTCTTCGTCGTCGGACGGGCCGAGGGCCGCTCGCCTCGTCGGCGGACGGGCCGAGCGGCCGCTCGCCGAGGTGGGCGCGCCGGCGGACGTGCCCGGGGTGGTGCTGGGGGGCTCGGCGCCGGGTGGCCGGCAGGTGTGGGAGTAGCCGGTGGTGACGGTGACGCCGGCAGCATGAACGCGCTCGCCCTGGAGGCCAGGCGCCGCCCCGTTCGGATATGTGATGGACAGCGCTTGCGCGGTGGTGGGGGCGGCGGCCCCGCGGAACGGGGCGTGGACGACCTGCCTGGCGCGGGCGGCGATGGCCGGCCACCTCGGTGCCGGCAGGCAGGGGCCGCGCTGGACAACTACGTCCTCGGACCCCGCGACGCCGCCGAACGGGCCGGCCTGGGCGGCGGAAGCCGGACACGCCGTGCCCGCAGGACCATTGCTCCACGTCCTGAACGCCGATGCCGACCCGTTGGCCGAAAAGCTGTTCTTCCTGTTCCTTCACCGACTTGCTGTCGTGCCGGTGTGACAGTACGGCAGTATGGCGCGCAGTTAGGGGAAGTGCGGGCTCCGTAACGGATGGCGCCCCGGAACGGGAGGCGTGGATGAGCCTGGTGGAACTGATCGCGCAGGCCGACGAACGCGGGCTGGCCGTGAGCGCGCTGGCTTGTTTGGATCGGTGCGTGCCTCTTCTCGGAGGCGACGACGAGGTGCTGCGCCCGTTGTGGGCGAACCTCGCGGACAACGGCGACACCGTCGAGTGGGGTGCGCTGCTGGACAAGGCGCGCGCGCAGCTGGGCGTCGCGGATGTCATGGACGCGGCGGACGTCGAGGACGAGGCCGCGCTGCTGGTCCGGCGGATGCTGGCCGCCGCCCCGGCCGTGCGGTCGGCCGACGAGGCGCGGGTGTGGGCCGACGGCTGCTCGGTGGCGGCGTTGCAGATCCACCGTCTGCTCGACCCGGCGGAGGACGGCGCGGCATCTGCCGAAACGTTCCCGCAGGTTCTCGAATCCGTCCGGGCGGGGACGGCCCCCGTCGCGGGTCGCACGGACGCCGTCTCGCCGCTCGTCGCCGCCGAACTGCGCCGCCAGACCACGGTCCTGGAACTCCTCACCGAACACGGCTCGGCCGGCCTGCGCCGCGCCCTGGAGGTGTCGACGGAGGGCCGCAGGGTCCTGCGCGCGGTGGTCTCCCGCCGGGCGAGGAACGCCTGAGCGCGGCGCGGCGGGGAGCAGGCGACGGGACCTCCGCGCTGGGGCCGGTGCGGTGGGGAGCATGTCACGGGACCCCCGCGACGAGTCCGGCGCGGCGGGGAGCATGCCTTGGGACTCCGTTCCTGGGTCCGGCGCGGTGGGGGTCATGCGCCGGGTCCCGGCGCCTGAGCGCGGCGCGGTGGGGAGCATGTCACGGGACCCCCGCGACGAGTCCGGCGCGGCGGGGAGCACGCCTTGGGACTCCGTTCCTGGGTCCGGCGCGGCGGGGAGCAGGCGACGGGACCTCCGCGCTGGGGCCGGTGCGGCGGGGAGCATGTCACGGGACCCCCGCGACGAGTCCGGCGCGGCGGGGAGCACGCCTTGGGACTCCGTTCCTGGGTCCGGCGCGGTGGGGGTCATGCCCCGGGACCCGGCGCCTGAGCGCGGCGCGGCGGGGAGCATGCCACGGGACCTCCGACCTGACTCCGGCGCGGCGGTGACCAAGCCCCGGGACCCGGCGCCTGAGCGCGGCGCCGCCGGGGCCGTGGCCCGGCAGCCCGCACACCACCGTCTCAGTTCCGCACCGGGACCTGAGCCCCCGATCCGGCAGCGTAAACCCGGGCTGGCGCAAGGATTCTGTGACCGTCCTCGGGGCGCCGTGGGGCGGTCCTGCGCCGGTTGCGGGCAGCCGCCGAACAGGTGTGACGAATCGTTGCTGCAGTGCGCTTTCCCGAATGTGACGACCCAGACTGTGACGACGACCCAAGCGGGGACGACCCCGGAGAACAGGCCCTCGGCCGCGACGAAGCCGGTGCGCTGGGCCGCGGACGCGGTGGCGACCCTGCGTGAGGGGGCGCGGCTGCGGCTCGACTACTCCGCGCAGTCCCTGTGGCGTGCCGACCGGTTGATCGACGAACTGCGCCTGGAGGGGACGCCGTACGCCGCCGCGGAACCCGTCCTGCGCGGTCTCGGCGCCTACGCCGGAGAGGTGATCGCCCGTCAGGCGGGCGCCGAGTGGTGGTCGAGCGGCGGCGACCACTGGGTCCGCACACCGGACGGCCGCCTCTGGGACCCCATCGACGAGGCCCGCCGCTGTTTCACCGGCGACGGTTCGCTGCGGCTGCTGTGCCGGGACGCGAGCGCCGGCCGGTGACGGGACACCTCCCGGAGCCCGTGTGACGCGGGGGAGGCGGGGGCGTCTGACGAGCTGTGACACTTCTCTGAGGCCTGACGCTGATGACCTCGGGGGCGTCGACACGGCCGGATCGTGTCGCACGGTGCCGACTTCCTACGAACGCGGTGCGAACGAGGACGGTTGTGGGCCAGGGAGGGCAGCCCCGTCGCGTACAGGCGCACGACGGGGAATTGGGTGCTGCGGTCGCGCGGGCGCAGGACGGCGACGAGGCCGCTTTCGCGGTCGCGTACCGGCTGGTGCAGCCGGGGCTGCTCGGCTATCTGCGCGGGCTGGTCGGCGACGACGCCGAGGACGTGGCGTCCGACGCCTGGCTGGAAATCGCCAGGGACCTTGGCCGGTTCAAGGGCGACGGGGCCGGTTTCCGCGGCTGGAGCGCGACCATCGCCCGGCACCGGGCGCTGGACCATCTCCGCCGCACCCGGGCACGGCCACGCCCGACCGCGCTCGAACCCGACGTCCTGGATCTGCCCGGCCCGCACAGCACGCACGACCAGGCCCTGGAGTCCATCACCACCGAGCGGGCCCTGGCCCTGGTGCGCGAACTGCCGCGCGACCAGGCGGAGGCCGTCCTGCTGCGGGTGGTCGTCGGTCTGGACGGCCCCACCGCCGCCAGGGTGCTGGGCAAGCGGCCCGGCGCGGTGCGGACGGCCGCGCACCGTGGGCTCAGGCAACTCGCCCGCCGACTGGGCGCCGAGGGCGGGCCGCAGGACGGTTCCCGCGGGCCGGGGGAGTCGTGATGCAGGGACAACAGCGGTCCGGGGACGGACGGCGCGGCAGCCGGTTCGTGGCACTGCTGGGTGCCGTCATGCGGGACGGCGAGCTGGACGCGGAGGCCGAGCGGCAGGCTCTGGCCGCGTTCCGCGCGGCCCGGGACGCGGGCGCCCACCGGGCCCGTACGCGCGGCCGGGACGTCTGGCGGGCGCGGAGTGCCGAGCGGTGAGGCCGGGGTGGGTGAGGCGGAGGCCAAGGCAACGGCCGGGGCCGCCACCCCCCACAGGAGAGGCCCCGGCCGTCGCGCGGCACGGGCCGCGCGGCGGCCCGTACTTCCTTCAGCGTCATGACGGCGTTTTCTGTCACACCCCACTGCGTCACGAGTTAGTTGCATCGACGACTACCTGCATGGACGGGAGGCGGTTTCAAGACGTAACGTGCCTTTCGCGCCGGAGTGCGGAGGCGGGACGACCACCGCGACCGCAGCGGTCCTCGAACGGCGACCATCGACCGAGGAACCACGACGGCGAGAACCCGGTCCGTGAGAGCGGCACCGGCTTGGGCGCAAAGAAGGGCGCGCGCGGTGGGGGACGACGCGGAGCTGACGGCCGCGGTGCTCGCGGCACAGAGCGGGGACGAAAGCGCGTTCCGGACGGTCTATCGCGCGGTGCACCCACGCCTGCTCGGATACGTACGGACGCTGGTCGGCGACCCCGACGCCGAGGACGTGGCGTCCGAGGCCTGGTTGCAGATAGCCCGGGACCTGGAGCGGTTCAGCGGCGACGCGGACCGGTTCCGCGGCTGGGCCGCCCGGATAGCGCGCAACCGGGCCCTGGACCACATACGGATGCGCGGCCGGCGGCCCGCGATCGGCGGTGACGAGAGCGAGTTGACGGGTCGGCCCGCGGAGTCCGACACCGCGGGCGAGGCCATCGAGGCCCTGACCACCGACCACGCCCTCTCCCTGATCGCCCGGTTGCCGCAGGACCAGGCCGAGGCCGTGGTGCTGCGGGTGGTGGTGGGACTCGACGCGAACACCGCCGCCGAGGCGCTCGGCAAACGGGCGGGCGCCGTGCGCACCGCGGCGCACCGGGGGCTGAAACGGCTCGCCGAACTGCTCGGCGACCTCGGCGACGATCCGGAATCGGCCGGTGTGCTCGACGCCCTGCCGCCCCAGCGAGAACCGCGCGATCGCGCGGTGACGTCCGCGAGTGTGACGCCTACGCGCACGCGGACGCAGAAGGACATGTGATGGCCGACGAGCAGCACAGGTGGCTGGACCGGGAGACGGCGGAGCGTTTGCTGAGCGGAGAGCCACTGGACGCTGCCGACGACGCCACCCGCGAACAGGCCGACCGGCTCGCCCGCACCCTCGGCGCGCTCTCCGCGAAACCCCCGCTGACCAGCGATGAACTCCCCGGCGAGGCCGCCGCGCTGGCTGCCTTCCGCAAGGTGCGCGCGGACCGCGACAGCGAGCTCGCCGCCCTCGACGCGCCCGGCGCCGTGCGGACGTCCGACGCCGGTCTGGTGTGCATCGGTGGCCGCGCGGGTGGCCGTACGCGCGCTGCCCACCGCCCGCGCCGGGGCCGGCCCGTGCGGCTGGGGCTGGCCGCGGCGCTGGCCGTCGCCATGGTCGGCGGAGTGGCCGTCGCGGCCGGAACCGGAGTCCTGGACGCGCCGTTCCACGACGACGAGCCGCGCCCCGCCGCCTCCGTCTCGGCCGCCGAGCCGCCCGAGCAGCCGTCGGTCCCGTCCCCGCCGACGCGGCGCGAACAGCCCGGCTCGGCCGCGCCGGACGGCACCACGGGCGGCCCCTTCGCCGGCAGCCGCGGCGCGCCCGGCGACGAGACCCCCTCGGCCGACGAGGGCGCCGAGGAGCGGACGCGCGACGCCGACAGCTGGTGGAGGGCGCTCACCTCGGCCTGCCGCGACCTGCGCGAGGACCGGCGCCTGGACCACGACCGCAAGCGCGCCCTGAGGGAGGCGGCGGGCGGCCCCTCGCGCGTGCGCGCGTACTGCGACGCCGTGCTCGGCGACGCCGACGGCCGACGGGACAAGGGCTGGGGCAGGGACGGCAGCGGCGACGACGGCCACGCGGGCGGCAGGGGCGACGACGACCACTCGAACGGCGACGGCATGGGCGACGGCAGGGGCGACGACGACGGTCGCGGAGGTCGCGGCGACGGCGGCGAGGGCAGCGGCGACGACGGGGACGACGACTCGGCACCCGGCCGCACCGGCTTCGGCCCCCGCACCTCCGCGTGGTCCACGGCCCTCCTCCCCGACATGCGCAGGCGGGCGGCCTCGCTGCTGCCGACGCCGAACGCCTCGCACTCGCCGCTCTGACCTGCAGCTTCGCGGGACCGTAGATATTTCTGTCCGAGGGGTGTGACGCTTTGGGCCGCGCCGGCGCAGTACTGAGTGAGCCGACTGGTCATCGGCTGTCGCACTGAGCCGGGGTTCCCCCCGTACCTACGGCTCGTGCACCTGAGCGCGGGCGGGACACGTTCCCCCGGTCCCGCCCGCGCCCCGAACCTCACCAGTGGACGACGACCTTGTCGCCCTTCTTCGCCTCGCCGAACAGTTGTGCGATCGCCGCCTCGTCCCGGACGTTGACGCAGCCGTGCGAGGACCCGGCGTAGCCGCGGGCGGCGAAGTCCGGCGAGTAGTGCACGGCCTGACCGCCACTGAAGAACAGGGCGTACGGCATGGGCGAGTCGTACAGCGTGGAGTGGTGGTGGCGGGATTTCCAGTACACCTGGAACTTGCCCTCCCGGGTGGGTGTGTGACCCGAGCCGAAACGCACCGGCAGGGTCGTCACCGTGCGGCCGTCCACCATCCAGCGCAGCGTGCGGCTCGACTTGCTGATGCACAGCACCCGCCCGGTCAGACAGCGCGCGTCGGGCGCGTCGGCGGGCTGACCGCCCATCAGGTACAGGTCCCAGCGGCCGGGCTCACGGGTCATCCTCAGCAGCCGCTGCCAGGTGACGGTGTCCACGGCGCCGGTCCTCGGCAGCCCGCGCTTGCCCTGGAAGCCCCGCACCGCCTGCTGGGTCAGGCCGTCGTACGTCCCCGTCGGCCCGACGAACAACCACGCGACCTGCCGCAGCCGGGCCTGGAGTTCGCGCACGTCCCGGCCGTGGTCGCCGGGGGACCAGAGCACCCGGGCAGGCGTCGGGGCCGGAGCCGGCGCCGGGGCGGCCGGCCGTGTGGGGGCCTTGGAGGTGGCGGGCGGCGGCGCGGGTGCGGCCGGCCGTGCGGGGGCCTTGGAGGTGGCGGGCGGCGGCGCGGGCGCGGTGCGGGTGATGTCGATGTGGATCGGCCCGCGCGGGTTGCCGTCCGCGTCCACGCCCTGCACGGTGCAGCCGCACACCGTCACCAGCGCCGCCAGCGCGGCGGCCGCCCTCCTCGAACCAGGCTTGCGCATGCCAGTCCCCGCCTTCTCACCGAGTGCACTGGGTCTCACCCGAGATGCTTCCCGCGCATGACGGCTCGCGAACGGCGCGGCATCGTGGTGGGCAAGGGGTGAGCCACCGCAAGGAGTGGCCACCGCTCGGCGGAAGGCACTCACCATGGCGCACGAGTCGGAGTCCGGACTGCCCATCGAACCGGTCTACGGGCCGCAGGCCCTGGACGGCTGGGACCCGGCCGTGCGGCTGGGCGAGCCCGGCGCCTACCCCTTCACGCGCGGCGTGTACCCGTCGATGTACACGGGCCGCCCCTGGACCATGCGCCAGTACGCGGGCTTCGGTACGGCGGCGGAGTCCAACGCCCGCTACCGGCAGCTCATCGAGCACGGCACCACCGGCCTGTCGGTCGCCTTCGACCTGCCCACCCAGATGGGCCACGACTCCGACGCGCCCCTCGCGCACGGCGAGGTCGGCAAGGTCGGCGTCGCCGTCGACTCGATCGACGACATGCGGGTGCTGTTCGGCGGGATCCCGCTGGACAAGGTGTCGACGTCGATGACGATCAACGCCCCGGCCGCGCTGCTCCTGCTGCTGTACCAGCTGGTCGCGGAGGAACAGGGGGTCCGGGCCGACCAGCTGACGGGCACGATCCAGAACGACGTCCTGAAGGAGTACATCGCGCGCGGGACGTACATCTTCCCGCCGAAGCCGTCCCTGCGGCTGATCGCCGACATCTTCCGGTACTGCCGGGCCGAGATGCCCAGGTGGAACACCATCTCGATCTCCGGTTACCACATGGCCGAGGCGGGCGCGTCCCCCGTGCAGGAGATCGCCTTCACCCTCGCCAACGGCATCGAGTACGTCCGCACGGCCGTCGCCGCCGGCATGGACGTCGACGACTTCGCCCCGCGCCTGTCCTTCTTCTTCGTCGCCCGTACGACGATCCTGGAGGAGGTCGCGAAGTTCCGCGCCGCCCGCCGGATCTGGGCACGGGTGATGCGCGACGAGTTCGGCGCGAGGAACCCCAAGTCGACGATGCTGCGCTTCCACACGCAGACGGCCGGGGTGCAGCTGACCGCCCAGCAGCCCGAGGTGAACCTGGTCCGCGTCGCCGTCCAGGGCCTGGCCGCGGTGCTCGGCGGCACCCAGTCCCTGCACACCAACTCCTTCGACGAGGCGCTCGCCCTGCCCACAGACAAGAGCGCGCGGCTGGCCCTGCGCACCCAGCAGGTGCTCGCCTACGAGACCGATGTGACCGCGACCGTCGACCCCTTCGCCGGTTCCTACGCCGTCGAGCGGATGACGGACGACGTCGAGGCGGCCACCGTCGAGCTGATGGGGAAGGTCGAGGAGCTGGGCGGCTCGGTCGCCGCGATCGAGCACGGTTTCCAGAAGGGCGAGATCGAGCGCAACGCCTATCGGATCGCCCAGGAGACGGAGGCGGGCGAGCGGGTCGTCGTGGGGGTGAACCGCTTCACGATCGACGAGGACGAGCCCTACGAGCCGCTGCGCGTCGACCCCGCCATCGAGGCCCGGCAGTCGGAACGCCTGGCCGCGCTGCGTGCCGAACGCGACGGTCGGTCGGTGGACGCGGCCCTGGCGGCGCTGCGCAAGGCGGCCGAGGGCGACGACAACGTGCTGCCCCCGATGAAGGAGGCGCTGCGCGCGCGGGCCACCGTGGGTGAGGTGTGCAACGCCCTGCGGGATGTATGGGGGCGTTACGTACCGAGTGACGCCTTCTGACCTGACCGGTTGTCGTACCGGCGTGCGACACTCCTGGACATGTTCGGCGTCATCGATCTCCCGACCTATCTGGCAGGGCTCGCCCTGATCGTCCTGCTGCCCGGCCCCAACTCGCTCTACGTGCTGTCCGTGGCCGCCCGGCGCGGGGTGCGCCCCGGGTACACGGCCGCGGCCGGGGTGTGGTGCGGCGACACCGTGCTGATGACGTTGTCGGCGGCCGGTGTGGCCTCGCTGTTGCAGGCGAACGCCCTGCTGTTCGGGATGGTGAAGTACGCCGGTGCCGGCTATCTGACGTGGCTCGCGATCGGCATGATGCGCGCCGCCTGGGGGATGTGGCGGACCCGGCGCGAGAGCGCGGCGGCTCCTGCCGCGCCGGAACCGGGTGACGAGCGGCCGTTCCGGCGCGCGCTGGTCATCAGCCTCTTCAACCCCAAGGCGATCCTGTTCTTCGTCGCCTTCTTCGTGCAGTTCGTCGACCCGGGGTACGCCTACCCCGCGCTGTCCTTCGTCGTGCTCGGGGCCTTCGCGCAGCTCGCCAGCTTCCTGTACCTGAGCGCGCTGATCTTCGGCGGTACGAAGCTGGCGGCCGCCTTCCGCCGTCGCAGGCGCCTCACGGCGGGGGTCACCTCGGCGGCGGGGGCGCTGTTCCTCGGTTTCGCGGTGAAGCTGTCGCTGGCCGGCTCCTAGCCGACCAGCTCCTGGGCAAGCGGAGCGGCGGGGCCGCCGCTCCGCGGCGTCAGCGTGCGGCCGTCGCCCGCTTGGTCGCGCGTGCCTTGCGGATGGCGCGGGTGAGCAGCGGCGGCAGCAGGTCGACCGCCAGGCGGCGGGCGCGGCTGCCGGGGGTCCGGGACGTGACGGTGCGCGCCGCCCCGGGGACCGCGGGCGTCGCGGCGGGCTTGGGCACGGCCGGCTCGGGCGAGTCCTGCGCGTGCCGGGACGGCGGGAAGTCGGGGGCCCGCATCCCCTTCGACTTCAGCCGGACGAGGCGGTGCCCGGCGGCCTGCTGCACGCTGAGCCCGCAGTCACCACGCCCGCGCACCATCGCCATCAGCTCCCGCTGCACCGGCTCCGGGTCGCCCCAGGTGCCGTAGAGCTTCTGCGTGGTCAGGCAGATGGGGCGCAGGCCCCGGCTGAGCACGGCCTCCCAGACGGCGACGGAGACGCCGGGGGTGTGCTCCGAGCGGAAGTCGTCCAGGACGACGACCCCGTCCGGCAGCAGGACGTCACGCGCGGCGGCGATGTCGTCGTAGACGTGCTCGTACAGATGCGAGCCGTCGATGTGCACGAAACGGCACGAGTCCCGCTCGACCTCCCCGGGCACGAGCGAGCTGGGACCCTGTACGACGCGCGGGAGTTCGTCGTGGAAGGAGAGGTAGTTGGTCTCGAAGACCTGGCGGGTGAGCGCGCTGTACGACTTCGTCGACTCGGCCCGGTTGGCGTCGTCCGGGGCGTCGCCCTCGAAGAGGTCGCACACGGTGTAGCGCTCGCCCTCCCGGAGATGGCGACCCAGGAAGATCGCGCTCTTGCCCATGTAGACCCCGACCTCCAGCAGGTCGCCGCGGACACCCGCGGCCTCCTGCCGGCTCAGAAGCCAGTCGAAGAGCACCTGGTCGAGTACGGGGAACCAGCCTGGGACGTCGTCGAGCCGGCGGGGCCGCGGGGGCGCCTCATGTGCAGTGGTCATGAAAGGCGAGCACTTCCTCGTTGCGGTGTGCGGTCAGGAGCTGCCCGGCGCCTGCCCGGGAGAAGAACCCATCAAAACCCCCGAGAAGGTGAATACCGGGTCAATTCCCTACGTACCGTACGCGGTCCTGGCCGTGCCCGTGGCGCGAACGACGCCACGCCCGGTGAACGATTACCAGGATGCTTCGGCTACCCCCGTCCGGGTCGCGTATTCCGTCAGTCCGGCAGCCGATGTGCCGCCCAGCCGACGTAACCGTCGGGCCGGATCAGGAAGACGCCGGTGCCGTAGGGCCCGTACGCCGGAATCCGCAGCGTGGGGACGGGCAGCGCCGGGAGTTCGGCCTCGGTGCCCACGGCGAGCAGCGTCCGGTGCGGCCCCCCGGAACGCGTCGAACAGCCGTACCCCCTGCCCGCGGTCCCGTCCGGTGCGCGGTCGCCCGCCCGCAGCCCCGCGCCGACGCCGGTGCGGGTCTCCTCGGTGAGCGAGGAGTCGCGGTAGCCGAGCCCGAGCTGACGGGTCGCCGCAACACGGAAGGACGAGCACCGCTGGACCGGCGGCGCGTGGCGGACACCGCCCTGCCGCTGCGGAACGAGGTGGGTCTGGAGGTACTGACCCTGCGCGCCATCGCCAAGGAGCTGGGCGTCAAGGCGCCGGCCCTCTACTGGCACTTCAGGGACAAACAGGCCCTGCTCGACGAGGTGGCCACGGAGATGATGCGGCGCATGACCGCCGAGCCCGCGGCCGAGCCGGGCGCGGACGAGGACTGGCGGGGGAGACGTTCTTCCTGCGGATGAGCGGCCTGCGCGCGCAACTGCCGCGCTACCGCGACGGCGCCGAGGTCTACGCCGGCACCCGCTTCACGGACATGTCGTACGCCGAGCCGATGGAGGCGCACCTGGGCCCAGCTCACGCGCGCCGGGTTCACACCGGGGGCCGCGGCGCGCGCCTGGTTCACTGCGTACAGCTACACCATCGGGCACGTCATCGAGGAGCAGGCGATGGGCCCCGACCCGGCCACCGGGGAGGGGGCCACGACCTCGACGCGCGGGCGGTGCGCCTCGCCGGCTTCCGCTGGCGGCCGCGGCCGGCCACGAGATGTTCCAGGACCGCGACCGCGGCTTCGAGACGGGCCTGAGAGCGGTCATCGAGGGCATCGCGACGACGCTGAGGACGGCACCCGCGACGTCCGGATGAGTCGAGCGGGCGTCAGGCCGTCGCTCGGAGCCGGCCCGCCGCCCGCCCCGGCGTCACGCCTTGGACGATTCCCGCACCTGCGTCAGCGACCGCCGCAGCAACGGCGTCGACCACTTCTCCACATACCGGTTGAACAGCCACGCCAGTACCAGCATCGTCGTCAGCGTCCCGGTGATCGTCATCCACGAGGCGAGCCCGAAGTCCTGGTGCAGCACCTCGATGACGGGCCACCCCAGGTGCTCGTGGACCAGGTAGAAGGGGTACGTCAGCGCCCCCGCGACCGTCAGCCAGCGCCAGTCGGCCCAGTTCAGCCAGCCCAGCGCCACCGCGAGCACCGCGACGAAGCCGAACGTGACGATCAGGATGATCACCGAGGCGGAGCGGTAGGAGAACTGGTCCGGCTGGGGGCTGTGCCACAGGTGGGACACCGCCTGGTGCTGCCCGGTCAGCCAGCTCACCGCCACGACGCCCCACGCGGTGACGTCCCGCCGGTTGCGGTGCAGCAGGTAGATGCCCATGCCGCCGATGAAGAACGGCGCGTACTCCGGCATCACGATCAGGTCGAGGAACGGCTGCTCGGCGGCCTGCGTGATCGCCGCGAGCAGCGTCCACGCGGCGCACAGCATGACCACCCGCTGCCGGTTGGCCCCCGGCAGCACGATGCACACGGCGAACAGCGCGTAGAAGCGGATCTCCACCCACAGCGTCCAGCACACGCCGAGCACCCGGTCCGCGCCGAGTGGCTGCTGAAGCAAGGTCAGGTTCACCAGCGCCTCGCTGGGTGACACCGCCGCGTAGGCCACGCCCGGCAGCGCGAACACGGCCGTCACCAGGACGACGGCCACCCAGTAGGAGGGCATCAGGCGGGCGACCCGGGAGGCGAAGAAGGAGCGCAGGGGCCGGCCCCAGCCGCTCATGCAGATGACGAAGCCACTGATCACGAAGAAGATCTGGACGCCGAGACAGCCGTAGGCGAACCAGGAGTGGAGCGTGGGGAACTGCACTTTCGGTGACGAACCCCACGCCTGGGTGATCTCACCGCCCCGGCCGCCGTAGTGGTACAGCGCCACCATCAGCGCGGCCAGCAGTCGCAGCCCGTCCAGGGCGCGCAGCCGGCCCCCCGTGCTTCTGGGCCGCGGCCGGACGCCGCCGACCTCGAGCGGCTGCGCGGGCGCGGCGGTGGCGGTGGGGGGCTTGGCTGTACTGACGACCGTCTCGGTCACGCTGGAATACCTCGGCTACCTCGTCTGTCCGTGGGCCTGCATGCGCGCCATCCTGCCCAAAGCGCCCGCAACCGTCATAACCCCGGAGATGTGTGTCAACGTCCTGCGACGCCGCCCGCCACCCTAGGACGTCGGTTGACGGAATTCCGTTCGACGGAAACACGATTTGCCCACCGGCCCCTATCGGTTCACCTTTTCGTCGTATTGGTTTCTTAGTGTTCTCCAACCCACCACGTTTACCGAGGCAGATCCTTGCCTGCTTCGTCACATCCAGAGCAGGAGCACCATGACGGTTCGCAGCAGATGGTCACGTTCCCGAACAGGGGACACGGCATCGGCGAGCACTGACGCCGGTCCGCCGACGGCCCAGGTCACTCCGGTGGAGCTGGAGGACTGCCTGCGCGCCTGCGCGGTGCACAGTGGCAAGCTCGTGGGCAGCCTCGACTCCCGGCGGATCGCGCTGGCCGAGAAGCTGCGTGAGCTGCTCGCCCTGTGGGCCGCCCAGGAGCAGCCCCAGTCGGCGTCCGCGGGTGCGGGCAACCTGATCCGGCGTGGCGCGAAGGCCGTCGGGGGCACCAACCTGAGCAACGAACTGCTCGACGCGCTCCTCGCCGTCGGTAACAAGGCGCTCGACTGCGGCTACGACGACGAGCTGAACCTGTCCCTGCTCATCACCGACACGGTGCTGTCGCAGCGCAAGAACTCCCGCGCCGGCTGGCGGCTGCGCGGCCGGCTGCTGGAGGCCATGGGCCGCCCGTCCGCCGCCGTCGACGCCTTCGAGCGCTACCTGAGCCTCACCCAGGAGGACGGCTTCGGCGTCCGGGCCAAGGTCGCCGGCCTGCGTACCGCGCAGGAGAAGCGTGGTGAGCTGCTCACCCTGCTCAAGCGCACCGTCCCGGACGCCACCGCGTACGCCGCGGGCCCGGCGACCGACGTGTGGGCCGAGGGGCTCGCGGCGCACCACGCCGGGGACTGGGAGCGGGCCCAGGCACAGCTGGTGGGCGCGCTGGTCGCGCTCGACCGTACGGAAGCGCCGGAACAGGAGTTCCAGGAGGCGCTCAGCCACTACCTGGACCTGAGCACCGGCGTCCAGCACCGCCCCAGCCCTGAGCTGATCGAGGCGATCGGCCTCTTCGCCGAGCAGCGGCGCAACCGCATGCGCGGCCCGCTGGACGACCCGACCTTCGGCAACCTGCAGTGGATCAGCCTCGGTGAGTTCCGCAACCGGATCGCCGGCAAGTCCATCGCCCTGATCGCCAACTCCGGCAAGGTCGGCGAGAGCGGCAAGGGCACCGAGATCGACGCCTACGACCTGGTCGTGCGCTTCAACTCGTACAAGATCGACGCGGCGAACACCGGCAAGCGGACCGACATCCACGTCACGATCCACAAGCACGGCTTCAACTGGGACCAGCAGGTCGACACCCGGCTGGTCTTCGGCGGGATCTCCGGCGACTGGAAGTACTCGCTGCGCAACCGCCTCGTGCCGGGAGCGCAGAAGTACCTCGGCGACGAGTCGCTGCGCTGGCCCGTGCGCAACATCGGCAAGTGGGGCACGGACCAGTGGTCGTCGATCCCGACGTCCGGCTTCAACATGCTGTGGCTGCTCGACTTCCTCGACGTCAGCCCGACCATCGACCTGATCGGCTTCGACTTCTACGAGAGCGGTGCGTACCGCATCGACGCGGCGATGAAGATGCCCATCACGTCCGTTCACGAATACACCAGCGAGAAGGCGTGGGTCATGGAACGGGCCCAGAGCGTCTCCGGCATGAGGATCTCCCTGCGATGACCGCGACCCACATAGCCCCCGCCGAGCCTCGCACCGCGGCCCCGGCCACCGACGCCAGCGCGCTGACCGGCAAGCGCCGGATCGCCTTCGCCAGCTTCGTCGACGAGAACTACCTGCCCGGCTTCCTGGCCCTGCTGCGCTCGCTCGCGCTGTCCAACCCGGGTGTGTGCGAGGACTTCATCGTCCTGCACGACGACCTGAAGCCGTCCTCCGTCGCCAGCATCCGCGCCCTGCACCCGCGGGTCAGCTTCCGTCGGGTCGACGCCGAGCACTACGACTCCTACGCCAAGGGCGACCAGGACAACTACCTGGTCCGCAAGGCGTACTTCATCCTCGACGTCTTCAAGATCCGCGACTACGACACCGTCATCACCCTGGACACCGACATGGTGGTCCTCGGGTCGCTCTCGGAGCTGCTGTCGCTGCGCGAGGGCCTCGCCGCCGTACCTCAGTTCTTCTACGGCCAGCACAAGCTCAACAGCGGTCTGCTCGTCATTCAGAAGGAGTACCTGAGCGACGAGTTCTACGCGAGGATCGACCACGTCGGCCGCACCGGTGCCTACGAGCTCGACAAGCACGACCAGGGCATCCTCAACGCGGTGCTGGACGGCGGCTTCGTCCGCCTCGACCCGAAGTACAACTTCGTCAAGCGGCGGCTCTCCGGTGACCTCGCGGTCCCCGAGGACACCGCGATCCTGCACTTCACCGGCCGGCACAAGCCGTGGCAGGGCGGCGAGTCGGGCTACGACAAGGCGCAGGAGCGCTGGCGCGAGTTCGACATGACGGACGCCGAGCTGCACGCGGCGTACGTGGCCGCGGGCGGCACCACGCACCGCGACCTGCTGGTGCACTTCGGCACCCCGTACGTCGAGCGCACCGGTGACGTCGACACCGCCCGCCGGGTCGCCCTCGCCCACATCGGCGCCGGCGACTACCAGGCCGCCGTCGACATCATGGAGCGGGTCCACATCCCCGTCGACGAGGCCTGGCCGCACGAGGTCTACGGGCACGCCCTGCTGGCCGTCTCCCGCTACGACGAGGCCAAGGCCCAGCTGCTGCTGGCCACCGCCGCACCCAACCGCGCCGCCACCGCCTTCGCCCGGCTCGCCCTGATCTCCTGGGTGCACGGCGAGGACGCCGCCGCGCACAAGCACGCCGTCCAGGGTCTGACCGTCGACCCGACGCACCGGGCCAGCCGCATCTGGCACCAGCGCACCATCGGCATGCCCGCCCAGCAGTCCGGCAGCGCCGCCGAGCAGCTCGCGCACGTCGCGTTCTACATGGACCGGCAGGGCAACGCGGGCGACAAGCTGCTCCCGGAGAGCGTGCGCCTCGCCTTCGACGCGGACACCACCAACCGCCGCTGGCACTCCGTGCACGCCCACCGCCTGTTCGACGAGGCGGCCCTGGAGCGCGTCAACGCCCGCCGCGGCATGGTCATCGGCGGCGGCGGCCTGTTCATCCCGGACACCATGCCGAACGGCAACAGCGCCTGGCAGTGGAACGTCCCCGACGAGCTGCTGGAGCGCATCGACGTCCCCATCGCGGTGTACGCCGTCGGCTTCAACGCCTTCGACGGGCAGAGCTACCGCGCCCAGCGCTTCCGTGAGTCGCTGCGGCTGCTCGTGGAGAAGTCCGCCTTC
The DNA here is from genome assembly GCF_042731435.1 of Streptomyces sp. NPDC059861. Lineage (NCBI taxonomy): Bacteria > Bacillati > Actinomycetota > Actinomycetes > Kitasatosporales > Streptomycetaceae > Streptomyces > Streptomyces sp. NPDC059861. The sequence goes on along the minus strand of NZ_JBHWJQ010000009.1, from coordinate 62,353 downwards.
TTCGGACTGCGCAACCACGGCTCGATCGAGAAGGTCCGGGCCATGCTCCCGGCGCACCTGCACGACAAGGTGCGCTTCCAGCCCTGCCCGACCACGGTCACGCGCCAGCTCGTCGCGGACTGGCAGGACCCGGTGAAGCGCGACGACACCATCCTCATCAACGCCGCCTACGACCGTGCCGCGCTGCGCTTCGGCCACGACTACGGCTACTTCCTCGCGCAGATGGCCAAGGCCGTGCGCGAGCTGGGCGACCTCGGTGAGGTGCAGTGCGTGGCGCACTCGCTCGACGACGAGCGGATCGCCTTCGACCTGCGCCGTGAGCACGGCGTGTCGCTGCCCGTCATCCCGATGTACGACTTCGAGAACGACGAGATCCGCGAGCTGTACGCGCGCACCCGGCTGGTCATCGGCATGCGCGGCCACGCGGGCATGATCCCGTTCGGCTGCGGCACGCCCATCATCAGCCTGATCTCGCACCCGAAGATGGCGTACTTCCTGCGCGACATCGAGCGCCCCGAGTGGGGTGTCTCCGTGCACGACCGCAACCTCGCCGAGGTGCTCGTCGAGCGCTCCCGCGACCTGCTCGCCGACCACGCCAAGACGGTGGCCGACGTGCACGGCCGTCAGCAGGAGCTGTGGAAGATCACCCAGGCCAACGCGGCGGATCTGCGGACCATCCTGGGCGGCTGATCCACCGGCCCCCACGACCGAAGACGCTCCCGGAGCCACCAGGCTGCGGGAGCGTCTTTCGTGTTCTCGTCCTAACGGCGGGGCGTGAGCAGCAGGTTGCGTGTGCCGCTCGGCCGGGCGCGGTCCGCCGGGATGAGGGTGTCCTCCTCCTCGGCCACCCAGTGCGCGTCGTAGCCCAGGGGACCGAACTCGGCGAGCAGCGGGTCCAGCGGGGCGCCCACCAGCGCCTCCAGCATCACGGTGGGCCGGTCCCGCTTCAGGACCTGGCGGGCACCTTCCAGCACCGACATCTCATGGCCCTCGACGTCGATCTTGATCAGGTCGAGCTTGGTGTCGGCGAACACCTCGTCCAGCGTGACCAGCCGGATTCGCTTCATCTCGGCGTCACCGGCCGCGTGCTCCAGGGACGAGCCCGTCGACAGCAGGTTCCCGGAGAAGCGGACGCTGATGTCGGCCCAGCCCGGCTCGCTGGAGACGCCCGCCTGGTAACGGCGCACGTTCTGGACGTTGTTGAGCCGGATGTTCACCGCGAGCCGCGCGTGCACCTGGTCCACCGGCTCGAAGGCGTGCACCTTCGCCTTGGGGTTGGTGAGTGCGGCGATCATCGAGAAGTAGCCGACGTGCGCGCCGACGTCGGCTATCGTCGCGCTCTTCGCGGCCAGCCGTGCCCAGGTGGAGAGGCTGCCGGGCTCGTAGCCGAATCTGCCGTTCCACAAGGTGTCCAGGGCGACCGCGTCGTCGTTCACGCAGAACATCACGAACGGCGGACAGTACGGCGATTCGATCTCCGCAAGGCCCCGGTACGGGTGCTTCTTGCGGTGCGTGCGGATGATGTCGCTGGTGGCGACGGGCCGGACGGACGGGGCGTGGGCCAGCATCCGGGCGTTGGCGGCTTCGACCTGGGAGATACGCATGGGCGCGATCGTAGGCCTGAGATCATTGCTATTTGAAGGTTGGGGAAGTATTAAGTAGGGAAATCCGACCAACCGCTGGTCAACGGCGGCGGCGGCTTCCTTGATCGGGGATCGAGGAAAGCCGCCGCACCGGATATTCGCTTTTCGGTTCCCGCGGATTTCGTGCCCTGTTCACGCCCTCTTCATTTACCGCTTCACGGCCTTCTTCAACGCCCGCGCCCGGCGCACCACCCGGCGTGCCGCGGAGTTGCGGGGCAGGAAGGACAGCCGCTCGGGGATGCCGCCGGGCAGGCCCTGCGAGGTGAGCCGGCGCTTCTTGAAGTAGCGCTGGGTGCGCGGGCCGAGGTGCTGGGAGAGGAACCGCTCCGTCGCGGGCCGCAGGCTCGACTGGATCTGCGGCTGCATGGTGAAGCCGACCGCGGTGACCAGCCCGGTGAGCAGTTCGTCCGCGACCGGCTCCTCGCTCTTGCGGTTCTCCAGGTCGGGCAGCAGCGCGTCCGCCAGGGTGACCGGCAGCCGGTTGCTGTTCTGGTACGGCGTCAGCCGGTCCAGCAGCGGCTCGGTGCCGATACGGGCGACCGGCAGGTCGTAGAACGCGGACGCGGTGAACAGCGCGGTCGAGAAGCAGCCGACGACCAGCGCGGGCCGGGCCTTGGCGAACAGCACCTCGGCGAGGACGGGGGTGTCCAGCACCGTGAGCTCGACGCCGAGCTTCCCGGCCTCCGCCTCCAGGGCGCGGCTGTAGCGGGCCGGCGCGGTGGGGTGCGGCTTGAACACGACGGCGCGGTGCCCGCGCTGCACCGCCCCGCGCAGCATCCGCACATGGAGGTTCTCCTCCTCGGCGGGGGAGAGGATGTTCAGCGCGGACAGGTACTGGCCGAGCAGCAGCGCGGCGTTGTCCGGCAGGTCGGGCAGATCCCCGGCGACGCCGGTGAGGCCGCTCATGACCTTGAGGAACGCGTCTGTCGGCACCAGTTGCGCCGGCACGTCGAACTCGGTCAGCAGCAGCGGGGTGAGACCGGGTACGAGATCCAGGTGCAGCAGGCGCCGGACGCGCGTGCCGACCAGCGGGTCGAGCTTGTTGCGGGTGGGGCCGTAACTCATCAGGCCGTCGGCGTAGACATGGACCGGGGCGCCGGTGAAGATCTGCGCCAGCGCGAGCGCCGGGTTGACCTGGATGGACTCCACGACCAGCTCGACCCGGTCGTCGCCCAGCCCCCACAGCAGCCGCAGATAGCGCTCGAACAGCGGCATGTCGTCGGGGCGCGGCTGCCAGGCGCCGGGGTGGAAGGGGTGGATCGCCTCGTTGAACGACAGGACGTCGTCGAAGTGGTCGCGCAGCGTGCTGAAGCCCGGCATCTCGTCGACGGCCGGTGTGGTCTCCGGGGTCGCCGAGTTGTTGAAGACCAGCAGCACGCGCCGGTCGGGTTCCTCGAAGCAGTCGGAGTCGATCGCGGCGGCGAGCGTCGCCGCGCCGTACAGCGTGGAGACGCAGAAGATCTGGGTGGTACGGGACATCAGGCAGCCGCCTTCGCTGTGGTGATCCGGCGCCGCAGCCGCCGCAGCTTGGAGGCGCGCCGCAGGTCCATGGTGTCGAGTACGTCGCCGAGGGCGTCCTGCGGCATGCGCTTTATGGCCGCCGCGCTCATGACCCGCAACTGCTTGGCCACGGACGGTTCGAACTTGTCGATCTCCGACAGGTGGTGGGCGATGATCGCGCAGTAGGTGCGCACGGCCTTGGGCAGCAGCCGCTCGGCGTCGCGGTCGGCCGCCGTCTCCTCGATCACCTGGTCGAAGGCGCGGATGAAGTCGAGCTGACGGACGTCACCGATCTGCGTGAGGGAGCCGGCGACACCGCGCCGGTAGAACACGCCGAGCAGGCTCACCACGGCGAAGGACTCCGCCTCGCGGTGCAGCTTCCAGATCCACGGCCGGTCCTCGGCCGTGCGCAGTCCGTCGGTGAAGTGCAGGACACCCTTGTCCAGCAGCCGGCGGTGGAAGGCACCGGCCCAGGCGTAGGCGTAGTCGACCGAGGTCGTGCGGTCGGCGGGCAGGATGGCGTCACGGGGGTTCATGACCTCGTCCCGGAGCCCTACGGGGACGCGGTGCACGGTGCGGGCGCGGTGGGTGGCCTGGACGTGGTCGGTGCGGACGAAGTCGCAGCCCAGCCGCTCGATGGCCGCGACCAGCTCGCTGTAGTAGCCGGGGGCGAGCCAGTCGTCACCGTCCAGGAAGGTGATGTATTCGCCGGTCGCGACCTCGAGGCCGGAGTTCCGGGCGGTGGCCAGCCCTCCGTTTTCCTCTCTGCGGATATAGCGCACCTGGGCGACCGCGGAGAGCTCTTCGGCCGCACGTTCGAGAATGGCCGGCGTCTCGTCCTTCGATTTGTCGTCGACCAAGATGAACTCGAAGTCCTGCCGGGCGTTCGCGCGAAGGCTTCTCAGGTTGTCCGGGGCGTATTGCTGCACGTTGTAGAACGGCACGATCACGGAAAGCTTTGGCACCTGCGAAAGCCTAGGAGGCGGCCCCGCTGCGGAACTTTCCGGTGAGGGTACGGAGGGTGAACTCGATGTGTCGGAACGGTGCATCCCGTGTACTTCCTGGGCTTCGGCGAGCCAGTTCGGCTCTCGGTGGGTTGCTGTTAACTTTTCGTTGAGGCGTGGTTGGCCAGTAACTCGAAATTGCTTCCTAGCGTCTAGGGCGTGCCACCAAGTACAACGAAGCCCACGCGGATCGCAGTACTCGCCGACTCGGACACCCGCTGGAAATGGGGTGCGCTGACGGCGAGCCGTATCGCTCCGGGCCCATCCATGGAAGCCGGATCGCAAGGCGGGACGCAAGTCGCCCCCGCCCTGGACGGATTTCTGCTGCGCGGCCGGGCCACCCCCACGCCCCGCCAGCTCGAGGAAGTGGGCGTGCGCGCCGATTCCCTCACAGAGGTGACGGCCGTCGAGTTTCTGCGCACCATGGCGCGGGAGTCGTACGACGTGCTGGTCCTCTCCCTGGTCGGCGGCGGTGTCCAGGCGATGCTGCACGGCCTGCGGCGTGTCTGGGAGGACCGCGAGAAGCGGCCCGTCGTCGTCACCGGCTACGTCGGCGTCGTCTACGAGAAGCTCGCCGACGGTCTGCTGCTGCGGCACGGCGCGGATCTCGTCCTCGCCAACTCCCGCCAGGACGCCGAGCGCTTCCGCGAGGTGTACGACGGGGTCGGCGCCGACTCCACCGCGGTCACCGAGGTCGCACTGCCGTTCCTGGGTGGCGCCAAGTACACGGGCGAACACGACCCGTACACGGTCGTCTTCGCCGCCCAGCCTTCGGTCCCCGAGAACCGCAGGGACCGCACCTACCTGCTGAACCGCCTGGTCCAGCACGCGCGGCTGCACCCCGAGCGCGAGGTGCTGCTCAAGCTGCGCTCCAGGCCCGGCGAGCACACCACGCACATCGAGGAACTGCCGTACCAGAAGCTCGCGCAGAAGCTCGGCGAACTGCCGCCCAACTTCAAGCTCGTCTACGGCAACATGGGCGAGGTCCTGGACCGCACGGACCTGCTCGTCACGGTCAGCTCGACGGCCGCGCTGGAGTCGCTGCACCGCCGGATCCCCACCGTCGTCCTCTCCGACCTCGGTGTCCGTGAGGTGCTGGGCAACCACCACTTCGTCGGCTCCGGCTGCCTCGCCTCCTGGGACCAGCTCGACGCCGGGCACCGGCCCACGCCGGACACCGAGTGGGTCGCCCGGCAGGGCGTCGCCGCTGGGGGTCCCCCCTTTGGGGGAGGCTCGTACGAGACCGCCTTCGACGCGGCCCGGGAGCGGATCGCCAAGCTGCTCCGGCAGCCCGGCGGCTTGGCGCCCCTGACGCCGTACTACACGCCGGTGACCGCCCCCGGCTATCTGCCCGGCATCCTCGCCCGGCACCACCTCGGTCCCGACGGCACCCCGCTGCCCGGCGCCCCCGCGCACGACAAGGAGCCCGGTCCGGTGCGCCAGATAGTGCGTCGCGCCGCACGAGGTGCCTACCGGCACGGCGTCCAGCGGGTCGCGCCCGTCATCCGGCGGATGGGGGAGCTGTGAGCCGCATCAACCCTGGTCAAGGAGTAGTTCCCATGTCCAACCCGGAAGCGGGCCAAGGCGCGACGGTGCGCCGTGTGCTCGCGGTGATCCCCGCGCGCGGCGGCTCCAAGGGCGTGCCCGCGAAGAACCTCGCCCCGGTCGGCGGCGTACCGCTGGTGGCACGCGCGGTGCGCGAGTGCCGGGCCTCCCGCCTCGTGACCGACGTCGTCGTCTCCACCGACGACCAGGCCATCGCCGCCGCCGCCCGCTCGGCCGGCGCCGAGGTCGTGCTGCGTCCCGCCGCTATCGCCGGTGACACCGCCACCTCCGAGGCCGCCGTCCTGCACGCCATGGACGCCCACGAGGCGCTGCACGGCTCCCAGGTCGACGCGGTGCTGCTCGTGCAGTGCACCAGCCCGTTCGTGATCCGCGAGGACATCGACGGGGTGGCCGGCGCGGTCGTCGAGAACGGCGCCGACACCGCGGTCACCGTGGCGCCCTTCCACGGCTTCATCTGGCGGGACGCGGACGCCGAGGCGGCCGCCGACGACGTGGTCACCGCGGCCGACTCCCGCAGCACCGGCGGCGGCTACGGCGTCAACCACGACAAGTCCTTCCGCCCGCGCCGCCAGGACCGCCCCCAGGACCTGCTGGAGACCGGCGCCGCCTACGCGATGGACGCGGCCGGCTTCCGCGAGCACAAGCACCGCTTCTTCGGCCGCACCGAGCTGGTGCGCACCGACCCCGCCCGCGTGCTGGAGGTCGACGACCCGCACGACCTCGCGCGCGCCCGCGCCCTGGCCCCGCTCTTCGACGCGGACCGGCCCGGCGCCCTTCCGACCGCCGCCGACATCGACGCGGTCGTACTCGACTTCGACGGCACCCAGACCGACGACAGGGTGCTGATCGACGCCGATGGACGGGAGTTCGTCTCCGTGCACCGCGGTGACGGTCTCGGCATCGCGGCCCTGCGGCGCAGCGGTCTGAAGATGCTGATCCTGTCCACGGAGCAGAACCCGGTCGTCGCCGCCCGGGCCCGGAAGCTGAAGATCCCGGTGCTGCACGGCGTCGACCGGAAAGACCTCGCGCTGAAGCAGTGGTGCGAGGAGCAGGGCATCGCGCCGGAGCGCGTGCTCTACGTCGGCAACGACGTCAACGACCTCCCGTGCTTCGCCCTCGTCGGCTGGCCCGTCGCGGTCGCGAGCGCCCACGACGTCGTACGCGGCGCCGCACGCGCGGTCACCACCGTCCCCGGTGGTGTCGGCGCGATCCGAGAGATCGCCGGCTGGATCCTCGGTCCCTCTCTCGACTCTCTCGACCCCTCCACCAAGTAAGGAAAGTTCCTGCCATGAGCACCAACTCCCGCCTCCGTACCTTCGGTTCCCGCGAGGTCGGCCCCGGCAAGCCCGTCTACATCTGCGGCGAGATCGGTATCAACCACAACGGTGACCTGGAGAACGCCTTCAAGCTCATCGACGTGGCCGCCGAGGCGGGCTGCGACGCGGTCAAGTTCCAGAAGCGCACCCCGGAGATCTGCACCCCGCGCGACCAGTGGGACATCGAGCGCGACACCCCCTGGGGCCGGATGACCTACATCGACTACCGCCACCGCGTGGAGTTCGGTGAGGACGACTACCGCAAGATCGACGAGTACTGCAAGTCGAAGAACATCGACTGGTTCGCCTCCCCGTGGGACACCGAGGCCGTCGCCTTCCTGGAGAAGTTCGACGTCCCGGCCCACAAGGTCGCGTCCGCGTCCCTCACCGACGACGAGCTGCTGAAGGCGCTGCGCGCCACCGGCCGTTCGGTCATCCTCTCCACCGGCATGTCGACGCCGAGGCAGATCCGCCACGCCGTCGAGGTCCTGGGCAGTGACAACATCCTGCTCTGCCACGCCACCTCGACCTACCCGGCGAAGGCCGAGGAGCTCAACCTCCGCGTGATCAACACGCTGGAGAAGGAGTACCCGAACGTCCCGATCGGCTACTCCGGCCACGAGACCGGCCTGCAGACCACGCTGGCCGCCGTCGCCCTCGGCGCCACCTTCGTCGAGCGTCACATCACCCTCGACCGCGCCATGTGGGGCTCGGACCAGGCCGCCTCCGTCGAGCCGCAGGGCCTGCAGCGCCTCGTGCGCGACATCCGCACCATCGAGGCCTCCCTCGGTGACGGCGTCAAGCAGGTCTACGAGTCGGAGCTCGGCCCGATGAAGAAGCTGCGCCGCGTCCAGGGCGTCGTCGCCGAGGCGGAGATCGCCGCCGCGGCCGGCGAGCCCGTCCAGGTCTGACATCCACGTCAGCCCAACAACTCCCACAACGCCTGATCACGGGACGGTCGTACGCCGATGAGCCCCCGCGCCGGGAATGCCGGCCCTCGCACTCTCGCCTTCGTCGAGAGTCCGGTACAGCTCCTGAACGTGCTGGAGTGGGCACATGCCCACACGCCCGGCGCGGGGCTCACCCTTGTCGTCCTCTCGCCCGTCGATCCGATGACCCGCGGCCAGCTGCGGCGGATGGCGGAACTGGCGCGCGAGGAGGGCTACGAGGTCCGCTGGGAGGAGGCGCGCGGCGGCGCGTCCGCACCCTTCCAGACGATCGGCGGGCTCATGGGAGTGCTGCGCCGCGCGGACCGGATCGTGATGGGCGATCCGTTCTCGCGCTACGTGCAGCTGCTGCTCACCATCACCCGGGCGAGCGAGCTCGTGGTCGTGGACGACGGGACGGCGACGATGGAGTTCGTCACCCAGCTCGCCCGCGGCGAACGCCTGGTGCGCTGGCACCGGCGGGGCGCCCGCCCCGGCCCGCGTGATCTGCTCTTCGCCCCGGTGTCGTCCTCGGCCCGGCGTCGCCTGACGCCGGGCGGGGACCGCCGGGTCGAGGTGTTCTCCTCGATGCCCATCGAACAGACGCCGGACGGTGTCACGGTCACCGCGAACGACTTCGCCTGGACCCGGGCCCGCTTCGGCCCGCCGCGCATCACCAAGGGCGCGGACATGGTCGGCACGTCGCTGGTGGAGACCGGCGTCGTGGACGCCGACCGCTATCTGGAGGCGGTGAGCTCCCTCGCCAAGGCGCACGGGGCCCGCCGCTACTTCGCCCACCGCCGCGAGAGCGTCGAGAAGCTCCACCGGCTGGCGGTGGAGACCGGTCTGGAGGTGGTCCGCCCCGACCTCCCGCTGGAGCTCATCGCCCGGCGCGGCCCGGTGGGCCGCACCATCCTCAGCTTCCCGTCCACGGTGGTCCACACCCTGCCGCTCGCGCTGGCCGGCACCGAGGTCCGCGTCGCCGTCTGCGACATCGACCCCGACTGGCTCACCCGGACGGCCTCACCCCGCGCCCAGGGCTTCCTGGACGGCGTGACGGGGACGGCGCGGGACGTGCACCGCCTGTCCGCGGTGCAGGCCGTCTAGGGCCTCCGGAGCGCCCGCGGCGGGCCTAGCGCGGCTTGCGGACCAGCAGGAACGCCTTGGGATACCGCTCGTCCTCGTCCGGCTCGCGCAGGGCACGGGCGTACACGTCCAGCCCGGCCTTGCCGAGCAGCCGCGCCACCTTTTCGGGCGTACGCCAGTGATGGTCCAGGGCGATCTCGTGCCCGAAGCGCTCCGTCAGGTGGAGGCGGTCCTGCCCGTCGGCCACCTGGAAGGACAGCAGCACGGGGGCGCCGGGCCGCAGGACGCGGTGGAACTCGGCGAACGCGTCCGGCAGGTGGTCGTCCGGCACATGGATGATCGAGAAGAGCGCCAGGATGCCGCCCAGCGTCGCGTCCGGCAGGTCCAGACGGGTCATCGTGCCCACGTGGAAGCGCAGCGCGGGGTACGCGCGCCGGGCCAGCGCCACCATTCTGGGTGACAGGTCCACGCCGAACACCGGAACGCCGAGGTCGTGCACCAGCGCGGTGACATGCCCGGGCCCGGAGCCGAGGTCGGCCACCGGGGCGGGGGAGTGGGGCCGGGCCAGCTCCGCGAACGCGCTGACCAGGGCCCGGTCGAAGGGGACGCCGCCCATCGCCTCGGGGAAGGCGGACGCGTAGTCGGCGGCGATGGTGTCGTACCAGGTACGGGTGGCCTCCAGGAAGGCCGTGTCCAGATCGGTCACGGTCGCGCAGGCTACCGCGCGGGCGTGCGCCACGGGGGTCCGTCAGGTGAACGGAAGCGCGCGGGTGGGGCCGGGCGTGGTATGCGTGGAGGAGTGGTGGTACCCGTGATCTGCCCGACGGGAGGAAATCGGGCGAGTTTACCCACCCGAACCGATACCTATGCGCTCGACGGCCAGGTTTTCTTCCCCTAACGGGCTGAAGTTTTGTTGATCTCGGGTCAGTTGGCCGTCCGGGCGTCCTACCCTTCAGAGGGTGAAGCAACTGATGTCACTGGAGTCCGACGCCGACCTCCTCGGAGCCGCCGAAGCGGCGGGAGCCGGCCTTCCCGGCACGCTCCCCGAGCCGCTGCGTGCCGAACTCGTCGCGTTCCGACGCGACTTGCACATGCACCCGGAGCTCGGCAACCAGGAGTTCCGTACGACCGCCGCGATCAAGGCCCGGCTGGAGAAGGCCGGCCTCCGTCCGCGCGTACTCGCCGCCGGCACCGGTCTCGTCTGTGACATCGGCGTGGAAGGGGATCAGTGGCGCGACGGGCCCGAGATGCTCGCCATGCGGGCGGACATCGACGCCCTGCCCATCCCGGACGCCAAGACCGAGTGCCCGTACCGCTCGACCGTCCCCGACCGGGCGCACGCCTGCGGCCATGACGTACACACCTCCGTCGTCCTGGGCACCGGACTGATCCTCGCCGACCTGCACCGGCAGGGACTGCTGCCGCAGCCCGTGCGGCTGGTCTTCCAGCCCGCCGAGGAGGTGCTGCCCGGTGGTGCCGCCGAGGCCATCGACTGCGGGGTGCTCGACGGGGTGAAGCGGATCATCGCCGTGCACTGCGACCCCCGGGTGGACGCCGGGACGATCGGCCTGCGCGAGGGCCCGATCACCTCCGCCTGCGACCGGCTGGAGATCGCCCTGGACGGCCCCGGCGGCCACACCGCCCGGCCGCATCTGACGACCGACCTGGTCACCGCCGTCGCCCGCGTGGTCACCGACGTGCCGGCGCTGGTCGCCCGCCGCGTGGACACCCGCAGCGGCCTGGCGGTGACGTGGGGACGTATCGAGTCCGGGCACGCCCCGAACGTCATCCCGCAGCACGCCGAGCTCTCCGGGACCGTGCGGTGCCTGGACATGGTGGCGTGGCGGGACGCCCCCGACATCGTCCACGCGGCGATCGACGAGGTGGCCAACCTGCATCGCGCCAAGTCCGAGATCAACTACGTCCGTGGCGTTCCGCCCGTCGTCAACGAGCCCGGCGTCACCGAACTCCTCGCCGACGCCATGACCGCGCGCCGCGGCGCCGCGTCGGTCGAGGGCACTGACCAGAGCCTGGGTGGCGAGGACTTCTCCTGGTACCTGGAGCAGGTCCCCGGTGCCATGGCCCGCCTCGGCGTCCGCACCCCGGGCGAGCGCACGGTCCGCGACCTCCACCAGGGCGACTTCGACGTGGACGAGTCCGCGATCAAGGTGGGCGTGGAGCTGTTCACGGCCGCGGCCCTGCTCGACGCCGGCCGGTAGTTCCGGGGTCGTTCCGGTTGCGGCCCCCGGGCCTGCGCGGCAGCCTTGCGCGTAGCGGTCGGACCCGCCCTGAAGCACGCCGGGATCGCCCCAGGCGCACACCATTCGAGCCGGTGGTTCACACGCATGTAACCGGCCACCGGCACGAATGGATAACGGCCACGAGGAACCCCGTTCCCAGGAGTGTCTACGCGCGTTAATGTGCGCCGAACCGAGCGCCCACTGCGGGGCTTTGGAGAATGGGGAACTTCAGATGCGTCGGATATCCAGACTGACCCGCGTCGCGGTGGGGGTCGCGTCGCTCGCCCTCGCCGCCACGGCCTGCGGCGGTACCAGCAGTGACAGCGGCGGAGACAGCGACACCAAGGAGGACCTCGGCCTCGCCATCGCGTACGACATCGGCGGCAAGGGCGACCAGTCCTTCAACGACGCCGCGTACGCCGGCCTGAAGAAGGCCGCGGACGAGTACGGCTACAAGACCGCCGACATCGAGCCCACCGAGGGCGAGACCGACGCCGACAAGGAACAGCGCCTGGCCTCCCTGGCCAAGCAGGGCTACAACCCCGTCATCGGCGTCGGCTTCGCCTACGGCCCCGCGATGACGGCCATCGCCGCGAAGTACCCGGACACCACCTTCGGCATCGTCGACTCCGTCGTCGAGGGCAAGAACGTCGCCTCCCTCGTCTTCGCCGAGGAGCAGGCCTCCTACCTCGCCGGCGTCGCCGCCGCCAAGGCCACCAAGACCAACACCGTCGGCTTCATCGGCGGTGTGGACATCCCGCTGATCCACAAGTTCGAGGCCGGCTTCAAGCAGGGCGTCGAGGCGACCGGCGGCGGCAAGGTCAAGGTCGTCTCGCAGTACCTGACGCAGACCGCCGAGGAGGGCGGCTTCTCCAGCCCCGACAAGGGCAAGGCCGCCGCCGAGGGCCAGATCGAGAAGAAGGCCGACGTCGTCTACCAGGCGGCCGGCCTGTCCGGTCAGGGCGTGATCGAGGCCGCCGCCAAGGCGAAGGTCTGGGCGATCGGCGTCGACTCGGACCAGTACCAGCAGGAGGCGCTGGCCACGTACAAGGGCTTCATCCTCACCTCCGCGCTCAAGGACGTCGGCGGTGCGGTGTACGAGCTGGCGAAGTCCGTCGAGGGCGGCAAGCCGCTGACCGGCGTCCAGACCTTCGACCTGAAGGTGGACGGTGTGGGCCTGTCCGACTCCAACCCGGAGTACGCGAAGGTCGCGGGCCTTCAGGACGCCGTGGAGGAGGCCAAGGCGGGCATCATCGACGGCTCGATCAAGGTCAAGACGGAGTAGCGGCCGGCTGCTGAGCAGGCAAAAAGAGCAGATCCGCACGAAGCGGGCGGGTGCCCTGAGCACCCGCCCGCTTCGCCGTCCCCGGCGGCCCCCGCACCCTTTGCGGGTGGCAAGCTTCTGACCTGGACCCGGAGTGCCGTTGGCCACGGCCGCATAACAAGGTGGACAGAAGGGGTTTTCAGGCTGGTCTACGCGCGTTAATCTGCGGCGAAGCCAGCGCCGAAGCTCAACCGTGCGGCGCTGCACCCCGGAGAAGTGCGGGCACGCACTGAACGGCGCGGGAACGCACCCGCACACTCCGGATCCGCCAGTACGACAGGAGCACCCCACATGCGCCGGGTTTCCCGCATCGCGGTCGCAGGCGCAGCGACCGCCTCCCTCGCCCTCGCCCTCTCCGCCTGCGGCGGTACCTCGACCGAGAGTTCGTCCTCGGACTCCAAGGGCGACAAGGGCCTCGCCATCGCCTACGACGTCGGCGGCAAGGGCGACCAGTCCTTCAACGACGCCGCGTACGCCGGCCTGGAGCAGGCGAAGGCCGAGTTCAAGTACGAGACGGCCGACATCGAGCCCACCGAGGGCGAGACGGACGCCGACAAGGCGCAGCGCCTCGCGTCGCTGGCGAAGCAGGGCCACAACCCGGTGATCGGCGTGGGCTACGCGTACGCGCCCGCCGTGAAGGAGGTCGCGGCCAAGTACCCCGACACCACCTTCGGCATCGTCGACGACTCCCAGGTCCAGGCGGACAACGTGGCCGACCTGGTCTTCTCCGAGGAGGAGGCCTCGTACCTGGCCGGTGTGGCCGCCGCCAAGAGCACCAAGACCGATGTCGTCGGCTTCGTCGGCGGCGTGGACATCCCGCTGATCCACAAGTTCCAGGCGGGCTTCGAGCAGGGCGTCAAGGACACCGACCCGAAGGTCAAGGTCCTCTCCCAGTACCTCACCCAGACCGCCGAGGAGGGTGGCTTCTCCAGCCCCGACAAGGGCAAGACGGCCGCCGAGGGCCAGATCGAGAAGAAGGCCGACGTCGTCTACGCGGCGGCCGGTCTGTCCGGTCAGGGTGTGATCGAGGCCGCCGCCGCCAACAAGGTGTGGGCGATCGGTGTCGACTCCGACCAGTACAAGCAGGAAGCCCTCGCGAAGTACAAGGACTCGATCCTCACGTCGGCCACCAAGGACGTCGCCAAGGCCGTCTACCACCTTGCGAAGTCGGTTGAGGACGGCAAGCCCGAGACCGGTATCGTCAGGGGCGATCTGAAGAGCGGCGAGGTGGGCCTCGCGGACTCCAACCCGAAGTTCGCGGACGACGCCGAGCTCCAGGAAGCCATCGAAGCGGCCAAGGAGAAGATCATCAACGGCGAGATCAAGGTCAAGAGCAGCTGACAAGCCGTTGCCGAGCAGTCGGTAACCGCGGGGTTACGTCCGCTCAACGGGGTACGGGGAGTCGGCCTCCCTGTACCCCGTTGTCCCGGCGCGTCGCCCCGCTTTGTATGCCGTAGGGGCACTACGCGCGTAGACGGCCCCCGTCCCCAGGAGAGTGCGCCATCAACGCGTCCAGCAGCCCTCCGGCCGGAGCGGCGGTCCACGGTCAGGCGACCGCCGTCGAACTCGCCGGGATCACCAAGCGTTTCCCGGGAGTCGTGGCCAACCACGACATCCACCTCAGCGTCCGCAAGGGCACCGTGCACGCCCTCGTCGGCGAGAACGGCGCCGGCAAGTCGACGCTGATGAAGATCCTCTACGGCATGCAGAAGCCGGACGAGGGCACCATCACCATCGACGGCGAGCAGGTCTCCCTGCACAGCCCGGCCGACGCCATCACGCGCGGTATCGGCATGGTGCACCAGCACTTCATGCTGGCCGACAACCTCACCGTGCTGGAGAACGTGGTCCTCGGCAGCGAGAAGCTGTACGGCATCGGCGCCAAGGCCCGCCGCAAGATCAAGGAGATCTCCGAGCGTTACGGTCTCGGCGTGCGCCCCGACGTCCTGGTCGAGGAACTCGGCGTCGCCGCCCGCCAGCGCGTGGAGATCCTCAAGGTCCTCTACCGCGGCGCCACCACGCTGATCCTCGACGAGCCGACCGCCGTGCTCGTGCCGCAGGAGGTGGACGCGCTCTTCGCCAACCTGCGGGAGCTGAAGTCCGAGGGCCTGTCGGTCATCTTCATCTCGCACAAGCTGGGCGAGGTCCTCTCCGTCGCCGACGAGATCACCGTCATCCGCCGTGGCACGACCGTCGGCACGGCCGTCCCCGCCGAGACCACCCCGCGCCAGCTCGCCGAGATGATGGTCGGCAGCGAACTGCCCACGCCGGAGACCGCCGAGTCCACGGTCACCGACCGCCCGGTCCTGACCGTCGACAAACTGCGCCTGGCCGCCCCCGGCGGCAAGGCCCTGCTGGACGACATCACCTTCACCATCCACGCCGGCGAGGTCCTGGGCATCGCGGGCGTCGAGGGCAACGGCCAGACCGAGCTGGTCGACGCGCTGATCGGCCTGCGCCACGCCGACTCCGGCACGATCGCCCTCACCGACGAGGAGATCACCGGCTGGCCCACCCGCAAGCGCCGCGAGCAGGGCGTCGGCTACATCCCCGAGGACCGCCACCGGCACGGCCTGCTCCTGGAGGCCCCCCTCTGGGAGAACCGCATCCTCGGTCACGTCACCGAGAAGCCCAACGCCAAGGGCGTCTGGCTGGACCCGAAGGCCGCGCAGGAGGACACGCGCCGCATCGTCGAGGCCTACGACGTCCGCACCCCCGGCATCGACGTCACCGCCGCCTCGCTCTCCGGCGGCAACCAGCAGAAGCTGATCGTCGGCCGCGAGATGAGCCACAAGCCGCGCTTCCTGATCGCCGCCCACCCCACCCGTGGTGTGGACGTCGGCGCGCAGGCCGCGATCTGGGACCACATCAGGGAGGCCCGCCGCGAGGGCCTGGCCGTGCTGCTGATCTCCGCCGACCTGGACGAGCTGATCGGCCTGTCCGACACGCTCCGGGTGATCTACAACGGCCGACTGGTCGCCGACGCCGACCCCGCCACCATCACCCCGGAGGAGCTGGGCTCCGCCATGACGGGTGCCGCGACCGGTCACCTGGAGCACGAAGAGACCCCCGAGACCCCGGCAGACACCCCCGAGACCCCCGAGATCCGCAAGTCTCCCGAGGCTCCGGAAGACGAGGCCCGCTGATGAAGAAGTTCGACAAGGAGCGCGTGCTCCTCGCGGTGGCCGGACCGGTCATCGCGCTCGCCGTGGCCTTCGTGCTCAGCGCGATCGTGCTGATCGCCTCCGGCAAGAACCCGGTCGAGCCGTTCGCCGTGATGTTCGAGCAGGCCGGCTTCTCCGACATCCAGGTCCTGATCATCAACCAGGCCTCGATGTACTACATCGCGGCGCTCGCGGTGGCCATCGGCTTCCGGATGAACCTGTTCAACATCGGTGTCGACGGCCAGTACCAGCTCGCCGCCATGATGGCCGCCGTCGTCGGCGCCCACATGAACCTGCCGGCCGTGATCCAGATCCCGCTGCTGCTCCTCACCGCGCTGTTCACGGGCGCCTTCTGGGCCGGTATCGCGGGTGTCCTGAAGGTCACCCGGGGCGTCAGCGAGGTCGTCGCGACGATCATGCTGAACGCGATCGCCACCTCCGTCATCGGCTACCTGTGGCTGCCGAGCGTCTTCGGCGTCAAGGTCGGCAACAACAACACCACCGGCGAGATGCACTCCTCGGGCTGGGTGCCCGGCATCGACATGGGCGCGGCCGGCGAGATCTACGGCCTGGTCGTACTCGCCGTGCTGCTCGGCATCGGCTACTGGGTCGTCCTCAACCGCACCCGCTTCGGCTTCGACCTGCGCGCCTCCGGCGCCTCCGAGTCCGCCGCCGCGGCCTCCGGCGTCGACCCCAAGCGGATGACGCTGACCGCCATGCTCATCTCCGGCGCCCTCGCCGGTCTCGCGGGCCTGCCGATCCTGCTCGGCGACACCCACACGTACAGCCTCAACTTCCCCACCGGCATCGGCTTCCTGGGCATCGGCATCGCCCTGCTCGGCCGTAACAGCCCGGTCGGCATCGCGTTCGCCGCCCTGCTGTGGGCCTGGCTCGACAAGGCCTCGCCCGAGCTGGACTTCCACGGCTACGACAAGGAGATCGCGGTCATCATGCAGGGCCTGATCGTGCTCTCGGTCGTGGTCTCCTACGAGGCCGTCCGCGAATGGGGTCTGCGTCGCCAGCAGCGCCGCGTCGGCGCCGAACTCGCCGCCGGTCACGTCCTCGGCGCCCACAACACGAAGGAGGTGGCTGGCCGATGACCACCGCGACCGACGTCAACCAGCCCACGCTGCAGCCCGCGGCGCCGACCGGCCGCCGCCTGTCGTGGCCCGTCCTGCTGCTGATCATCGCCGGAGCCCTGGCGCTGACCTCGCTCGTCCGCATCATCACCGGCGCCGACGGCATCACCAACGTCAGCCAGATGTCCACCGCGCTCCAGCTCGCCGTGCCGATCGGCCTCGCCGGCCTCGGCGGCCTCTGGGCAGAGCGCGCGGGCGTGGTCAACATCGGCCTCGAAGGCATGATGATCCTCGGCACCTGGTTCGGAGCCTGGGCGGGCTTCCAGTGGGGCCCGTGGACGGGTGTCCTCGTGGGCGTGCTCGGCGGCGCGATCGGCGGCCTGCTGCACGCCTTCGTCACCGTCACCTTCAACGTCAACCACATCGTCTCCGGTGTGGCCATCAACATCCTCGCCCTCGGCGCCACCCGCTACCTGGCCCCCCTCGCCTTCGAGGGCCACGCGGGCGGCTCCGCCAAGCAGTCCCCGGCGGTCGACTCCCTCGGGCACTTCACCGTGCCGGGCCTGTCCGACGGCCTGAGGGAACTCAACAACCAGGGCTGGTTCCTGATCTCCGACCTCGCAGGCCTGCTCGGCGGCCTGGTCACCAATGTCTCCTGGCTGACCCTGGTCGCCATCGCCCTGATCCCCGCCACCTGGTGGATCCTGTGGCGCACCCCGTTCGGCCTGCGGCTGCGCTCCTGCGGCGAGAACCCGGTCGCGGCCGAGTCGCTCGGCGTGAACGTCTACAAGTACAAGTACATCGCGGTCGTCATCTCCGGCGGCCTGGCCGGCCTCGGCGGTGTCTTCCTCTCCATCGTCGCCAACCCCTTCTACCTGGAGGGCCAGGTCAGCGGTCGCGGCTACATCGGTCTCGCCGCGATGATCTTCGGCAACTGGATGCCGGGCGGACTCGCCATCGGCGCCGGCCTGTTCGGCTACACCGACAGCCTCAACCTGCGCGGCGGCTCCGAGAACGTCCACGCCCTGCTGCTGCTCGGCGCGCTGCTGCTGATCATCGGCGCCGTCTGGATGGTGATCCGCAAGAAGTACGTCAACGCGGCCATCACCCTCGTCGCCGGCGCCCTGGTCTTCGCCTGGTACGCCACCACCAACGAGGTCCCCAACCAGGTCGTCTCCGCCACGCCGTACGTCATCACGCTGGTCGTCCTCGCGCTCTCGGCGCAGCGACTGCGGCCGCCCAAGGCCGACGGTCTGCCGTACCGGAAGGGACAGGGCAAGTGACGCCGCCCGCCGATGTCGACTGGGAGGCGCTGCGCACGGTGGCCCGCGAGGCCATGACCCACGCGTACGCCCCCTACTCCGGCTACGCGGTCGGCGTCGCCGCCCTGGTCGACGACGGGCGTACCGTCGCCGGCTGCAACGTCGAGAACGCCTCGTACGGCATCTCCCTGTGCGCCGAGTGCGGGCTGGTCTCGGAGCTGCACCGCACCGGCGGGGGCCGGCTGACGCACTTCACGTGCGTGGACGGCCGGGGCGAGCTGCTCGTCCCGTGCGGCCGCTGCCGCCAGCTGCTGTACGAGTTCGGCGGCCCCGGCCTGCTGCTGGACACCCCGGCGGGCATCCTGCCGCTGTCCGAGATGCTGCCCCACGCCTTCGGGCCGGAGCACCTCTCCTCGTAACTCCCGTACGGCCCCTGGGACCCCGTCCGCAGGGGCCGTACTCTTCGCAATCCCCGGAAGGAAAGCCAGCATGGCCATGGACGCCATCTCCGTCATCCGCACCAAGCGGGACCGCGGTGAACTCAGCGACGAGCAGATCGACTGGGTCATCGACGCGTACACGCGCGGCGAGGTGGCCGACGAGCAGATGTCGGCGCTCGCGATGGCCATCCTGCTCAACGGCATGAACCGCGGCGAGATCGCCCGCTGGACGGCGGCGATGATCGCCTCCGGCGAGCGCATGGACTTCTCGTCCCTGTCCCGCCCCACGGCGGACAAGCACTCGACGGGTGGCGTCGGCGACAAGATCACCCTTCCGCTGGCCCCTCTCGTCGCCGCCTGCGGCGCGGCCGTCCCGCAGCTCTCCGGCCGGGGCCTCGGCCACACCGGCGGCACCCTGGACAAGCTGGAGTCGATCCCCGGCTGGCGGGCGCTGCTCTCCAATGAGGAGATGCTCTCGGTCCTGGACGGCGTGGGCGCGGTGATCTGCGCGGCCGGCGACGGCCTCGCCCCCGCCGACAAGAAGCTGTACGCGCTGCGCGACGTCACCGGCACGGTCGAGGCGATCCCGCTGATCGCGTCCTCGATCATGTCGAAGAAGATCGCGGAGGGCACGGGCTCGCTGGTGCTCGACGTGAAGGTGGGCACCGGCGCGTTCATGAAGACGCTCGAGGACGCCCGCGAACTGGCCTCCACCATGGTGGGCCTGGGCACGGACCACGGCGTGAAGACGGTCGCGCTCCTGACCGACATGTCGACGCCGCTCGGCCTGACGGCGGGCAACGCGCTGGAGGTCCGCGAGTCCGTGGAGGTCCTGGCCGGCGGCGGCCCCGCCGACGTGGTCGAGCTGACCGTCGCGCTGGCCCGCGAAATGCTGGACGCGGCGGGCGTCCGGGACGTCGACCCGGCCAAGGCGCTGGCCGACGGCTCGGCGATGGACGTCTGGCGCCGGATGATCGCGGCCCAGGGCGGCGACCCGGACGCCGCGCTTCCGACGTCGAAGGAACAGCACGTCGTCAAGGCCCCGTCGTCCGGTGTCCTCACCCGGCTGGACGCCTACGACATCGGCATCGCCGCCTGGCGCCTGGGTGCCGGCCGCGCCCGCAAGGAGGACCCGGTGCAGGCCGCCGCGGGCGTCGAGCTCCACGCCAAGCCCGGCGACACCGTGACGGAGGGGCAGCCCCTGCTGACCCTGCACACCGACACCCCCGAGCGTTTCGACTACGCCCTCCAGGCAGTCGACGGCTCGTACGACGTCGCGGCCCCCGGCACGGACTTCACGCCGTCCCCGGTGGTGCTGGAGCGCATCGCCTGACCCGCGCTTCTTCTGTCGGATGAACGGGACCGGTGGAGCACCACCGGTCCCGTTCGGCATGCCGGATCCGGCCCGCGCCGAACGGGCCCCCGGGAGCAGGGACTCACCCGAGCAGCGTCGCCACCACGACCAGCGCCGGCACCGACAGCACCGTGGACAGCAGGATCGCCTCGCGTGCCAGGACCTCGCCCACCCGGTAGCTGCTCGCGTACGTGAACAGATTCTGGGCGGCGGGCAGCGCCGACGTCACGACCACGTCGAGCAGGGCCGCGCCACGGAGACCGAAGACGCCCGCCGCCAGCACCCAGGCGATCAGCGGCTGGGCACCTGCCTTGAGCGCCACCGCGAGCAGCACCGGCCCCCGTTCCCCGCCGCGCAGCGGAAGGGTGCTGCCGCGCAGCGAGATACCGAAGGCCAGGAGGACGGCCGGGACGGACATGTTCCCGATCAGCGTCAGGGGGTCCATGACCGGGCCGGGGACACGCAGACCGGTCGCCGACACCGCCACCCCCGCCAGCGAGCCGAGGGCGATCGGATTGCGCAGTGGAGTGAGCAGACGCTGCCACAGCGGCCGTTTGCCCCCGCCCCCGGCCGAAAGGTCCAGGATCGTCAGCGCGATCGGTGTGACCCCGACCAGCTGGAACAGCAGCACCGGCGCCACCAGCGACGCGTCACCCAGCACGTACACCGCGATAGGGATCCCGAGGTTGCCCGAGTTGACGTAACTGGAGCACAGCGCCCCGACCGTCGTACGGCCCACCCCCCAGCGGCGTACGACACCCACCGCCACGAACACTCCCGCCACCGCCGCCGTGCTCAGCGCGGTGACCAGGAGCCGGCTGGAGAAGACCACCGACAGGTCGGCGCCCGCGAGAGTAGTGAAGAGCAGGGCGGGCGAGGCCACATGGAACGCGAGCTTGGTGAGCACCTCACGCCCCTGCTCACCGAGGTGACCCCGCACCCCGATCGTGTAACCGACGGCGATGACCACCGCGATCACCGCGAAGCCGCTCAAAACCCCCTGCACGACGCCCCCTTGAGGGGGAGACGTATTCCGGCTGCGGGCGGGGGTGTTCCATGGCGCATACACCCAACCCTCTGCGTCAGCCCTGGCCCAGGTCAATGTGATCCTCGCGGCGCGACGAGAAGCCCGTCGGCGATGAGTTATGGCGGCCCCGCCGGTCTACCGGTTCGTGGATGCCATGACCCCTGCCGAAATCGTGCTGGCCGGCCCCGTCACCCGGGACGAGGTGACAGGGCTCTGCGATGACGTGCGGGCGTTGCTGGAGGACACGGGGGCGCCAGTGGTCGTATGTGACGTCGGAGCGATCGGGCCACCAGGTCTGGGGACCGTCGACCTGCTGGCCCGGCTGGCGCTGACGGCCAAGCGGGCCGGAAGCGGCATCCGGCTCCGCGACCCCGACCCGGCCCTACACGCCCTCCTCGACCTGGTCGGCCTCCGCTTCGAGGTGGAGGGGCAGCCCGAACAGCGGGAACCACCGCTTGGTGTCCAGGAAGCAGTGGAACCCGGTGATCCGTCCGTCTGAGATCTCCAGCACCTGCACCGCCCACGGCACGAAGCCGCCCGACTCCGGGTCCGGCTTGTAGTGCGCGAAGCCGGGCAGGCCGTTGACCTCGACGGGACGCAGCCGGGAGTCGGCGCAGGCGGAGCCGATGGTGGTCATGAAGCCGGTGATGTCGGCCGGGCCGCGCAGCCACAGGTCGAACGGCGGCATCGTCATCACGGCGTCCTCGTGGAGCAGGGCGGTCAGCGCCGTCATGTCGTAGCCCTCGAACGCCGCGACGTAACGCTCCAGGAGCTTCTGCTGCTCCTCGTCCAGCGCGTCGGACACCACCGCGTCCGAGCCGGTGTCCTCGCGCTCGGCGAGCGTGGCGCGGGCCCGCTGCAAGGCGCTGTTCACCGACGCCACCGATGTGCCCAGCAGCTCGGCGACCTCGCTCGCCTTCCATGCCAGCACCTCGCGCAGGATGAGCACGGCGCGCTGCTTGGGCGGCAGTTGCTGGAGGGCGGCCATGAACGCCAGCCGCACGGACTCCTTGGCGACGGCCGCCTCCGCAGGGTCGGCGGTCGAGGGCAGCACACGGGCGTCGGGCATCGGCTCCAGCCAGGTGTGGTCGGGACGCGGCGACAGCGCGGCCTGGGCGAGCGGGGTGGCCTCCGACAGGTCCATCGGCCTGGCGCGCTTGTTGCCCGCGTTCAGCATGTCCAGGCACACGTTGGTCGCGATCCGGTAGAGCCAGGACCGGACGCTGGAACGTCCTTCGAACTTGTCGTAGCTGCGCCAGGCGCGGACGAGGGTGTCCTGGACCGCGTCCTCCGCCTCGAAGGAGGAGCCGAGCATGCGATAGCAGTAGCCCGTCAGCTCGACCCGGTGTTTTTCCAGTGTGGCGTCGAGATCTGTCGTCGTCGCCGTGCCGTTGCTCATCGTCCACCCACCCCTGTGGCCGTTCCCTGTGCCGCGCACCATTGCACCCAGCACTTCGGAAGCTACCGCAGCCCACTGACAATGGCGCCCCGAGTAGGAAAAGGGGCTGTTCAGACGGGGTGCGTCAACAGTTCCCCGACGCATGGCGCTGCCGGCCGCACGGCGCCGCACCCGCCCACGGACAGAAAGGGGCGATGCCCGAAGCCGTGCCCACGGAGCCGCACCCGTGAACGGCGCGAAGGGGCCGTCTCCGGAGCCGGTCGCACGGCGCCGCACCCGCCCGCAGTGAGTAGGGGCCGGCCCACGGAGCCGCAGTCGCGCGCGGCGCGAAGGGGTCGTGTCGGGGGGTGTCCGCCCGCAGCGGTTGGCGCGTCAACACGGGTGCGTCGGTGAGTGACCGATTCCGCGCCGTTCCGAGGACGGACACCCCCCGGCACGGCCCCGACCCACCCCCCGGACAGAAGGCGCTACCCGCACCCTCACGGCACCCCACCGCGCCCGCACAGGCGCCGCAGGCATGGCGGCGCCCTACGCGGTCACCCGCGCCGCAGCCACCCGAGCCACCCGAGCCGCCCGCGACCCCAGCAGCGTGATCCCCACGACCCCCAGCACCGCCAGCAACCCCACGCTCACTGTCCCGCTCCAGCCGCCCGCGTGGAAGGCCATCGCCCCCACCGTGCTCCCCGCGCTGGAACCCACGTAGTACGCCGACTGGTACAGCGCGGACGCCTGCGCCCGCCCGTGCGTCGCCGTCTTGCTGACCGCCGACGAGGCCACCGCGTGCCCCGTGAAGAACCCCGCCGTGATCAGCACCAGCCCCAGCAGCACCAGCGCCAGCGAGTCGCCCAGCGACAGCACCAGCCCCACCGCCGTCGTACCGCCGCCCAGGTACAGCGCACCCCTGCGCCCGAGCCGCTCCACGATCCGACCCGCCGTGGACGCCGACACCGTACCCACCAGGTAGACCAGGAAGATCGAGCCCACCACACCCTGCGGCAGCCCGAACGGCTCCTCCGTCAGCCGGTACCCGATCACCGTGTACACCCCGCCGAACACCGTCATGAACAGCGCACCGATCGCGTACAGCCGACGCAGCAGCGGATCGCCCAGGTGCCCACGCACCGTCCCCCACAGCACCCGCGGCCGCAGCGACTCCGCGGAGAAGTGCCGAGGCGCCGGCAACAGCAGCCGGAACGCGACCGCACACCCCACGGCCACCACACCGAGCGCACCGACGGCCACCCGCCAGCCCCACTCCTGCGCGACCCACCCGGTGATGACCCGACCGCTCATCCCCCCGACGCTGTTGCCCGCGACGAACAGCCCGATCGCCGTGACCAGCGCCTTCGGCCGGACCTCCTCCGCCAGATAGGCGGTCGCCACCGCCGGCACCCCCGCCAGCGCGGCCCCTTGCACCGCCCGCAACGCCACCAGCGTGGTCAGCGACCCGGCGAACGGCACCAGCAGCGCCACGCCCACCGCCACCGCCAGCGACACCGTCATGACCGTACGGCGGCCGAATCGCTCGGACAGCGCGCTCATCGGGATCACGAACAGCGCCAGACCACCCGTGGCCGCCGCCACGGTCCAGCTTGCCTCGCTCGCCGTCACCCCGAGGTCCCCCGAGATCAGGGGGAGCAGTGCCTGTGTGGAGTACAGCAGCGCGAAGGTGGCCACGCCCGCGAGGAAGAGGGCGAAACTCATCCGCCGGTATCCGGGCCCGCCCGGCGCCATACGCGAGTCGGAGACAGGAGCGGAAGGAACAGAAAGAGCGGAAGGAGCGGAAGGAGCGGAAGGAGCGGAAGGAACGGCGCCCACGACGGTGGACGCCCCGGTACTGGCGGGAGTCATGCTTCGAAGCTACGTACGCGCCCGCTCATCCGTCCAATGCATGGAATCGTCATAATCGATCCCATGGTGCATCAACAGAGCTCACAGCCCCGGCTGTCACCGACCAGTGACACACGAGACATCGTCACACTCCTCGCCCCACGCCTCGCGCACTTCGCCGGCGTCGCCCGCACCGAGCACGTCACCAGGGCCGCGCAGGAGATGAACGTCCCCCAGTCCACCCTCTCCCGCGCCATGGTCCGCCTCGAACAGGACCTGGGCGTGGACCTGTTCGCCCGCCGCGGCCGGACGGTCTCCCTCACCGCCGCCGGCCGCACCTTCCTCGCGTCCGTGGACCGCGCCCTCGCCGAGATCGAGCGCGCCGCCGACGAGGTGCGCGCCGACGCCGACGCCACCACCGGCAAGGTCGCGTTCGGCTTCCTGCACACCATGGGCGCGGAGACCGTCCCCGGCCTGCTGCACGCCTTCCGCGCGGACCACCCCCGGGTCCGCTTCAGCCTGGTCCAGAACTACGGCGAGGCCATGCTCGAACGCCTCCGCACCGGCGAACTGGACCTCTGCCTGACCTCACCGGTCCCCGACGCCCCCGACCTGGTGGCCCGCCGTCTCGACGAGCAGAAGCTCCGTCTCGTCGTCCCGGCCGAGCACCGCCTGGCCACCCGCAGGCGCATCCGCCTCGCCGAGGCGGCGGAGGAGAACTTCGTCACCCTGGAGCCCGGCTACGGCCTGCGCCGGATCACCGACGACCTCTGCCGCGAGGCAGGCTTCAAGCCGCGTATCGCCTTCGAGGGCGAGGAGGCGGAAACCCTGCGCGGCCTGGTGGCCGCGGGCCTGGGTGTGGCGCTCCTCCCGCCCCCGGCGGTGGCCCGCCCGGGCGTGGTGGAGCTGACGGTAACGGCCCCGCGCGCGGCCCGCGAGATCGGCGTGGCCTGGCTGGAGGGCCACCCGGACACACCCCCGGTGGCGGCCTTCAAGAAGTTCCTCCTCTCCAGAAGAGGCAACTTGCTCCCGACCTGAACGAGCCGCAGCCCGGACGACCCGACCCGAACTCCGCTACCGCCGCAACGACCGCCCGAACCCCGCGGCCAACGGCATCCGCAACCCCAACGGCGGCGGCGCGGCCAACGCGTCCTCCACCGGCCGCGAGAACCCCCGCCCGAAGAGCACCCCCATCACGAAGTCCTCGGCCAGAGCGAGCACTTCGTCGCGGTGCTGGTGCAACCCGTGCCGATCCGAGTGCACTTCGAACCGGCAGACGTCCCGGTTGACCTTCTTCACCCGCGCCGCGTACCGGAACGACAGCTCGGGATCGGTCCGCTGGTCGTTCGTGCCGTGCGCGATCAGCACCCGCCGCCCGACCAGCTGTTTCACCGGTTCGGGTGAGGCCGCCACGTCGTCCTCCGGTAACCAGGGAGCAAGGGACAGCACGGAGTTGACGGCCTCGTGCCCACCCGCGTGCAGCGCCGCCCGCCCGCCCATGTCGATCCCGGCCAGGCAGACGGGGACGTCACCGTAGCGTCGTACGGCCTCGTCGGCGGCCCAGGAGGCGTCCCGGGCCAGATGCGCCTCGCTGCCGTTCCACCCCCGGTAGCGGTAGTGCACGACATGCGCGGCCAGCCCTTCCCCCCGCCCCGCGCGTACCAGCCGGCGTCCCAACCCCCGTACGGACGCGGCCGCGACCAGTGGAGAGGGTCTGCGGGCGGAGCTCGGCTCACCGCCGGGGAGCAGCAGCACCACTGCGCTCACCGCCGTCGGTTCCGGACCGAACGCCCGTCCCAGCCGGGCCGTGCGAACCGGCGTCGCTTGCTGTGCCATGACAGAACAGTGTCAGAAGCGCCGGTGTACGCCACCCGTCCGCACGGTCACCGTTACGTATCGACGGAAACGTACACCCGGCGATCTACGCGCGTAGGAGCTAGAGTGCGAAAATGACGAGCCAGACTGACCGGATGGGGCACACCCCGAGCCCGGACCAGATCCGCCGGGCACCCAAGGTTCTGCTGCACGACCACCTCGACGGCGGGTTGCGTCCCGGCACCGTCGTCGACCTCGCCCGTGACAGCGGCTACTCCCAACTCCCCGACACGGACCCCGGGAAGCTCGGCCTGTGGTTCCGCGAGGCCGCCGACTCCGGGTCCCTGGAGCGGTATCTGGAGACCTTCTCGCACACCGTCGGCGTGATGCAGACCCGTGAGGCCCTGGTCCGGGTCGCCGCCGAATGCGCCGAGGACCTCGCGCAGGACGGTGTCGTCTACGCCGAGGTGCGCTACGCGCCCGAGCAGCACCTGGAGGGCGGGCTCACCCTCGAAGAGGTCGTCGAGGCCGTGAACGAGGGCTTCCGGGAAGGGGAGCGGATCGCCCGCGAGAGCGGCCACCGCATCCGCGTGGGCGCCCTGCTCACCGCGATGCGGCACGCGGCCCGCGCCCTGGAGATCGCCGAACTCGCCAACCGCTACCGCGACATGGGTGTCGTCGGCTTCGACATCGCGGGCGCCGAGGCCGGCTACCCGCCCACCCGGCACCTGGACGCGTTCGAGTACCTCAAGCGCGAGAACAACCACTTCACCATCCACGCCGGCGAGGCCTTCGGGCTGCCGTCCATCTGGCAGGCCCTGCAGTGGTGCGGCGCCGACCGGCTCGGTCACGGCGTGCGGATCACCGACGACATCGAGGTCGCCGAGGACGGCAGCGTGCGGCTCGGCCGGCTCGCCTCCTACGTCCGGGACAAGCGCATCCCGCTGGAGCTGTGCCCCAGCTCCAACCTCCAGACCGGCGCCGCCTCCTCCTACGCCGAGCACCCCATCGGACTGCTGCGGCGGCTGCACTTCCGGGCCACCGTGAACACGGACAACCGGCTGATGTCGCACACCAGCATGAGCCGGGAATTCGAGCACCTTGTCGAGGCATTCGGTTACACGCTCGAAGACATGCAGTGGTTCTCGGTCAATGCTATGAAGTCAGCATTCATTCCTTTCGATGAACGACTGGCTATGATCAATGACGTGATCAAGCCCGGATACGCCGAGCTGAAGTCCGAATGGCTGTTCCAGCAGACCGCGTCCACCAGGGACTCCACGGCTTCCTAGGGCTCGACGGGGATCAGGGAATGCGGACGGGCGTTCACAATTCGTCCGCATTTCGATGTTTGCGGCGGGTACCCCGGGGTGTTTACGTTCTTGAGCCGCCCCCCTGATCCGTCATCCCGTTTATCCCATTTCAAGTCAGTCAAGGACGCAATTCACCATGAAGCAGTCTGCTGCCAAGACCCTCGGTGTCGCCGCCCTCGGTGCCGCCTTCGCCGCCACTGGTGCGGGCGCCGCCGACGCCGCTCCGGCCACCCTCCCCGACGCCGGCCAGACGCTGGACACGGTCACGAGGACGCTGCCGGCGGAGAACCTCAACCAGGCGGTGCCGGGTTCCTCCGCGGCGCTGACCCAGGGGCAGACCGCGCTCGGCGTCGGGCTGCGGGCGGTCCAGCCGGCCGCCGAGTCCGTGCTGGCCGGGGGTCCCACCGGTCCGGCCGCGAAACTGCTCGGTGGACTGCCGGTGCAGGGCCTGCCCACCCATGGCACCCCGGTGAACGGCATCCCGCTGGGCTGAGCCGCACCATGTGAACATGCCGATGGGGCGCACCCTGGTATGGGTTGCGCCCCATCGGCACGTGCCCCTGAGGGAGGGCAGTCAGGTGGCTGTCACCAGGCCGTGCGGGCGGCCTTGCCGTCCGCCGGGAGCAGGATCCACAGCGCGATGTAGAGCAGGAACTGGGGGCCGGGCAGCAAGCAGGAAACCAGAAAGATCACACGCATCGTGGTCGCGGAAGTGCCGAAGCGCCGTGCCAGCGCTGCACACACTCCGCCGATCATCCGACCACTGGTGGGGCGGGCAAGGCGGCTCATCAGGACTCCTTCGTCTTTTCGGCTTCGCGGTGCGTCTTTCCGGGGCTTCTTCCGGCTGCCCCGTCTGATGACAACGCTACGGTGACGAAGGGGGCAAAGCGTCGCTCCATGGGGCGATACCGACCCTGGGAATCGTCGGGGTACGACCCTGAGACGCTTCCGCCCTGGGGAGGGCAGGCAGGGCCGCCCGGCGCCGGGCCCGGACCCTGCGGCGCAGCCAGGAGCGGCCCACGGGGACCAGGGCGACATGCGTGAGGGCGACGCCCACGGTGTTCAGCAGCAGGGAGTCGACGTCCACGACCTGACCCGGCACGCCGGTCTGGAGCAGCTCTATGCCGAGTGAGATCAGCGCCCCGGCGGTGACCGTGCGCACCAGGCTGCCGAGCGGCGAGACCCGCAGTCTGCCCCCGGCCAGCGGCAGCAGCACGCCCAGCGGCGCGAGCAGCGCCAGTCCGCCCCCGATGCCGCGGGCCGCCTCCGGCCAGCCCAGCGCGAGATCGGCGCGGATACCGGCGAGCGGACGCAGATTGGCGGGCATCACCCAGGGCACGTCCAGCGGACGCAGCGTGTACCAGGCGACGAGGGCGAGGTGCGCGGCGAGGAGGACACCCCCCGTCACCCGCATGTGGATCGCGGCGCTGCCGCCCCTGGAGCCTTGACGCTGCACGCCCCCCAAGACGCGGCCTGCGGCGCGATCGGTTCCGGGTCGGACCCCCCTACCCGGGTGAGGCCTGCGCCACACCCGCCGTCAGCCGCCCTTGACCTCCGCCGACGGCGGATCCACCTCGCCCGGACGGGCGCGGACGTCGTCCGTGCACTCGTAGCGGCGGGGCGGCGCGGTACCGGGGCCGCCGAGAATCACCGATCCGTCGCCCTCGGCCGCCGCCGAGTCGGAGAACGTGCACACGATCTGGGCGAGCGCGTAGGAGGCCAGGTCGTCGGGGGCGGTGGACAGCCGCAGGGTGTCCTGGGGATCCCGCCGGCCGGGCCCGCCGACCGTCGTACCCGCGCGTACGTCCGTCGAGTAGCCGGCCTGCTTCTCGGCCGTCGGCGGCGTCCGGGCGAGCTCGTCCAGCAGGCCCTGTGCCACCAGCACCCGGCGTTCGGAGTCCTCCGCGACCTCGGGTACCCGCACGGCCCGGTCGACCGCGACCAGCGACGAACCGCAGAGCAGGAACACCCGCACCGGCATCCCCGCCGAGGACCGCGTGGCGATGTCCGAGCCGGCGAGCGAACAGTGCGCCCGCGAGGGCGCCGCGCCGAAGTCCGTCGGCACCTCGGTGGCCCGGATGCCGCAGCCGGCGAGCAGCGCCGCGAACACGGGCACCACCAGGAGACGAGCGTTGCGCACGCGTCCCCCCTTCCTCACGTGTCTTCCTTCTCCGAGCGCTTCTCCTCCGCCGCGCGCACCACGTCCGACCCGTCGCGCGGCAGCCGCAGCGTGAACACCGCCCCGCCCTCAGGCGAGTTGGCGGCGGTGATGTCACCGCCGTGGATGTGGGCGTTCTCCAGGGCGATGGACAGGCCGAGGCCGCTGCCCTCCGAGCGCGGGCGGGAGGCGCTGGCCTTGTAGAAGCGGTCGAAGACGTGCGGCAGGACGTCCTCGGGGATGCCGGGCCCGTGGTCGCGCACCTGGATGACGACCTCGCTGTCCTCCTCGCGCACGGCCACCCGCACCGGCGAACCGCCGTGCTTGAGCGCGTTGCCGATGAGGTTGGCGAGTATGACGTCCAGGCGGCGCGGGTCCAGGCGGGCGTGGATGCCCCGCGCCGCGTCCAGCTCGACCGCGTCCAGCCAGGCGCGGGCGTCGATGCAGGCGGTGATCTGGTCGGCGACGTCGACGTCGTCCAGGACCAGCCGGGCGGTGCCCGCGTCGAAGCGGGTGACCTCCATGAGGTTCTCGACCAGGTCGTTCAGCCGGCGTGTCTCGCTCACCACCAGCCGTACCGCGGGCTCGATCATCGGGTCCAGGCTGCCGCTCTCGGACTCCAGCTCCTCCTCCAGCACCTCCGTCACGGCGGTGATCGCGGTGAGCGGTGTCCGTAGTTCGTGACTCATGTCCGCCACGAACCGCCGGGACGCGTTGTCCCGCGCGGCCATGTCCGCGACCCGCTTCTCCAGCGCCTCGGCGGCCTTGTTGAACGTCCGTGACAGATCGGCCAGTTCATCGGTGCCCGAGACCCTGAGCCGGGTGTCCAGCTTGCCCTCCCCGAGCCGCCGCGCCGCGACACCGAGGCGGTGCACGGGCTTCAGCACGGTCGTGGCGGCGGCCTGCGCGAGCAAGGCCGAGCCGATCAGCGCGAGGCCGGTGGCGATACCGAGCGACCAGGCCAGCGAGTTGAGGTCCTTGGCCTCCGGCTCCAGCGACTTGACCATGTAGCCGGTTGGCCCGCCACCGATCACCCGGGTGCCGGCCACCAGATACGGCGTGCCGCCGTCGACGATCCGCTGCCAGTACAGGTGGTACGGCGACTTGTTGTTCGAGGTGAGCGGCTGCTCCTTGTTCACGGCCGTGCGCAGCGACTTCGGGACGTCGGCCAGCGCGAAGCCGTCGTTGAGGCCGCCGGAACTGCCGTAGACCGGCTTGCCGGCCGCGTCCTCGGCGACGAGGAGCACGCTGAAGCGCTGGCTGCTGCTGGCCATCTGACCGGCGGTGCGCTGGAGTTCGTCCTGGCTGGGATGGGCGGGCAGGGCGCCGGCGCGGTTCTCCATCTCCTGCTCGAAGTCGCGAAGCACCGCGTCCTGGGTGCGGGTGAGCACGGCCTCGCGGTTGAGCCAGTAGGCGATCCCGGACGCGGAGACCGCAGCCGTCAGCGCCACCAGCCCGAACACGACGACCAGCCGCAGCCGCAGACTGGTGAAGCGCAGCGTCGACAGAGCTCCCTTGCGTGCCGCGGCCCAGCCGCGGAGACCTTTTTGCGCGTCGGTCACTGAGGCGGGTCCAGCCGGTAGCCGACACCCCGCACGGTACGGATCAGGGTCGGGGAGGACGGCACGTCCTCGACCTTGGCGCGCAGCCGCTGGACACAGGCGTCCACGAGCCGGGAGTCACCGAGGTAGTCGTGCTCCCACACCAGCCGCAGCAGTTGCTGCCGGGACAGCGCCTGACCGGGCCGCCGGCTCAGTTCGAGCAGCAACCTCAGCTCCGTCGGGGTGAGCTGGAGGTCCTCGCCGTTCTTCGTCACGGTCATCGCCGCGCGGTCGATGACGAGGCTGCCGAAGGCCGCGGCGTCGTTCGCCTCCCGCTCGCCGCGCCGCAGCACAGCGCGGATGCGCGCGTCCAGCACCCGGCCCTGCACCGGTTTGACGACATAGTCGTCGGCGCCGGACTCCAGCCCCACGACCACGTCGATGTCGTCGCTGCGGGCGGTCAGCAGGATGATCGGCAGCTGGTCGGTGCGCCGGATGCGCCGGCACACCTCGAACCCGTCGATGCCGGGCAGCATCACATCCAGCACGATCAGATCCGGCCGCTGCTCACGCAGCAGCTTCAGACCGTCCTCACCGCTGGCAGCGGTCGCCACGCGGTGTCCCTGGCGCGTCAGTGAGAGCTCCAGGGCCGTGCGGATGGCGTCGTCGTCCTCGATCAGCAACAGGGAAGGCACGGGCTCATTCTGGCCCATGGTGGGCCGGCGTTTCGACACTCGGGCGGCTGCGTAGCCGTAGCGCTCTTCTCCGTGACCGTACCGGGTGTTCCGTGAAGGACGCGGGGACCACCCCTGTGACACGTCTGTGACAGTCGGCGGACACGGCGATGATGTCGGCTCGGCAAGCTTTTCGGCACAGGCAAGGAAGCAGGACGAGCAGGGCCGAACACCGGCAAGTACACGACGGGGGGCGCGAGATGAACACGCTGCACGGCACCAGCACCAGCGCAGTGGTCACGCGTCTGCACGACGTGCACGCGGGCCGGGGTTCCGAGAAGTCCGGCGCCGATGGGGGCCCCTCCCGCGCGAGTGGGTTCGAGCGTGGGGGAGGGCGGGGGTGCGCTCGCGGCGCCGGGCGTCAGCACACCGCCTACATGAAGGTGGTTGACGGTCTCACGGGGGAGACGCACGGGGGAGCCGCGTACGGGGAGGACTCGGGGGAGCGTCGCTCGCTGACCGAGGCGGAGTTCACCGCCTACGTCCAGGAGCGCCGCGCCTCCCTGTACGCAACCGCCTACCACCTGACCGGCGACCGCTTCGAGGCCGAGGACCTGCTGCAGAGCGCGCTGTTCTCGACCTACCGCGCGTGGGACCGGATCAGTGACAAGGCGGCGGTCGGCGGATACCTCCGCCGCACCATGACCAACCTGCACATCAGCGCCTGGCGGCGCCGCAAGCTCAACGAGTACCCGACCGAGGAACTGCCGGAGACGGCCGGCGACACGGACGCGATGCGCGGCACCGAGCTGCGCGCGGTCCTGTGGCAGGCGCTGGCCCGGCTGCCCGAACTCCAGCGCACCATGCTGGTCCTGCGCTACTACGAGGGCCGCACGGACCCGGAGATCGCGGAGATCCTCGACATCAGTGTCGGCACGGTGAAGTCCAGCATCTGGCGCTCCCTGCGCCGGCTGCGCGAGGACGAGGTCCTCAGCTTCGGCCGTGACGAGCAGCACGCCTTCGGGGAGCTTGTCGCCTGAAGGCAGGGCCCCAGGGGGAGTACGGGGGAGAGTACGGGGCCGGGGGGGGGAACACGGGGGAAGTACGGGGGAACGGGGGGAGCGGGGCTGGAGGGCCGGGGGGTCCGTCCAGTCCCGCCTTCGTGTGTCCGGGGTCCGAGTGTCCGGGCGCCGTGCGTCCGGGCGGGAGCCCGGCCTCGTGCGACCGGGGTGCTACGCGGCCGTACGCGCCGTCGTGCAGCGGCCCGCCGCCGCGGCGGCCAGGCGGCCCATCGCCTCGTCCCGGTCGCAGGCGTACGCGCCGAGCGCGGTCTGACGGGCGACGATGGAGCGCTCCGCGCGCATCAGGCGCCAGCCGCGGCGCAGCAGGAACGGCACCGACTTGCGGCCCTCCCTCAGATCGCGCACGAAGCGGCGCCGGAAGGTGCGCACCGGACCACGGCTCAGGCACAGCGCGTCGGCCAGCAGGCCCAGTTCACGGCAGCGGGTGACGACTTCGGCGGCGAAGACGCCCTCCGCGATGAACAGCGGGGTCCGCCCGATGTCGAGGGTCTCGGCGCCGGTGCGGGCGCTGAGCGAGATGTCGTAGACGGGGATGTCCGTACGGCCCGTGCGGCACAGGTCCTCGATCGCGGCGACGGCGGCGTCCGCGTCCCACGAGGCCGGGTGGTCCCAGTCGATGTCGGAGCTCCCGGCGACCTGCGGCAGCGTCGGGTCGGTGCCCTCCTTGTAGAAGTCGTCGAGCCGCAGCACCGGCAGGCCGGAGCGGGCGGAGAGGAGGGACTTGCCGGAGCCGGACGGGCCGCACAGCAGCACGACCCGGGTGGGTATGGGCGGATGGGAACCCAATGTGTCGTCCTTCTCACCGGCGGTCTCGGGGGCGGCGCGAGCGGGACTCCCGCCCGCGCGCATCCCGTCATTATCCCTGCCGCCGTCCGGCCCCGGGAGCCCGCGTCAGGAGGCGACCGGATCGGTGTCCGGTGCGGGCGCGGGCTCCGGGGCGGCCGTATGCCGGTTGTTCCCGGGGTGAGGGCGCCCCGGCGGGCGCGGCGGCCACGCCCCGCACCGCGCTGAACCACCAGGGAGTCCCTGTCCGGGGCCCGCCGCTCCGTAGGATTCCGGGCGTCGGCGGGCGGGCGTCGACAGGTCTGCCGCCTCGCCCGCGAGTCCTACGCACGACGAGGAGTGGCCGGCACCCGTGGATACCGATCGTCTCGCCCAGCAGTTGTCGGCCGTGGTCGGACCGGCCCATGTGCTCGCTGATCCCGCGCTGCGCGCCTCGTACGAGACCGACTTCACCGGCCGCTACCGGGGCCGGGCCCGCCTGGTGGTACGGCCCGCCGACACCGCGCAGGTGGCCGAGGTGCTGCGGCGGTGTCATGCGGGCGGTGCGCCGGTCGTGGCGCAGGGCGGCAACACGGGGCTCGTCGGTGCGTCGGTGCCCACCCCGGACGGCGGCGAGGTGGTGTTGTCGCTGCGGCGGCTGGACGGCATCGGGACGGTCGACCCGGCCGTGGGACGGGTGACGGTGGGCGCCGGGGTGGTGCTCTCGGACCTGCACCGAGATGTCGCCGCGCACGGGCTGGAGTTCGGCGTCGACCTCGCCGCCCGGGACTCCGCGACGCTGGGCGGGATGATCGCGACCAACGCGGGCGGTGAGCGGGTCGTGCGGTACGGCACCACCCGCGCCAACGTGGCCGGGCTGGAGGCCGTGCTGGCGGACGGGACCGTGCTGGACCGGCTGGCCGGGCTGCCCAAGGACAACACCGGGTACGACCTGACCGGCCTGCTGATCGGCAGCGAGGGGACGCTCGCCGTGGTGACACGGGCCCGGCTGCGGCTGGTGCCCCGGCTGCCGGAGCGGGTGACCGCGTTGGTGGGGCTCGACTCGCTGGAGACGGCGCTCGCTCTGGTGGCGCGGCTGCGGGTGCTGGAGTCGCTGGAGTTGGCCGAGTTCTTCATGGCCGAGGGGCTGGCGCTGGTGCTGGAGGCGAGCGGGCTGCCCGCGCCGTTCCGTACCGCGTACCCGGTGTATCTGCTGGTGGAGTGTGCCGGGCGGCGCGATCCGGCCGAGGAACTGGCCGGCGTGCTGGACGAGGCCGGGCCCGGGGACACGGCGGTCGCGCTCGTGGACGCGGACCGGCGGCGGCTGGCCGCCTATCGGGAGCGGCACACCGAGTCGATCAACGCGGCGGGCGTGCCGCTGAAGCTGGACGTGACGGTTCCGCTGGCCGAGGTGCCCGGCTTCGTCGCCGATCTGCCGGGGGTGCTGGCGGGGCGCGGGCGACCGTATCTCTTCGGGCACCTGGCCGAGGGCAACCTGCACGTCAACCTGCTGGACGTGGCGGCGGAGGACGAGGAGGCGGTGACCGGCGCGGTGCTCGGGCGGGTGGCGGCCGTGGGCGGCAGCATCAGCGCCGAACACGGGGTGGGCCGGGCCAAGGCCCGCTATCTGCACCTGAGTCGGTCGCAGGCGGAGATCGCGGTCATGCGGTCGGTGAAGGCGGCACTGGATCCGGCGGGGCTGCTCAATCCGGGGGCGGTGCTGCCTGGGGAGGGGTGGGTCGCTGATTGAAGCGCACAAGCGCTCTCAACTACCCTGCGTGCTGAACTGCTTACTCAGCGCGATCACAAGGTGGCACCAACGATGGCTCGTAACTCCTCCCCCAGGCCCACCACCCGGCGAGCCCTCGCCGTGCTCGCGACGGCGGGGGCGGCCCTGAGCGTGTCCGTGACGCCGGCCGCCGCGGACGCCGAGTCGGTCCTGGGCATGGTGCACACCCGCCCGACCTCCCTCGGCGACGTCGACCCCGAGGCGGGCGCGGCGGCCCTCACCGGCTCCGTCGGCTACGTGGCGGGCCCCGTCGCCGGCCTCAAGCCCAACCCCCTCGCCGGCACCGGCGTCGACCCCCTCAACAACGGCGTCGGCACCCAGCTCGCCGACTTCAAGCCCATGTCGTCGGAGTCCCTCACGGACCCCCTGACGCAGGCCGAGTCGCTCGCCGCGGTGCCGGTGGTGGGGCTGGCGGCCCGGTTGCTGAGCTGAGCCGAGGGGCGGGGTCGGGTGGGCGCTGTCAGGGGCGCCGCACGGCGAAGGGCCGCGCTCCCTCGTGTGGGGCGCGGCCCTTGGTCTGTCGGGGTGCGGCACCGGACCGCCGCGGCGGGCGCGGCTGTCGCGCGGAGCGCGCGGGCCTAGGGCCTGTCGTTTGGTTCATGTCGGCGTCGCGGGGGCGCGATCCCCGTCGGCCCCGGCTGCCGCAGGCTCACGTTCCGCGTCCTCCCCGGCCTCCCACCGCAGCAGGTCCCCCGGCTGACACTCCAGTACCTCGCACAGCGCCGCGAGCGTGGAGAACCGTACGGCCTTCGCGCGACCGTTCTTGAGCACCGCCAAATTGGCGGGCGTGATCCCGACGCGCTCGGCGAGTTCGCCCACGGACATCTTCCGCTTGGCGAGCATCACGTCGATGTCGACGGTGATCGGCATCAGATCACCCCCTGCAACTCGGCCTCCAGCCGCGCCGCCTCGACCTCCCGCGCGACCGCCTGCGCGAGCAGCATCCGCAGCACGAGCACGATCAGCGCTACCCCCAGCGCGGCCACGACGACCCCGCCGACCAGCAGGACGACGCCCGGCGCGACGGCCTCACCCGGCGCGAGCATGTACCCGAACGCGCTCAGCAGTACGGCGGCCGCGGCGATGGCCCAGAGCACGACGTCCACGTAGCGGAAGGCGGCGGGCGAGAACACGGTGCCCCTCCGGACCATGGTCACCAGCCGCCACACACAGACGAGTACGACCTGCACGGTGACCACGCCGAGCACCAGCACGACGAGGAACGCCGCCCGCGGATACGCGAGCTCCGAGGCACCCTCCTCCAGATCGGCCCCGATCAGCGGCACCAGCACGGCCTGCACGAACACGGACCCGGCCAGCAACACCACCAGCACGCCACGCAGAGCGAGCGTCGTCATCTGCCCCACAGCCCCTCCTTCAATCGACCCACGATAGGAATCTATCGATTCTCGATAGGTGGGGCAAGTGGCACCGCTGAAGCCGACGCACATCTCGTCCCCGCATGCGCCGGTCGCGGGCCCGTGTTCGGATGCGGACGTGGAGAGGATCGCCCGGCAACTCCTGGCCAAGTGCTTCGGCCGCCCCAGCGGACCGCTCGGCCGCCTCGGCGGCCGGCTCATGGCCCACGGCAACGCCGCGACCGAACGCCACGCCGTGATCCTCGCCGCTCCCGCCGAGCAGGACGTCGTGCTCGTCGTCGGCCCGGGCCCCGGCGTCGGTCTGGCGGCCGCCGCCGAACGCTCGGCCCACGTCATCGGCATCGAACCCTCCGACGTCATGCTCGCCATGGCCCGGCGCCGCTGTGCACCGCTGATCCGGCGGGGCCGCCTGCGCCTCAGCCCCGGCACGGCCGCGCGCACCGGCCAGCCGGACGCCTCCGTCGACGTCGTGATCTCCGTCAACAACCTTCAGCTCTGGCCGGACGTCCCCGCCGCCCTCGCCGAGCTCCACCGCGTGCTGCGCCCCGGCGGCCGCCTCCTCCTCTCCGTCCGCGAGAAGTGGCTCCCCAGCGGCCTGTCCGCCCTCGCGGCCATGATCCACGCCGCCGGCTTCGACACCGTCCGCACCTGGACATGGCACCCCCCGACCCGCATGGCGCCGGCGGCAGCCCAACTGAGCGCGATCCGCACCCCACGCCCCTGACAGCACCTGCCCGGGCCGTGCTCAGGGAGCCGGAGCCGGGGGGCTACCGCGGGTGCGCCGACGGGCGGCCTGTCGCCGGGTGCGGAATGGGCGCCAGGGCTCAGGTACGGGTCCGACCGGACGGTCGGCCGTCGCAGGCCGGCAGGTCGTCCGCCGCGTACGCGCTGCGCCGGGGCCCGTGCCGGCCTACCTCGTCTGACTGTCCGAGACGCCCCGGCCGGGTTCGGCCTCGCCCGGAGGGTTGTCGCTAGCCGATCGCCAGCAGTACCGCGAGCAGCACCGCTCCGGCCACCGCCGGGGCGAGGAGTTCGTACGCCCAGCGGACGGTCACCTCGCCCTGGGCCGTACTCGCCTGCTCGCGGGCCTCCAGCGTCTGGCGCAGGTTGTGGATGATCTGGTCGCTCTCGGCGCGGACCGGGCCGTCATGGACGTCGACGTCCGACAGCCCGCCGAGGCCACGGGAACGGCCCCTGCCGCCGCCGGAGGCCTGTGCCGTGCGCCGTGCCTCCTTGCGGGCTGCCCGGCTGCGGGCGCGCAGGGAGACGGGTATGGCCCACATCTGGTACGTGTCGCCCGCCTTGCTGACGACCTCGTTGGTGTACCCGGCGCGCAGCGAGGCGACCTCTCCCCAGGGGAGCACGATCAGGCGGAAGGGGTTGCGGACGCGCAGCCGGTCCTCACCGGCGTACACGGCGGGCCGCAGGGTGAAGGCGACGACCAGCGGCACCACGAGGAGGAGCGTGGCGAGCGCCAGCCACGGTGTGCTGCCCTCGCCCGAGATGATCGCGTCCACGCCGAGCCACCCGGCGAGGCCGAGCACCAGGACGCCGCCGACGAGGCCCATGGGCGACCGGTAGATCCGGTCCCGGGTCGTGGGGCGCGGCGGCTGCGGCGCGGGTGACTGCTGGTCCGGGGTCGTCATGTCTTCGATTCTGCCGTATGCCCGCGGCGCCCCGCCGACCGCCTGAGCGCGGCAAGCTCCGCAGGCCCCGCGGTTACCGCGGCCCTGCATGTACCGCGAGCCGCTGCAGGCCCCGCAGGGACCCGCCCCCGGCCGTCCCGCCATCTTCCCCCACCGACCCGCTCTCTTTACGGGGCTGTACAGCTGCTACGCGCGTAGATATGCTCGTCTGGTGACCATGCCCACCACTGCACACACCCTCTCGGACGCGGCGGCCTCCGACGGCACGTTGCGCCGCTTCCTGCACGGGCTGCCCGGCGTCGACGCGGTCGGCCTGGAGGCGCGCGCCGCCTCCCTCGGCACCCGTTCCATCAAGACCACGGCGAAGGCGTACGCCATCGACCTCGCCATCTCGATGGTCGACCTGACGACGCTGGAAGGCGCGGACACCCCGGGCAAGGTCCGGGCGCTCGGCGCCAAGGCGGTCCACCCGGACCCGACGGACCGTACGACCCCGGCGACCGCGGCCGTCTGCGTCTACCCCGACAGGGTGGCCACCGCCAAGCAGGCCGTCGCCGGCTCCTCCGTCAAGGTCGCCTCGGTCGCCACCGCCTTCCCGGCCGGCCGCGTCCCGCTCTCCGTCAAGCTGGCGGACGTGCGCGAGGCCGTGGCCGCCGGTGCCGACGAGATCGACATGGTCATCGACCGCGGCGCCTTCCTCGCGGGCCGGTACATGAAGGTGTACGACGAGATCGTCGCCGTGAAGGAGGCCTGCGGCACGGCGGCCCGCCTGAAGGTCATCTTCGAGACCGGCGAGCTGTCGACCTACGACAACATCCGCCGCGCCAGCTGGCTCGGCATGCTGGCCGGGGCCGACTTCATCAAGACCTCGACCGGCAAGGTCGCCGTCAACGCCACGCCCGCGAACACGCTCCTGATGCTGGAGGCCGTGCGCGACTTCCGCGCCCAGACCGGCGTCCAGGTCGGCGTGAAGCCCGCCGGCGGCATCCGCACCTCCAAGGACGCCATCAAGTTCCTCGTCCTGGTCAACGAGACCGCCGGCGAGGACTGGCTGGACAACCACTGGTTCCGCTTCGGCGCCTCCTCGCTTCTGAACGACCTGCTGATGCAGCGCCAGAAGCTGGCCACCGGCCGCTACTCCGGCCCCGACTACGTGACGGTGGACTGATCACCATGGCTTCCGTGTTCGAGTACGCACCCGCGCCCGAGTCCCGCTCGATCGTCGACATCGCCCCGTCCTACGGCCTGTTCATCGACGGCGAGTTCGCCGAGGCGGCCGACGGCAGGGTCTTCAAGACGGTCTCCCCGGCCACCGAGGAGGTCCTCTCCGAGGTCGCGCATGCGGGCGAGGCGGACGTCGACCGTGCCGTGAAGGCCGCGCGCAAGGCCTTCGAGAAGTGGTCGGCGCTGCCCGGCGCCGAGCGCGCCAAGTACCTGTTCCGCATCGCCCGCATCATCCAGGAGCGCTCCCGCGAGCTGGCCGTCCTGGAGACCCTGGACAACGGCAAGCCGATCCGGGAGACCCGGGACGCCGACCTGCCCCTCGTCGCGGCGCACTTCTTCTACTACGCGGGCTGGGCCGACAAGCTCGGCCACGCCGGCTTCGGGCCGTCCCCGCGGCCGCTGGGCGTGGCCGGCCAGGTCATCCCGTGGAACTTCCCGCTGCTGATGCTGGCGTGGAAGATCGCCCCGGCGCTGGCGACCGGCAACACGGTCGTGCTGAAGCCGGCCGAGACGACCCCGCTGTCCGCCCTGTTCTTCGCGGACATCTGCCGCCAGGCCGGTCTGCCGAAGGGCGTCGTCAACATCCTCCCGGGCTTCGGCGACGCGGGTGCCGCGCTCGTCGCGCACCCGGACGTGAACAAGGTCGCCTTCACCGGCTCCACCGCCGTCGGCAAGGAGATCGCCCGCACGGTCGCGGGGACGCAGAAGAAGCTCACGCTCGAACTCGGCGGCAAGGGCGCCAACATCGTCTTCGACGACGCCCCGATCGACCAGGCCGTCGAGGGCATCGTCACGGGCATCTTCTTCAACCAGGGACAGGTCTGCTGCGCGGGCAGCCGGCTGCTGGTGCAGGAGTCGATCCAGGACGAGCTGCTGGACTCGCTGAAGCGCCGGCTGTCGACGCTGCGCCTGGGCGACCCGCTCGACAAGAACACCGACATCGGCGCCATCAACTCCGCCGAGCAGCTGGCCCGGATCACCGCGCTCGCCGACCAGGGCGAGGCGGAGGGCGCCGAGCGCTGGTCCCCGGCCTGCGAACTGCCGTCGTCCGGCTACTGGTTCGCCCCGACGCTCTTCACGAACGTCACCCAGGCGCACACGGTCGCCCGCGACGAGATCTTCGGCCCGGTCCTGTCGGTGCTGACGTTCCGTACGCCGGACGAGGCCGTGGCCAAGGCCAACAACACGCAGTACGGCCTGTCCGCCGGCATCTGGACGGAGAAGGGCTCCCGGATCCTGGCGGTCGCGAACAAGCTGCGCGCGGGTGTCGTCTGGTCCAACACGTTCAACAAGTTCGACCCGACCTCGCCGTTCGGCGGCTACAAGGAGTCGGGCTTCGGCCGCGAGGGCGGCCGCCACGGCCTGGAGGCGTACCTCGATGTCTGAGCGACTTTCTGTCTTCAAGACCTACAAGCTGTACGTCGGCGGGAAGTTCCCGCGTTCCGAGAGCGGCCGGGTGTACGAGGTGTCGGACTCCAAGGGCAAGTGGCTGGCCAACGCGCCGCAGTCGTCCCGCAAGGACGCCCGTGACGCGGTCGTCGCCGCCCGCAAGGCGTTCGGCGGCTGGTCCGGCGCGACGGCGTACAACCGGGGCCAGGTCCTCTACCGCGTGGCGGAGATGCTGGAGGGCCGCAGGAGCCAGTTCGTCCACGAGGTGGCGGACGCCGAGGGGCTGTCGAAGTCCAAGGCCGCCGAGCAGGTCGCGGCGACGATCGACCGCTGGGTCTGGTACGCGGGCTGGACCGACAAGATCGCCCAGGTGGTGGGCGGCGGCAACCCGGTGGCGGGCCCGTACTTCAACCTGTCCTCCCCCGAGCCGACGGGTGTGGTGGCCGTCCTGGCTCCGCAGGCGTCGTCCCTCCTGGGACTGGTCTCGGTGGTCGCCCCGGTGATCGCGACCGGCAACACCGTGGTCGTGATCGCGTCCGAGAAGGCCCCGCTCCCCGCCTTGTCGCTCGGCGAGGTGCTGGCCACCTCCGACGTCCCCGGAGGTGTGGTCAACGTGCTGTCCGGCCGTACGGCGGAGCTCGCGGCGCCCCTGGCCTCGCACCAGGACGTCAACGCGATCGACCTGGCGGGTGCCGACGAGGTGCTGGCGAAGGAGCTGGAGATCGCCGCGGCGGACAACCTCAAGCGCGTGCTGCGTCCACAGCCTGTGGACGACTGGTTCGCGACTCCGGGGATCGACCGCATGACGGCCTTCCTGGAGACCAAGACGGTCTGGCATCCGACGGGCTCGCTGGGGGCGTCGGGGTCGGCGTACTGATCGGACGCGGCAGGTGGCGTGAGTCCGACGGGCGGTCTTGACAGTCGCGCGCACTGGCTCGGCGCGTCCAGGCTCCGGGCGCTCGGGCTCCGCGTGCCCGGGGCCCCCGTCCATGCGGCACGTGAACGTCACGGCGCCGGGCCGCCCACGCGGGCAGCCCGGCGCCGGTCGTTCAGGGGGCCGTGTGCTCAGGGTCGGCGCACGTCGACGAAGTCGCCCACGGACACCACGGCCGCCGTGGTGGACGAACCGGCGTACGACCAGCGGTAGGTGCCGTCGTCGTACGCGCGGACGGAGGTGGAGAGGGAGCCGTCGGCGTCCGTCCGGACCGTCTTCAGGGTCTTGAACTCCTCGCAGCCCTCCTGACGGAACTGCAGCTTCACCGGCTGACCGGCCTGGGCGGCCACGTTCGTGCCGGTCGCCCAGTCGACGTGCTGCAAAGCGCCCTTGATGGTGAGGTTCTTGCCCCACCTGACCGGCTCGGGGGTGGCGTCGACAGTCAGGTTGCCGGCGCGCTGCACGGCGAACGTGGCGGCGCTGTCCAGGAAGATGGCGTCGCTGTCGGGGGCGATCGCGAAGGCGCTGACCTTCCAGGTGCCGGCCTGCGCGTCGTCGGCCGGGGCGGTGCCCGGGGTGAGGTCGAAGGTCAGGGTGCAGGTGCTGGTCGTGTCGGCGGTCGGACCGCAGGCCGCGGACGAGGACACGGCGGCGTCGGGGGCGTCGATCGAGCCGTGGTACAGGGTGGCGTTGATCTGCTCCAGACCGGACGGGTCGGTGGCGGTGACCTCGACGGTCACGGTTCTCGCGCTCGTACCGACGACGACGGGCCTGCCGTCGTTGACGACGACGCCGGTGATCTCGGTGTCGCCGAACTGCTCGTCCGCGTGCGCGGGCGGAACGGCGAGGGCGGACAGGGCGACGACGCCGCACGCAGCGGCGACAGCTGAGCTCATGCGCATGCGAATTCCCCAATGTGAATGCCACGGCCCGTCGACAACCCCCCGGCGGGCCCGAATTGACGTGTGCAGCGTACTCATTCCGTGGAGATTTCGGAACGTTTTCGTGGAGCACGTCATCGGGTGCCGATTTCTCTGCGAAGAAATGCGCGCGGAATATCCGGTGGGTTGATTCCATGGAAAACCGACGGGGAAATTCGGTCCGAATTCCAGCGGGCCTGGAGCCCACCTACGCGTACTGCCGTTCCGGGCCGGCGGTCGGCGCGCCGGGGAAGCGCGGCCACGTCGGCCACCACAGTCGGCCGTTCTCACAGCCCATGTGCGGCAGCCCGACAGGGCCTCGATCCTGCCCGACAGGGGCCACCGGTCGCACGCGTGAACGAGGGGCAACATTCGCATGAAGCATGTCGAATGCACTTACCGACGGCGATCGCTCATCACTCACGTATCACTAACCTGCCTGTGCCGCACGGTCGACGAACCAGCGCTGACTCGTGCAGCTTCCTGATGTCGGGAAACAGGGGAAACGCAGGGGTGGGGATGGATGGCGGGAAGAAAGGGCGGCGCTGCTGTACCCGGCACGCGCTGTCAAATAGACATAGGGGCAGACGGTACCTACTCGTGGCGTCTGACCGCCACGAACGGGCGGGTCATCGCGGTGGCCGCGATGACGTATCAGGGTTACGACGAGTGCCGGGCGGCGTTCGAGCGACTGTGCCTCGACGTCACGGACTTACCGGGCGCCGTCCACCACACGTCGGAGGGGAGTGGCTGGGTGTGGCGGATGCGGGACCGGGCCGGCGGTGCCGTGGCCGTGTCGTCGCGCGCCTACGAGCGGCACTCCACGTGTCAGGCCGCCTATGAGCGTTTCAGGGCGCTGCTGACCGACCTCGGGTCGGGCGGGGCGATCCCCTGGGACGACGCGGAATGAGCGCGGAACCACCGAGCATGTGACAACGCCGTCGGGGCCGAGGTCTCGGCGTGCGACGCAGCGGGGCCCGCTTCGCCACACCGGCGGAGCCGGGCCCCGTACGCGTTCTGTCGTCGCAGCGTTCACGTCAAACCCCGAAGTTGCCCCTCGGGGGTGCCTGGTTCACATTCGTGTGCGCAGGCGTCCACCGTTCCTCAGCAGCGTCGACACATGTGACGACGCGAAGAGATGAGCGACCGGTGGTGCCGGCGGACGACCCTCCGAGACGCCTGTACGTCGACCCCGGCGTGCCCGACCGGATCTTCCGGAGCGTGCTGCGCGGCGGTGGCTCCCTGGTCCTCGCGATCATGCTGCTCGTCGGCGGTTTTCTCACGTACCGGGCCTGGCAGGCGCTGGAGGTCGCGCAGTGGGACTTCATCACCACCGAGGCGTGGGAGCCGGAAGGCCGTAACTTCGGCATCGCGGCGGTGCTGGTCGGCACGATCCTGATCGCGCTGGTCGCCATCGTGTTCGCGGTACCGCTGGCGCTCGGCACGGCGCTCTACATCTCCGAGTACGCCCCGGCGCGGATCAGACAGACGCTCATCAGCGTCGTGGACCTGATGGCCGCCGTGCCGTCGGTGGTCTACGGCCTGTGGGGGCTGTTCTTCTTCCAGGGGCACGTGGTCACGGTGTCGCGCTGGATCTCCACGTACCTCGGCTGGATCCCGGTCTTCAAGGTCGACGGCGCCGACCCGACGGACCCGCTCGCCACCGCGACGGTCTTCACGTCGTCCACGTTCATCGCGGGCATGGTGGTGTCCCTCATGGTCGCGCCGATCATCTGCTCGGTGATGCGGGAGGTGTTCTCGCAGGCCCCGGTCGGCGAGCGG
The DNA here is from genome assembly GCF_042731435.1 of Streptomyces sp. NPDC059861. Lineage (NCBI taxonomy): Bacteria > Bacillati > Actinomycetota > Actinomycetes > Kitasatosporales > Streptomycetaceae > Streptomyces > Streptomyces sp. NPDC059861. Next base: position 17,785 of record NZ_JBHWJQ010000009.1, on the reverse strand, counting down.
GAGGGCGCCTACGCGCTCGGCGCCAACCGCTGGGGCATGATCCGCAGCGTCGTCCTGCCCTTCGGCAAGGGCGGCATGATCGGCGGCACCATGCTGGGCCTGGGCCGGGCGCTCGGCGAGACCATCGCCGTCTACCTGATCATCTCGCCGGTCTTCCAGATCCAGCCGCACATCCTGCAGAACGGCACCAACTCCGTCTCCTCCCTCATCGCCCTGCGCTACGGCGAGGCGACCGAGTTCGGCATGTCCGCGCTGATGGCCGCCGGCCTCGCGCTCTTCCTGATGACCCTCGTCGTCAACTTCGCCGCGTCGTCGATCGTCGCCCGCAGCCGTTCCGGCGCGACGAGCGACTCCTGAGGAGACCGAGCCTGATGACCGTCACCACGCCACAGAGCCCGCCGAGCGACCAGGAGCCGCCAGGCGGGCCGAGCCCGGCGGCGCCGAAGCGGCCCGCCGGGCGGGGCACGATCCTGCCCGGACGCCGCAGCGGCGGCCGTACCCCCCGCACGGAGTCCCGCAGGAACCTGTCCACGCTGCGCGCCACGGACGTCTACGCGATGCTGGGCGCCGGCGCCGCGTCGCTCTCCCTCACCTGGCTGTTGTTCGACCGGCTGCTGCCCTTCAACGGCGTCCTGGGCTTCGTCGTCATCGCCTACGTGTTCTTCATCGGCCTGTACGCGCTGGTGGTCTCCTTCGACGAGGACGGTCCCGCGGTCCGCGACCGGGTGGCCGCCGCCGTCGTGCAGAGCCTCGGCTTCGTCATGCTGGCGGCACTCGCGTTCGTGGTCGTCTACACCCTTTACGAGGGCCGCGAGGCGCTGCCCCACCTGAACTTCTACACGGAGTCGATGGCGGCGGCGGGCCCGCTGGAACCGCTCGGCGTCGGCGGCATCCTGCACGCCATCGTCGGCACGCTGTGGCAGATCGGCATCGCGCTCGTGATCTGTATCCCGACGGGCCTCGTCTGCGCGGTCTTCCTCAACGAGATCCCGGGCCGCTTCAGCCGGTTCGTGCGCACCATCGTCGAGGCGATGACCGCGCTGCCGTCCATCGTGGCCGGCCTGTTCATCTACGCGACCTTCATCCTGGCGCTCGGCTTCGACCGCTCCGGCCTGGCCGCCGCGCTCGCGATCTCCGTGATGATGCTGCCGATCATCATCCGCGCCGCGGACGTGGTGATCCGGCTGGTCCCCGGCACGCTGCGGGAGGCGTCGTACGCGCTCGGCACCTCGCGCTGGCGCACGGTGTGGCACGTGGTGCTGCCGACCTCGCGGTCCGGTCTGACGACGGCGGTCATCCTCGGCACCGCGCGCGGTGTGGGCGAGACGTCGCCGGTGCTGCTGACGGCCGGTTACACCGCCGAGCTGAACACCAACCCGCTCCAGGACCCGATGGTCTCGCTGCCGCTCGCGGCCTTCGAACTCGTCAAGTCCCCCGAGGCCACCTACATCGCCCGCGGCTTCGGCACCGCGGCGGTCCTGCTGGTGCTGGTGCTCATCCTGTTCGTCCTCGCCCGCTTCTTCGGCGGCCGCGGACCGGGCCGGCTGACCCGCCGCCAGGAACACCGCCGTGTGCGGGCCTCCCGCCGCGACGCCAAGCGTTTCGCCGCGTACGCCAACGGCACGTCCGTCCCGCCGTCAGTCAGTAACGCACCGACGAGGAGCAATCCGTGATATCCGCACCTGTCCGACGTCCACGCGCCCTGCGCGTGTACCAGGCGCCGGCGCTGTTCGTCGCCTTGGTCTGCGCGCTGCTGGCCCTCGATCCGCCGAACGCGGAGGCCGCCACCTACACCAAGATCAGCGGCTCCGGCTCGACCTGGAGCGCCAACGCCATCGAGCAGTGGCGGCGTAACGTGCGCCAGCAGGGCATGACGGTGAACTACGCGTCGGTCGGTTCGACGATCGGCCGCAACCAGTTCCGCGACGGCACCTCGGACTTCGGCGTCTCCGAGATCCCCTACGGACTCAACGACCTCGGCAACACGGACTCCCCGCCGTCGCGCAAGTACGCGTACATGCCGATCGTGGCCGGTGGTACGTCGTTCATGTACAACCTGAGGATCGGCGGCCGGCGGGTCACCAACCTCCGGCTCTCGGGCGACGTCATCACCAAGATCTTCACCGGCGGGATCACGATGTGGAACGCGTCGGAGATCAAGCGGGACAACCCCAAGCTGAACCTGCCGGCCCGCCGCATCGTGCCGGTCGTCCGCTCCGACGGCTCGGGTACGACCGCGCAGTTCACCCTGTGGATGTCCAAGCAGTACGGCTCCCTGTGGAACGACTACTGCCGGCGCGCCGGCAAGCCCACGCCCTGCGGCCTGACGTCGTACTTCCCGAACATCCCCGGCTCCGGCTTCGTCTCCCAGTCCACGTCGCTCGGCGTCGCGGGCTACACGAGGCAGCCGCAGGCCGAGGGCGCCATCACGTACGTCGAGTACTCCTACGCGCGCAACGCGGGCTTCCCGGTGGTGAAGGTCCTCAACAAGTCCGGCTACTACGTCGAGCCGACCGCGTCGAGCGTGGCGGTGGCGCTGACCAAGGCCAGGATCAACGACGATCCCCGCTCGGCGACCTACCTGACCCAGAACCTGGACAGCGTCTACACCTTCGGCGACCGCCGCACCTACCCCCTCTCGAGCTACAGCTACATGATCATCCCGACCAAGGAGGAGGCGGGCTTCACCAAGGCCAAGGGCCGGACGCTGAGCGCCTTCAACAACTACTTCCTCTGCGAGGGCCAGCAGCAGGCCGACCGGCTCGGCTACTCGCCGCTCCCGAAGAACCTGGTCGAGGCCGGCATGGAGCAGACGAGGAAGATCCCCGGGGCCGAGACGGGCGACATCGACATCAACAAGTGCAACAACCCGACGTTCTCCGGCGGCAAGAACCTGCTGATCCAGAACGCCCCGTACCCGAAGGCGTGTGACAAGCAGGGCTCGGACCAGTGCGCCACGGGTACGGGCGGGGCCAAGCAGCCCACCACCCAGACCGGCGGCAGCTCCGGCGGTGGCTCCGGGACGGGCGGCGGCGGGAGCTCGACCGGCGGCAGCGGCTCGACCGGTGGCTCCGGCGCGACCGCAGGGTCCGGCGGGTCCGGCTCGACGGGCTCGGGCGGTGCCACGGGCGGCTCGGACGGCGGCACGGAGGGCGGCGGCACCGGCGGTACGGCCGGGACGACCGGCGGCACGGTCGTCGACCCGGACACGGGCGAGGTCCTAGGCGCCGACCAGACGGCCGGCGACGGCTCCGTGGCGGCCAGTCCCGTGTCCCTCGGTTCGGGCGACTCGCTGGGGCTGCGTACGGCTCTGATGGCCCTCTCCGCCGCGTTGCTGGTCGGCGTCGTGGTCGGGCCTCCGGTGCTCGCGCGGGTGATGGGCAACAGGACCCGCCGTAAGGGGAGTTCGGTATGACCGCCGTACTGACGCGGCGTCGGCCGCGGATCCTGATCGCCGTGGGGTGCCTGCTGGCCGCGATGGTGGTGGCCCTGCTGCCGATGCCCGCGGCCACTGTGCAGGCCGTGGCGGCCGAGGGGGCGCAGTCCTCGGCGGTCACCAAGTCGGGGACCAAGGGGAAGTACGACGACTTCTCCGACCTCCGGGTGACGGTGCATCAGACCGAGGGACTCCGGTCCCAGGGGGTGCGGGTCACCTGGGAAGGCGGGAAGCAGACACAGCCGGGCAACGGCCAGTTCAACGTCGACTATCTGCAGATGATGCAGTGCTGGGGCGACGACCCTGACGGGCCGGACCGGGAGCAGTGCGTCTACGGCGGCTCCGAGGCCGTGGTGGCGGACACGCGGGGCCGCAGGCTCGACGGCTCCCAGGACCCGGACGAGACCGGCGGCTCCTTCGTGCCCTTCCGCCCGGCCAACGGTGAACCCCCCACCACGGACGCGTACGACAAGACCTACTTCGGTCCGCTGGACACCAACGAGCAGCAGGCCAACCTGACCTTCGCCAACGGCAAGGGCGAGACGGAGTTCGAGGTTCAGGACGGAATCCAGGCCGACTACCTCGGGTGCGGTGTGAACACGGCGGCCGCGGGGAGCGCGGCGGCTTTGCGCCCCTGCTGGTTGGTGGTCGTGCCTCGGGGCAACCACGAGCCGAACGGACGGGAGATCACCCAGCCGGCGAGCGACAGACTCCTCACCTCTCCGCTCTCCGCCACGAACTGGGCCCAGAGGATCTCCTTCCGCCTCGACTTCCTCCAGGTCGACAACTTCTGCCCGGAGGGGCAGCCGGAGCGGCCGACCATCGGTTCCGAGCTGATGACGGACGCGGTCACGTCGTGGCAGCCGAAGCTGTGCGGTTCCACGGACAGCACGTTCGGCTTCACTTCGGCGGGCGAGGAGCAGGCCAGAAGCCAGGTGATGGGCACCTCCGACGAGGCACCCACGCTGGGCTTCACCGTCGACCCCGTGGAGCAGGCGGAAGGCGGACCGGCGGTCGTCCATGCCCCGGTGGCGGTATCGGGGCTGACCATCGCGTTCTTCGTCGAGGGCCCGTCCGGCGTGATTCAGGAGATGAGACTGAATCCGCGGATCGTGGCGAAGATGCTCACGCACTCGTACCGAAGCGACGTGCCCTCCCAGGAGCACATCAAGAACAACCCGCTCGACTACACCGAGGATCCGGAGTTCAAGGCGCTCAATCCGGAGTTTCCCGACATCCCCGGTTCACCCATGAGTCTGATGGTCCCCATCGGGAACTCCGACACCGCGAGAGTGCTGTGGAGCTGGCTCCAGTCGGATGCCGAAGCCCGTGAATTCCTCGCCGGGAAGCCGGACCGTAATGGAATGACGGTCAACCCCTATTTCGAGGAACTGGAGCTGGACCAGAACACGGGGCTGAACGAATATCCGAAGGTGGACCCGACGAGAGGGATTGCCGCGGGCAGCGGGGGAGCGTCTCTCGAATACACGATCACTGATCTGTCTCCCTACACCTCCGATCTGCACGACGGGGCGGTGCGTACCCGCCGCGGCAACAACAACCGCACCATTCAGTGGCAGGCGGGAAACGGAACGCCGGACAAGCTTGTCAACGACCCCTTCTGGCCGGGGCGACGGGCCGTGATGGCCATCGTCGACGCCGCTTCGGCGGCGCGCTACGGGTTGCCCGCGGCGGCCCTGCGCAACGCCGACGGCAACTACGTGAAGCCCTCGGACGACACGCTCCTGGCCGGCGTGAACGCGATGCGGCCACGGTCCGGTGATTCCCCGGTGCTCAAGCCCGACCCGGCGCGAGCCAAGGGCCAGGCCTACCCCCTCACGGCGGTGACCTACGCCGCTGCCTCCGTCAACCAGGACGCGGCAGCCCGCAAGGCCTACGCCAAGTTCATCCGATACGCCGCAGGTCCGGGCCAGACGTCGGGTCTGTCGGCGGGTGAGCTGCCCCCTGGCTACGCACCGCTGCCGGCGAAGCTGCGCGCGCGGGCCGAGACCGCCGCGGACGACCTGGAACGCGGAGCCGTCCCCGACGGCCCCTCGGACGGGCCGGGCCCTGACGATCCCGGCGCCGCCGGATCGGCCGTGGCCGGTGGTGCCGGAGGGGACTCCTCCGGTGCCGGTATCGGGGGAGCGGCTTCGGGAGCGGGTGGCGCAGCCGGCGGCAGCACCGCTGCGGCAGCGTCGGAGCCGGCCGCCGTGAACGCTTCGGGGGCGCCCTCCTCAGGGCCTCAGCAAAACGTTGCCGAAGCCAAGGGCGGATTCACTCCCGGAGAGATTATGGGAGTCATCCGCTGGGTTCTTGTCGTCGTCCTCGTCCTCGGTGGAGCGGCAGGAATTTCCGGTCCGATAATGCTGCGTCTCGCCCATCGGCGGACTCCCTAGGAGACACCTAGGAAGCCTGCTCGTAACCTTTCCCTCGCTGGGAATTGGTGGCCCCTGTCAGGAAATCACGGAAATGTATGAAGTGGCCGATCGACGGGTCGGCAGCACGACAATCCGGATTCAGCTTGAACGTCCAGCCTTCGAAATCCGAAACAAGGAGATCAGAAGTGAACGTCAAGTCTCGCGCCAAGGTCGGCGCCGCGGTTCTCGGTGCCGCGGCCATCGGTGTCGGCATCCTGGCCACCCCGGCGTCCGCGGACTACACGACTCCGCCGTTCCGCGCGCTGGCCGGTGTCGGTTCCGACACCACGCAGTACGTGGTGAACGGCCTTGGCGAGGTCGTGGTGGACGCCGGCGGCAACAAGATCGTCGGTTCCTGGAACGCCGCCGGTTCCGCCACGATCACTCCGAAGGACCCGTCGGTGGCGGCGACCGCGCACTGCGCGAACATCGCCCGCCCGAACGGCTCCTCGGCCGGTATCGACAGACTGATCGCCGACATCAACAACACCGCCGCCGACTGTGTCGACTTCGCCCGTTCGTCCCGGGGCCCGTCCGCCCAGGGCAACCTCCTCACCTTCATCCCGTTCGGCAAGGACGCGGTCACCTACGCGACCGACCTGGGCAGCAGCCTGCCGACGAACCTGTCCGTCGCGCAGCTGCAGTCCATCTACCGGAACTGCACCTTCGTGGACGCCGGTGTCACCAAGACGGTCTCGAAGGCGCTGCTGCCGCAGGCCGGCTCCGGTACCCGCACCTACTGGCTGTCGTCCATCGGTGTCACCGAGGCGGAGATCACCGCGGCCAAGCAGGCCGGCTGCGTCGACGACTCGATCCAGGAGCACGACGGCGTCGCGCTCGCCAACGGCACCCAGATCATGCCGTACTCGGTCGCCCAGTGGATCGCCCAGGGCAAGGGCTTCGCCGACGTTCCGAACCGCCGTGGTGAGTCGCGTCTGCGCAGCATCGCGGGCGTGGCCCCGACCACCGGTTCGGGCACCGCGCTGGCGCTGAACCCGAACTTCACCTTCGCCCGCGACGTCTACAACGTCGTCCCGACCGCCAAGCTCGGTGACGCGAACGTGGCGCGTGCCTTCGTCGGTGCCAACTCCCAGGTCTGCCAGAACATCGCCACCGTCAAGAACTACGGCTTCGGTGACCTCAGCGCCGACTCCGGTGCCTCCAACTGCGGTGACACCAACACCGTCGGCAACCGGTAAACGCTGATCGTCGACCGATCCATGGCGTGACGGCCGGGCACCCACCAGGTGCCCGGCCCCACGCGCTGTCCAAGAGTCCGCAAGCCAACAGTCCCCCGGGGGGCAACCGTAATGACAGTGCTCCAACCCTTCCGAAGAGCGGCCGCGATCCTGGCCGCCTGCGCCGTGCTCGCCGCGGGCGTCGTGGCCCTGGGCGCGTCCCAGACCCAGCCTGCCCGGGCGGCGTCCATCGGGGAATTCACCATGGCGTCCAGCGGGAAGCTGAGCGATCCCGAGCCGTTCGGCGCAGGCATGGGGATTCCCGACAAGTGCCCGGACTTCACGCTTGAGGACATCAACTGGAACAGCTTCCTCAACCTCTACGTCGTCAAGGCCGGTGACCCGGAGACCGAGGTCGCGGCGATCCGGGCCATCAGCAACGGGGGGCCCTACACCCAGGCGACCCCGACGATCTCGCTGACCGCGGCGGACAACCCGGGCATGGAGCTGGTCGACCCCTCCAGCGTCATCTCCAGTGACGGCACCTACGAGCTGCGCGTCTACTGCGTGGACAACTGGGACCTCGCAAAGCCGACCGAGGAGCAGGTGCCCGGCAACCCGTACTGGTCCCAGAAGATCACCGTGACCGGTGACAACTGGGTGGTCGGTGAGGGGGCGGAGGCGACCAGCACCCAGCTGACGTACAGCCCCGCCGTTGTCGAGCCCGAGCAGACGGTGAAGCTCACCGCGACCGTCACCCCGTCCGAGGCGGCCGGGACCGTCACGTTCCTGGACGGCGAGACCTCGCTGGGTCAGGCACCGGTCGCCGAGGGGAAGGCCGAACTCACCACGGCGCCGCTGGACGAGGGGCAGCACAGCTTCGTCGCTCGTTTCACCCCCACGAACACCGGCGAGTGGGGAGCCTCCGAGTCCCAGCCGTCGTCGCTGACCGTGGAGGCCGCCAGGGCCGAGCTGCAGGATGCCTCGGGGCAGCGGCTGGAGGGCACACCCGAACTCCAGCGGGGCCAGCAGGTGAAGCTCATCGTCCGTGGCTGCGAGCCCGGTGGAACTCACGTCCTGTCGATCGACAACAACGAGACCGAGTTCCCCAACGGCACGGCCGACGCCACCGGGACGGTGACCTGGGCCTCCCTCACCGTCCCCGAGGACACGGTCGCCGGCGCACGCGTCTTCCAGTGGACGCCGGAATGCGGCCGAACCACCGGCGGATCGGTGAACGACCGCATCCCCTTCACCGTCGCCGAGCCCTCCGGGGACCCGAGCGACGACCCCTCGGACGACCCCTCCGGTGACCCGTCCGACGACCCCTCCGACGACCCCACCGACGACCCCTCGGGTGACCCGGCCGACGACCCGGGTGACACCTCCGGCACCACGTCCGGCACGACCGGGGGCGACAGCGGCGGCACCAGCGGCGGCTCCACCGGCGGCACCTCGCCGCAGGGCGGCCTCGCCTCCACCGGCAGCCAGATCGCGCTGTTCTCCGGCATCGGGGCGATCATCCTCGTCGCGGCCGGCATCTTCGCCGTACGGTTCGGCCGCCGCAACGGGCTGCTGAGCTTCGGCGAGCCTCGCGCCTGACGGCCACACGGAGCACGGGCGGCGGGTCCTCACCGCCGCCCGCGCCTCCGTATCTCCACCCGACACCTCTCCACAGGAGCGCTCCCCGTGACCGTGCTGTCCCCGCCCCCGCCGGCCGTGGCGCCGCCGGCAGCGGCGCCCTCACCCGAGCCCGAACCCGCCTCCGGGCCGCCGCCGGCCGAGCGCGCCGGCTTCGCGTTCGCCGGGGCCGCGCTGTGCGTGCTCGCCGCGCTGCTGCTCGGCTTCGCCGCCGACCTGACGATCGTCGGTCACCTCCAGCACGCCCGCGACCAGCAGACGGCGTACGACGAACTCCGCCGTCAACTCGCCCTCGGCATCGCACCCGTGGGCCAGCAGACCTACGAGGGCCAGCTGCTGGGTCCCGGCGCCCCGGTGGCGCTGCTGCGCATCCCGGCCCTCGGCCTGAAGGAGGTCGTCGCGGAGGGCACGACGTCCGGCGTGCTGATGTCGGGGCCCGGTCACCGCCGGGACACCCCGCTGCCGGGACAGGCCGGCACCAGCGTGATCATGGGCCGTCAGTGGGCGTACGGCAGCCCGTTCAACGACCTGCACCAGTTGCCGCCCGGCACCGAGATCCGGGTGACGACGGGGCAGGGCACGGCGACGTACGAGGTCTCGGCCGTCCGCCGCGAAGGCGACCCGCTGTCGCCCACCCTCAAGGACGGCGCGGGCAGGCTCACGCTCATCACCGGCGACGGCGGGCCGTACACCCCGTCCGGCACGATCCGTGTCGACGCGGAGCTCACGAGCGACGTGATGCCCGCCCCGCCGCGCCCCCTGGCGCCCGGCTGGATCGACCGGTCCGAGCAGGCCATGGGCACGGAAGGCGCGGCCTGGCTCTCCGTCTTCCTGTGGTCGCAGGGCCTGCTGCTCGCCGCCCTGCTGACCATGGCCGCCCACCGCGCCTGGGGCCGCTGGCAGACGTGGATCGTCGGCGTACCCGTCCTGGCCGCCTTCGGCCTCGCCGTCTCCGGCGCGGCCGCGCGCCTGCTGCCCAATCTGCTGTGACCGACGAGGAGTTCAGCCACATGTCCGACACGACCGACACGACCAGCACCCTCGTCGAGGAGATTCTCGACCCGACGCGGCAGATGACGGCGGTGAAGCCGCGCGAGCCGGGCGCGGCGACGGCGGAGAGCGACCCCGCCACCCTCGAGGCCGACGCCATCTCGGCGTGGTTCGGGGACCACAAGGTCCTGGAGCACGTCTCGCTGACGATGCCGGCCCGCAGGGTGACGGCGCTCATCGGCCCGTCCGGCTGCGGCAAGTCGACGTTCCTGCGGATTCTGAACCGCATGCACGAACTGGTCGGCTCGGCGTCCCTGGCCGGCCGTGTGCTCCTCGACGGCGACGACATCTACGACCGCGGCCGCCGCATCACCCACGCCCGCCGGAACATCGGCATGGTCTTCCAGAAGCCGAACCCCTTCCCGGCGATGTCGATCTACGACAACGTCACCGCCGGTCTCAAGCTCGGCGGCATCAAGGCCGGCCGCGACGACAAGGACCGGCTGGTCGAGGAGTGCCTGAGCAAGGCGGGCCTGTGGAAGGAGGTCCGGGACCGGCTCCGGCAGCCGGGCGGTGCGCTGTCCGGCGGTCAGCAGCAGCGTCTGTGCATCGCGCGGTCGCTGGCGGTACGCCCCCGGGTCCTGCTGATGGACGAGCCGTGCTCGGCCCTCGACCCCACCTCGACGCGCCGCATCGAGGAGACGATCCACGAGCTGAAGGAAGAGGTGACGATCGTGATCGTCACCCACAACATGCAGCAGGCGGCTCGCGTCTCCGACCAGTGCGCCTTCTTCCTCGCCGAGCAGGGCACGCCGGGCGTGATCGTCGAACACGGCGCCACGGAAGAGATGTTCAACAGCCCGCAGGACCCGCGGACCACGGACTACGTGAACGGCCGCTTCGGCTGAGAGGTGGCAGCCGGGCACCCCACGTGCCCGAGTCCCACCTCTGGGGCGCGGTCGCAGGGGCCCCGGCACGGGATCCGGGGGCTGATCCGCCGTCGAATCCCGTGCCGGGCCTGCGCTCGGCGTCCCGCTTGGGGTGGTGTTCGGGGGTGCGGGACACGAGCGGGCGGATGCGTCCAAGGGGGGGGTGAGGAGCGCATCCGCACTCCCCCACAGCGTGGGGCGCGCGGGGGCGGAGCAGACAGCCGACGGGAGTGCTGGGGCCCAACTCCCGGTGAATCAGGAGACTTCGGTGAGAATTCGCCGCCGGTCCCTGCTTCGGCGAGTCAGATGCCCGCCGCCTCGGACAGGTCCCGCTTGATCGCCGCCAGCAGCTCCGTCGCCCTGGCGCGGGCCGCCGGGAGTCCGGCGTGGGCGGTGACGGGGACCACCACCTCCAGGTAGCACTTCAGCTTCGGTTCGGTGCCGCTGGGGCGGACGATGACGCGGGCGCCGTCGAGGGTGTAGCGCAGGCCGTCCGTGGGAGGGAGCTTGTCCGTGCCCTGGGTGAGGTCCTCGGCCCTCGTGATCGGCAGGTCCGCGAGGTGGGTCGGGGGCTGCTCGCGCAGGCGGCGCATGGTGTCGGCGATGACCGAGAGGTCCTGGACGCGGACCGAGAGCTGGTCGGTGGCGTGCAGGCCGTGCTCCACGGCGAGGTCGTCGAGGAGGTCGGCGAGGGTGCGACCCTGCGACTTGAGGACCGAGGCGAGTTCCGTGATCAGCAGCGCGGCCGTGATGCCGTCCTTGTCGCGTACGCCGTCCGGGTCGACGCAGTAGCCGAGCGCCTCCTCGTAGCCGTAGCGGAGGTTCTCGACGCGGGCGATCCACTTGAAGCCCGTGAGGGTCTCCTCGTGTGCCAGACCCGCCTTCGCGGCGATCCGGCCCAGGAGGGAGGAGGAGACGATCGACTCGGCGAACGTGCCCTGCGCCCCGCGGTTCACCAGGTGGGCGGCGAGCAGCGCGCCGACCTCGTCGCCGCGCAGCATCCGCCAGTCGCCGCCGTCCTTGACGGCCGCGGCGCAGCGGTCGGCGTCCGGGTCGTTGGCGATGATCAGGTCGGGGTCCGTCTCGCGGGCCTTGGCGAAGGCGAGGTCCATCGCGCCGGGCTCTTCCGGGTTGGGGAAGGCGACGGTGGGGAAGTCCGGGTCGGGGTCGGCCTGCTCGGTGACGAGCGCGGGAGCGGGGAAGCCCGCGCGGGCGAACGCGGCGAGGAGGACGTCCTTGCCGACGCCGTGCATCGCCGTGTAGACGGTGCGGGCGGTGCGGGGGGAGTCCTTGGCCAGTACGGCGTCCGTGCGGGCGAGGTAGGCGTCCAGGACGCTGTCGTCGAGGGTCTCCCAGCCTTCGGTGGGGCGCGAGACCGTGGTGAGGGACGGGACCGCGGCGATCTCGGCGGCGATGTCCGTGTCGGCGGGCGGGACGATCTGGGAGCCGTCGCCGAGGTAGACCTTGTATCCGTTGTCGCGGGGCGGGTTGTGGCTGGCGGTGACCTCCACGCCGGCGACCGCGCCGAGGTGCCTTATGGCGAAGGCGAGGACGGGGGTCGGCAGGGGGCGGGGGAGGACGGCGGCGCGGAGGCCGGCGCCGGTCATGACGGACGCGGTGTCACGGGCGAAGTCGGCCGACTTGTGGCGGGCGTCGTAGCCGATGACGACGAGGCCGCCCTCGTGGCCCTGCTTCCTGAGGTACGCGGCGAGCCCTGCGGCGGCGCGGATGACGACCGTGCGGTTCATGCGCATGGGGCCGGCGCCGAGTTCGCCGCGGAGGCCGGCGGTGCCGAACTGGAGGGTGCCGCCGAAGCGGGCGGCGAGTTCGGTGACGTCCTTGGCGTCGATCAGGCGGGCGAGCTCGGCGCGGGTGTCCGGGTCGGGGTCCTCGGTGAGCCATGCCTGGGCCTGTGCGAGGAGGTCGTCTTGCACGGTCGGTCAGCCTCTCGTCGTGGGGGGCGCGCCGTGCCTGCGGCGGCCTGTGCGGGTGGGTGCCTGGTGGCTGGGGCGCCTTGTGCCGGCACGGCCCCTTCCCGCCGTGGGCGGGTGCGGCGCCGTGCGCCCGACCGTAGACCGCCGCGGGTGCGGGCGGGAGCGTGGCGCGGCGGCGGGGCTACAGGCGGTCCAGGACCTGGGTCAGGAGGGAGCCCATCCGGGTGGCGGAGTCGCGGCCCGCCTGGAGGACCTCCTCGTGGTTGAGGGGCTCTCCGGTCATGCCCGCGGCGAGGTTCGTGACGAGGGAGATGCCGAGGACCTCCGCGCCCGCCTCGCGTGCCGCGATGGCCTCCAGGACCGTCGACATGCCCACGAGGTCCGCGCCGATCACGCGGGCCATGCGGATCTCGGCCGGCGTCTCGTAGTGCGGGCCGGGGAACTGGGCGTAGACGCCCTCCTCCAGCGTGGGGTCGACCTCCTTGCACAGGTTGCGCAGGCGCGGGGAGTAGAGGTCGGTCAGATCGACGAAGTTCGCGCCGACGATGGGGGAGGTCGCCGTGAGGTTGATGTGATCGCTGATCAGCACCGGCTGGCCGGGGCGCATGCCCTCGCGCAGGCCCCCGCAGCCGTTGGTGAGGACGATCGTCTTGCAGCCGGCGGCGACGGCGGTGCGGACGCCGTGCGCGACGGCGGCGACGCCGCGGCCCTCGTAGTAGTGCGTACGGCCGAGGAAGACCAGGGAGCGCTTGTCGCCGGTCCGGTACGAACGGATCTTGCCGCCGTGCCCGGCGACCGCCGGCGGCGGGAACCCGGGCAGCTCGGTGACCTGGAACTCGGCCTCGGGGGCGCCCAGCGCGTCCACGGCCGGTGCCCAGCCGGAGCCCATCACGAGGGCGACGTCGTGGGACTCGGCGCCGGTGAGTTCGCGCAGGCGCGCGGCGGCGGCGTCGGCGGCGGCGTAGGGGTCGCCCTGGATGTCGTCCGGAAGAAGAGATGCGTTCACGCGGACGAGGGTAGCCGGTCTGGTCCTACGCGCGTAGATGACGGAGGTCACGGGATTGCGATCGTTGTCTTGTCGTTTCCGACGAGGAGGGCCGTCACGGTCATTCGTCGGTGATGAGGACGTCCTTGTCGTTGAAGACCTCGACGATGAAGATGAGCAGCCGGCCCCGGCTGACCGTGTACTCCACGATGATGTTCTGCGTGAGCCGGATCGTACGGTCGTCGCCGGTGGCGCTTATGGGGCGCGACACCGAGAGGAAGGGGTCGCGGGCCAGCAGGGCGATGCCCTTGTCGAAGGCGATGCGCTGCCGGTCCTCCAGCCGGTCACGGGCCTCGGCCGCCTGCACCGTGAAGTAGACGTCGTACGTGGTGGGGGACATGCGATCTCCCGTTGGGCGTCGATCCCTCAAGTCTAGGAGCGGGAGGCCTGCGTCAGCAGGGCCTTTTCCGCAGCTCCATCACGTAGTCGTGCGGCGCGCCGGCCGATTCCGCGGCGTCCGCGATCTCGCCCAGGTAGCGGGCGGAGGGCAGACCGCCCTCGTAGCCGTTGAGGACGTAGACCCAGGCGCCCTCCTCGCCCTCGAGGGTGTGGACGCGGATGCGCATCCGGCGGTAGACGCCGAGGCCGACACCCACCCACCGGTCGAGTGACTCCTCGTCCATGGGTGCGATGTCGTAGAGGGCGACGAAGACCTGGGAACCCGGTGATTCGACGAGCGTCGAGAGCGCGCCCTCCCAGCCCATGTGCTCGCCGCCGAACGTCAGCCGCCAGCCGTTCATCCACCCCGTGGCCCGCATCGGCGAGTGGGGGGCGCGGCGGGACATCAGCCGCGCGTCGAGGTTGCCGGCGTAAGCGGCGTAGAGCGACATGGGTCGAGAGTACGGCAGTCGGCCAGCGCGTCACTTCCGTGTCAGGGGTACCTGTGGTAGCTCGGGCAGCCCCCCGGGGCAGTCGCACATTGAAGGGTGCGGGACAATGGAGTACGTGACTCGGATCGTGATCATCGGTGGCGGACCCGGCGGATACGAGGCGGCCCTTGTAGCCGCCCAGCTCGGTGCGGAGGTGACCGTCGTCGACTGCGACGGTCTGGGCGGAGCGTCGGTGCTGACCGACTGCGTGCCGTCGAAGACCCTGATCGCCACGGCCGAGGTGATGACCACCTTCGACTCCTCGTACGAGGAGCTGGGCATCATCGTCGCCGACGACACCCCGCACGTGGAGCAGGCCGCCCGCGTGGTCGGTGTGGACCTCGGCAAGGTCAACCGACGGGTGAAGCGGCTCGCGCTCGCCCAGTCGCACGACATCACCGCCGCGGTGACGCGGGCCGGCGCGCGGGTGATGCGCGGGCGGGGGCGGCTGGAGGGCATGCAGGCGCTCGACGGGTCGCGCAAGGTCGTCGTGCGGGCCGCGGACGGAACCGAGGAGACGCTCGTCGCGGACGCGGTGCTCATCGCCACCGGTGGGCATCCCCGTGAGCTGCCCGACGCCCAGCCCGACGGGGAGCGGATCCTGAACTGGACGCAGGTCTACGACCTCGACGAGCTCCCCGAGGAGCTGATCGTGGTCGGATCGGGTGTGACCGGTGCCGAGTTCGCGGGCGCCTACCAGGCGCTCGGGTCCAAGGTCACGCTGGTCTCGTCCCGGGACCGGGTGCTGCCGGGCGAGGACCCGGACGCGGCCGCCGTGCTGGAGGACGTCTTCCGGCGACGCGGCATGAACGTCATGGCGCGCTCGCGGGCCGCCTCGGCCAAGCGGGTCGGCGACCGGGTCGAGGTCACCCTCTCCGACGGCCGGGTCATCACCGGCTCGCACTGCCTGATGGCCGTCGGCGCCATCCCGAACACCGAGGGCATGGGGCTGGAGGAGGCCGGGGTCCGGCTGAAGGACTCCGGGCACATCTGGACCGACAGGGTCTCGCGCACCAGCGCCCCGGGCGTGTACGCCGCCGGTGACGTCACGGGGATCTTCGCCCTGGCGTCCGTCGCCGCCATGCAGGGCCGTATCGCCATGTACCACTTCCTCGGCGACGCGGTGACCCCGCTGAACCTGAAGACCGTCTCGTCCAACGTCTTCACCGATCCCGAGATCGCCACCGTCGGCTACAGCCAGGCCGACGTCGACGGCGGTGTCATCGACGCCCGGGTGGTGAAGCTGCCGCTGCTGCGCAACCCGCGCGCGAAGATGCAGGGCATCCGGGACGGCTTCGTCAAGATCTTCTGCCGTCCGGGTACGGAGATCGTGGTGGGCGGTGTGGTGGTGGCGCCGCGCGCTTCCGAACTCATCCATCCGATCTCGATCGCCGTCGACAACAATCTGACGGTCGAACAGATCGCGAACGCGTTCACCGTCTATCCCTCCCTTTCGGGGTCGATCGCGGAGGTGGCCCGCCAGCTCCACACCCGGAAGGCCACCGGCGAGGGCTGACGTTTCCGGCGGCCGAAAGCGACTCCTCCCTGGTCACGGGGAGTTGCCGACCATGCGTTCGGCATAGGCGGCGTGGGTAGGCTGCTATACCACTTCCCGTAGACGTGTGCGAACAACTTCTGTTATTCGGCGCAAACTGCTGAAAGCAGACGGTCGTTGGGGTTACTGTCAGTTTCGTGTTCGCTGCAGAACGTCGCCAGTTGATCCTCGAAATGGTGCGCGCCAACGGGGCCGTGTCGCTCCGTGAGCTCGCCCGCGTCGTCCAGACCTCCGAAGTGACCGTACGGCGGGACGTGCGCGCACTCGAGGCAGAAGGACTCCTAGACCGTCGGCACGGCGGTGCGGTATTGCCGGGCGGATTCACGCGGGAATCCGGCTTTCCGCAGAAGTCGCATCTCGCGACCGCCGAGAAGACCGCCATCGCCGACCTCGCCGCGAACTTCGTGGAGGAGGGCGAGGCGATCGTGGTCGGGGCCGGTACGACGACCCAGGAGCTGGCCCGCCGGCTCGCCCGGGTCCCCGGCCTGACCGTCGTCACCAATTCCCTGCTCGTGGCACAGGCCCTGGCCCATGCCAACCGGGTGGAGGTGGTGATGACCGGCGGCACGCTCCGCGGTTCCAACTACGCCCTCGTAGGGTCGGGCGCGGAGCAGTCCCTCCAGGGGTTGCGGGTGTCCCGGGCCTTCCTCTCCGGTAGCGGCCTGACCGCCGAACGCGGTCTGTCCACGTCCAACATGCTCTCGGCCTCCGTCGACCGGGCTCTCGTCCAGGCCGCCGCCGAGGTCGTGGTCCTCGCGGACCACACCAAGCTCGGTACGGACACGATGTTCCAGACCGTCCCGACCGATGTGATCACCCGCCTCGTGACGGACGAGCCGCCGGCCCACGACGACCGAGCCGCCACCGAGCTGCAGGCGCTGGCCGACCAGGGCGTCCAGATCGCCGTGGCCGGCACGGGAGCCTCGGGAAACTCCGGTACCGCGGGCGGTGAGGGCACCCCGGCGCGCCAGCAGCGCCGGGACGTCCCGCTCCCGGGCCCCCGGCGCGGCCAGGTCCCGGGCGCCGGGTCGCCGCTGCGCCAGGCAGCCGTCCTCGGCGAGCAGTCGCCGGGCGGGGAACGGGCCAGGGTCGCCGATCTGCGGCGCCGGTGACAGGCCGTGACCCGCGACTGAGCGGGCTGCCCTGAGAGGCGGTCCGTCAAGTCTTCTCGGCGCCGTCGTGTGCGGCTGCGCGGGGGACGGCGACGAGCGCCCCACCCCCGGCCTCCGTACGTCCGGTCCACGGCGCCGGCTCACCGCCGGCACCGGCTTGCCCACGCCCGCGCGGGAAACAGAAGCGCCCGACGGACACGGGAAGCCGGTCCGCCGGGCGCTCAGGATGTCGTACGACCGCTCAGTCCTTGATCTCGCAGATCAGCGCGCCCGACGTGATCGACGCGCCGACGTCCGCGGTCAGGCCCTTGATGGTGCCGGACTTGTGGGCGTTGAGGGGCTGCTCCATCTTCATCGCTTCGAGTACGACGATCAGGTCACCTTCCTTGACGGCCTGACCCTCCTCCACGGCGATCTTGACGATGGTGCCCTGCATCGGCGAGGCGAGGCTGTCGCCGGACGCCACCGGGCCCGACTTCTTCGCGGCGCGGCGCTTCGGCTTGGCGCCGGCGGCGAGGCCGGTGCGGGCCAGCGACATGCCGAGGGAGGACGGGAGGGAGACCTCCAGGCGCTTGCCGCCTACCTCGACGACGACCGTCTCGCGGTCCAGCTCCTCCTCCGCCTCCGCGTCGGCGGGTGCGGTGAAGGGTTTGATGTCGTTGGCGAACTCGGTCTC